>JAISXK010000003.1 GCA_031270585.1 Clostridiales bacterium | reverse complement strand
TCGGTTTCTATCAAAAAACCGTTTTCAAACAGGTATTGCCTGAGCTCTTCCGCACCGCGCATAGGCTGTAAAACCGCATAACGCGCGCCCTGAAGCGGTATGGCCGCGCCTGCTATGATTCGGGCGATCAACGCGCCGCCCATGCCGCATATACTAAGAGCGTCCGCCTCATGGGGGGCGATACAGGCAAGCCCGTCGCCCTGGCGCAGCCGCATGGCGTCTGTTAGCCCCGCGTAGCCGCGTAGCTGCTGCGCTTTCATCAGAGACGCTTCGCTGATATCCGTGCCGATCACGCTTGCAATAAGGCCGCGCTGCAAAAGGGCTATGCCAAGCTTGCCATGGTCGCAGCCGATATCCGCCAGGGTATCGGCTGCGTTCAGCAAAGACGCTGCGGCCTGCAGCCGCGGTCTTAGGGTTACATAGCGGCGCTCGGCCGCGTTTTCGTCTGTCGCCATGTTTTTAGTGTAATGCAAGCCCGCCCAATATGCAAGGAACGGCTGGGCGTCGGCAAAGCATGAAAGCCGCGCAAAAATGCCCGGCGGATAAAGCGGCGGCAAATATAGTTCTGGGGCGCGGCATAATATATTCACATTCCCTTAACATCAACGCCGTTGAAAGCGCGCGAAAACGCGCATATGATGATATACGGAGTATCAAACGTTTTCATTCCCATCTATCCGGAGGAACCATGCGCCTGCAATTGTTTGATGTGATCGACGATACCATCGCGCTATTAGACCGCCGGCGCGCGTATTATCAAAGCTGTGCCATTGACCTGCAAAATCTCATAAAGGATATATTGCACGGCGACGCGCTTCTGGGCGTGCACGTTCGCGTAAAAAGCGAAAAGAGTTTCCGCGAAAAAATACTGCGCAAAAAACTCTATCTGCAGTATGATACGAACTATGATTTATTGAACAATCTAAGCGATCTCATAGGCGTCCGCGCGGAATGCCGTTTCATGCGCGAAGAAAAATTGCTCTATACTCTGCTGTGCGAAGCCTGTACGCAGCCGCATAGCGACGGCATGTACAGCATACCCGGCCACCAAAACATACGTTTTTTGCTTTCGGCGCGGCAGCCGCAGGGGCAGCGCAACGGCCTTGCCATATACCGTATTGATGGAATTTACCATAAAAACGGCGTTTCGGCGCCGTTTGAACTGCAGATCAAATCTTTGGTGCACGTGTTCTGGGCGGAGATTGAGCACGAGTTAATTTACAAAAACAACAGCTATGTGCCGATGAACGAGTTTATCAAAAAGCTGCTCTATGCCAATTACGACAGCCTCAGGCAGATCGACGGCAACCTGCAATTGATATACGATCACCTGTACGCGTCGCAGCTTGCGGGCGAAGAGTACTTAAACATACAGCCCGTCGTAGCAAAAGCCTTGTCCGACGCGTTTGCGCTGCGCATGCGCAACCAGATGGGGTATTCGCTGCGGCTTTCAAGCGCGTGCGATACGCTTGCGCGCTACCTCGCCGGCCGCTTTCATAAGACGCGCCAGGCGGGCGACGCCGTGAACGAAATGCTAAGCCATGTGCGCCGGGCGGCCATGGAAGATATCGTATTTGATGAGATGATCGAACTTGGCGGCGCCTACCATTCCGATAATCCCTTCCGCAACGCGGTGGGCTGTGGACTTTCCCGGCAGTTTAACCTCAATTACGATATCAATCTGTTTTTCCGCATGCTCTTCGCGCTGGAGCAAGGAAACAATATCGACGCCTACAGCAATTTTATAGGCCTGTATTGCGCCAGGTTTGAAGATGAAACGCTTTATGGCGCGTATCCCGAAGAAACCCGCGAGAGCGGGCGCGACGCCATATTGGCGCGTCTTTCGGATGTGTTGTGCGCATATGGCGATATCGCCATACTGTATGAGGACGCCATACGCAATATCCAAACGGCCATACGCGAGCTGTGCGCAAAAGGCTGCCGGGATCACGAGACCATCAGGCGGCGGTTGGAGAGCGCCGTGCTTTTTCAGGAATAAGTTTGAACCCAACAGACAATTTTCTGCCTTTCGCAAAAAGGAATGGTCATAAACATGCGCGGTTCAACCCCCCTTACAGGGCCGCGCCCACACAATGGCTGCGGGATCGACCCGCATCAGCGCAGCGCCCCGCGTAACTTCCCCGGCCGGGCAAAACCCGAATTTTAAAAAATAGGATATATAGGCTTGATCCGCCGCGATTTCAAGCAGCGGGGCGCGCATGCGCGCGGCCCTGTTCATGATTGCGCGAAAAGCCAAATCGCCGTAGCGTTGCCTGCGGTAGCCCTCAAGCACGCATATATGGCTGGCGCAAAGGCCGCCCTCTATCGCATATAGCCTGGCGGAGGCTATAGGTGCCCCATCCTGACGGATCAGGAGGTGCGCGGCGTATATATCATAAGCGTCAAACACGTCGCCCGCAGGGCGGCCAAGCTCGCCTGTAAAGACCTGCCTTCTGATATCCAGCGCTTCATGGGCGGCGGCGGCGCCAAGCGTCCATTCCGTAGCAAACATTTTTTATTGCCCTCTAAAATATTTTTTGCTGTTGTATTGCCCGGCGGGGGGCTTAAATGGTATAATACCACGAATTTTCTTTATTTAAATCACCAAAACACGCACGGACGACAAGAACATCATACCAAAAGTAACGGAGGGGCGTAAATATGCTTATCATAGGCAATGGCAGGCTGCTCACGCGGGACGAGCGCAACACCTATCATGAAAACGGCGCCGTTTGCTGTGACGGCGGCGTGATTGTGGAAATCGGCAAAACCGCCGCGTTAAAACAAATGTACCCCGAAGCGGAATTTTTGGACGCCGGTGGCGGGGTGATCATGCCGGGGCTAATCAACGCCCACAGCCATATCTACAGCGCGCTTTCACGGGGCCTTTCCATCAAGGGGTATAACCCCGTCAACTTTTATGAGGTGCTGGACGGTATGTGGTGGGCGATAGACCGCCGCCTGACGCTTGCGGGCACGCGCTGCAGCGCCTCGCAAACGTATATCGACAGCATCAAAAACGGCGTTACCACGCTATACGACCACCACGCCGGCTATGGGGCGATAGAGGGTAGCTTATTTGAAATCGCGGATGTCGCCAGGGCGATGCATTACCGCACGTGTCTTTGTTATGAAGTTTCGGATAGGGACGGCAAAGAGAAGCGCGACGCCGCCATACGCGAAAACGCAGAATTTATCAAACACGCCAAAGCGCAAAATTCCGATATGATCAAGGCCATGTTCGGTCTGCACGCGGCTTTCACGCTATCCGACGAAACGCTGGAACTTTGCTTCAAGCATAAGCCTGCGGATATCGGCTTCCACATCCACGTGGCGGAGGGGATGAACGACGTATACGATAGCCTGGACAGGTATGCAAAACGCACGGTAAACCGCTTGCACGATATGGGCATATTGGGGAAACGCACGATCGCCGGGCATTGCATCCACCTGAGCCCCGGCGAGATGGAGCTTTTAAAGGCTACCGATACCATGGTGGTAAACAACCCGGAAAGCAACATGGGCAACGCCGTGGGCTGCTCGCCCGTACTGCAGTTGATGGATAGACAAATACTCGTGGGCCTTGGCACCGACGCCTATACGCACGATATGCTGGAAAGCTTAAAAGTCGCCCTTCTGATACAGCGGCACAATGCCATGATGCCAAACGTGGGCTGGAGGGAGGTCATGCAAATGCTTTTTTATAACAACGCCAAAATCGGCGCGCGCGCCTTTACCACCCCGCTTGGCGTGCTCGCGCCCGGCGCCGCTGCGGATATCGCCGTGTTTGATTACAAGCCCTTTACGCCCTTTGGCGCCGACAACGCAGACGGGCACATACTGTTCGGCTTTAGCGGCAAGGGCTGCGTCCATACCGTGATAGACGGCAAAATCGCCATGAAGGATAGAACCATCCTCTGCTGCGACGAAGAAGAGATCAACGCAAAAACCCTTGAAACGGCCAAAAAGCTCTGGGGCAGCCTGAATGGGTAAGCTACGCGGTTGGCAGGACGCGAAATTGTATTTTTACAGGAGGAAACGCCCATGTCGGATAAAATGACGCCCATCCCCTTTGCGGGCCTGATGAACCGGATACTGGCGGAGCACGCGCGAGGCGGGGCCATACTGGGTGTGGAACACCGTTACCACGCGCCCAGGGAGTATATGCTGCCGCTTTTTAACGGGCACATTGAAACGCCGTTTGGCCCGGCGGCGGGGCCGCACACGCAGCTGGCGCAGAATATCGTGGCCGCGTATATCGCCGGGGCGCGCTTTTTTGAATTGAAAACCGTGCAGGTGATGGATGGCGAGGAGTTGAGAAAATGCGTGCCAAAACCCTGCATACTGGCTGCGGACGAAGGGTATAACTGCGAATGGTCTACCGAGCTTACGGTGGATCAGGCGCTGGATGAATACGTAAAAGCCTATTTTATCTGTAAGCTGCTGTCGCGCGAGCTGGAACTGGGCGGCGCGGACGGCTTCGTATTCAACATGAGCGTGGGGTATGATTACGCAGGTATCACATCCCCCAAAATAGACGGGTTTATCGAGGGCATGAAGGACGCTGCGGCGCTGCCCGTTTTTCATGAATGCCGCGAGTGGGCGCTTCATAACCTGCGGCTGTTTGAGCGCGTAAACGCCGGGTATATAGAGGGCATTGGCGGCGGGGTGTGTTCTTCCATCACGTTATCCACGCTGCATGGCTGCCCCCCGCAGGAGATCGAGCGCATTGCCGCGTATTTGATCGAAACAAAGAAGCTGCACACGTTTGTAAAATGCAACCCCACCATACTGGGCTACAAAACGGCGCGCGCAACGCTTGACGCGCTGGGGTACGGCTATATCGCCTTTGGCGAGCGCCATTTTAACGAGGATCTGCAATTTCAGGACGCCGTGCCCATGTTTACACGCCTGATGGAGCTGGCCTGCGGCATGCGGCTGCGGTTTGGGTTGAAGCTTTCCAATACCTTCCCGGTGGATGTGACGCGCGGCGAGCTGCCAAGCGAAGAGATGTATATGAGCGGCAGGGCGCTCTACCCGCTCACTATAAAGATGGCGGACAGGTTCTCCCGGGCGTTTGACGGCAGGCTGCGCCTATCCTTTTCGGGCGGGGCGGACGCCTTTAACTTAAAAGAGCTTTACCTGGCCGGTATATGGCCCGTCACGATGGCCACCACGCTTTTAAAGCCCGGCGGATATGATAGGCTTTACCAGTTGGCCAACATGTTTGAGCCCGCCGGGTACGCAGGCCACAAGGGTATCTCCGTCGCGCGCGTGCAACAGCTTTCCGGGATTGCCTGTCAGGATTCGCGTTACCGCAAACCCACAAAGGATATCCCATCCAAAAAGATCGGCGGGCCGCTGCCGTTTACGCGCTGTTTTACGGCGCCGTGCAAATCCGGCTGCCCCATAGGCCAGGATATACCCGAATACGTATCGCTGGTGGGGCGGGGCAAGTACGCGAAGGCGCTGCGCGTGATCACTGAAAAAAACCCGCTGCCGTTTATCACCGGCAGCATATGCCCGCACCGCTGCATGGATAAATGCCGGCGTGGCTATTATGAGGAACCCATACGCATACGCAGCGCCAAACTGGAAGCCGCGCGCGGCGGGTATGAGGCGCTATTGGGCGATGTGGATACGCCTGTGATGACGAGCGGCAAGCGCGCTGCTGTGATTGGCGGCGGACCGGCCGGGCTTAGCGCGGCGTATTTTTTGGGACGCTCGGGCATGCCCGTAACGCTGTTTGAAAAGCGCCGGCGCTTGGGCGGCGTTGTGCGCTATGTCATACCCGCGTTTCGTGTATCGCACCATAGCGTTGACAGGGATGTGCAATTGGTGGAGCGCATGGGCGTGCAGTTTGAGCTGGGCAGGCCGGCGCCTGCTATCGACGCGCTAAAAGCCATGGGCTATGCGTATGTGATCATCGCCGTTGGCGCGTGGGCGCCCGGCGTATTAAAGCTGCGCTGCGGCGAGGCCGTAAACGCGCTTTCCTTTTTGGAAGAATGCAAGAACAACGCTCCCGATAGCCCCGGCAACGCCGGTAGCGCGGGTGGCGAAAATGTAAAACACGTGTGTGTGGTGGGTGGCGGCAATACCGCCATGGACGCGGCGCGGGCCGCTAAAAGGCTTGCCGGGGTGGAAAGCGTGCGCATCGTATACCGCCGCACAAAAAAATACATGCCGGCGGACGAAGAAGAGCTGGAGTTGTGTGAGCGCGAAGGGATTCTCTTTTCGGAGCTGTTGAGCCCGCTGGGCGTGAAGGACGGCCTGCTTGCCTGCGACGTGATGGCGCTTGGCGCGCCGGATGAAAAAGGCAGGCGCGCCCCGTTACCGACGGGTGAAACCGTGGCGTTGCCCTGCGATTTCTTGATTGCCGCCGTGGGCTGCCGGGTGGATGATACGGTATTTACCGCTAACGGCGTTGCGCTGGGCGAAGACGGTATGCCGCTAACCGACGCCGAAAGCCTGCGCACAAACTTGGATGGCGTATATGTGGTGGGCGACGCCGTGCGCGGCCCCGCCACCGTGGTGGAAGCCATTGCCGATGCCAGGCGCGTTGCGGATGATATACTGGGCGCGGGGGATGCGCCCGATTTACCGGCGTATGCGCCGAACCGCCCCGGCGAATGCCGGAATAAATGCGGGCATCTGGAGGAATACGGCGACGCCGTAACGGAGGCCGGCCGTTGTTTGTATTGCGACATCTCCTGCGAATTGTGCGTGCAGGTGTGCCCCAACCGCGCCAACGTCGCCATAGAGGCGCCGGGGCTTGATGAGCGGCAGATACTGCATATAGACGGAAGCTGCAACGAATGCGGCAATTGCGCTGTATTTTGCCCGTATGACGGCGCGCCGTATCTGCATAAGCCTACGCTCTTTCACGATGAGACGGGATTTGCCGATAGCGAAAACGAAGGCTTTTTGCACCGGGAGGAGAAGCGCTTTCGCGTGCGCTTTGCCGGCCAAACCCGCGATATTGACCTGATGGGAGAGGAAACCGGCCTGCCAAAAGAGATAGAGCTGCTACTGCGCGCGCTCTGCGGCGCGTACGCGTATTTGCTGTAGACGACGCGCCCGCAGCGAAAACGCGGTATAGGCGCGCCCCATACATACAAACAAAAAAACGACGCGCCCGCATCGTTTTTTTGTTTGCCGCGCACCATCCTTTGACCAAAAACTTCCGGGCGGCACCCCGGCAGGCGGCTCCTCTCAGGCGTCCTTGCGGCACACCGGCTCTCCCGCTTAATGCTGCTTCCGTCAGGATCTGACATGGTTCACAGGCGCCGATTGCGCAAGACCCGAAACTCAACGCTCCTTACCGGGACCGGTACCCCACAAGCCTCGGCCGGGGGATGGAATTCAACCCTGCTGTAGCGGGTTGCAGGTACAGGGCACCGCTAACTCCCCATCTAGCGCGGCGATAGTATTGTACACCGAAATGCGTATCGTATGCAACGGCGGCTTTTATAAAAGGGAAGAGCAGTTTTCCCCGGTTTTCCCCACAAACGGCATGCCGGGTTTTAAAGGCATAACCCGCATCCTGGCGGGTTTTATACATTTATGGACTTTAAGGGACGCCGCCGTCGATAAAAACCCCATCTGGCCGGCGCCCGTGCGACAATATTCACATACCGCGCCGTGTACAGTATATATACGCTCATATGCGTATAAACTTATATAGTAAAAGCGGCGGATGGCTTTTCTATATAGAGGGGGCCGTTATGGAAAGCCCGCGTATACTGCTAAAACAAAGCATACTGCCATATATGCGCCGGCGCGCCTTTTTTGTGGAGGCGGCGTCGTTTGCGCTGGCGCTTCTTTTTGGGCGCGTTAAAATCTTTCAGGGGCTGCAGCCGTTTGGCGTGGCCCTTTTTGTGGCGATGGATATGGCGGGTTATAACGTGTATTACCCGCTGGCGGGCGCGCTATGCGGCGCGCTCTTTGCGTTGCCGGCGGGGCTGGCGGCGCTTTGCCGCAGCGCCTTCTATATTGCCGCAAGGCTGATTTGCAAGCTGGCGCGAAAAAAGGTGCGCCGGGCGGATAAACTGCTGCTGCTGGTATTGTGCGAGCTAATCGCGCTGATACTGTTTTATCTCGGTGGGCTAAACGCGTTTTTGCAGGGACTCGCGGGGATCGCGTTGACGCTGCTTTTCTGTCTGGCGTACCAGCAGGGGCTGCGCGGCGTGCGCGGCATGGACGGTGTCCACAGTACGGACGGTGTCTGTGGCATACAAGGGGGAAAAAGGCTGACGGAGCAGGAGCAGGTGGCGTTGTGCATTGTGCTGGGCACATTGGCGCTGGCGTTATCCGATGTAAGGGCATATGCGTTTTCTTTGGGCGTGGTTATTGTTGTTTGGGCGGCCATGTTTATAGCGTATGCCAGGGGGATGCCCGCCGTGGCGGCGGCGGTCGCGCTGGGAGGCATGCTGGTGCTGGGGGGAGGCGCCAGCCCCATGCTGTTAACGGATATGGCGGTGTGTACGCTGTGCGCGGTGCTGCTGCGCCGCGTGGGCGGCGCGTGGGGCGCCGCGTGCGGCTTTTTGGTGTGCTGCGCCATAACCGAGCGGTATATCGGCGTCAATGGGCACTATGTGGGCCTAGTCAACGCTATACCGGCGGCACTGGGGGTCATGCTGCCGCCCAAAAGGGCCTTGCTGTATCTGCGCGCTATGGTGGATATGTCGGCAAAGGATGAACGTACCGCGAGAACGGTATTGAAGCGCATGCAGGCGCGCGCGGCGCGGGGTCTGACGAATACCGCCAACACGGTTGAGCGTGTGGCGGAGCTTTTCCAAACGGAGCCGGAATGGACGCATAACGCGGATGAAGAGCGCGCGCGTATGCGCCGGGCGGCGCAAAACCTGTGTGGCGATTGCAGCCACCGCAGCGCGTGCTGGAAGATGCCGGAGGATACCTTAAACGCCATAGAGGCGATGCTGCCTTCCTATGCCATGGGGCGGCGGCCAAGGCCGCAAAAGCCCATCGATTGCACATGCAACCGCGCGGGCGTGATTGCGGCGGCGGCGGCGGCGGAGCAGGATGCCTACCACAGGCAGTGCGCGCTTTATTTTTACCAGGAGTCGCGGCAGGCGTTTGCGCACCGGCAGATCAATGGCATAGGGCGGGTGATGCACGCGCTGTCGCGCGATATGCTGGGCGAAGCCTGGCCGGATGAAAACGCCTCGGAAGCGCTGCGGCGCAATCTGGAGCGCGCGGGCATACCCGTGCGCGGCGCACTGGTGCAGCGCAATGAGTCGGGCATGTATATCGAGCTGCGCGCGCAGCCCTTTGAGATAGAACCCGCCGCAGTTGAGGAGATCGTGTCGCGCGCCGTAGAGCGCCCCATGCGGCTCTTTCGCGCGCAAACGCTGATGCGCCAAAGCGTGCTGGAGTTTGAGCAGGCCGGCGCGCTGAAAGCGGCGGCAGGCACGGCGTCGCTGCCCATGGAGGGCAGTGATGTCTGTGGGGATTCAACCGGGTATACGGGGTTTTTGGGCGGCATGGCGCTGTTCGCGCTAAGCGACGGCATGGGCACGGGCGTGGATGCGCAAAAGCAAAGCGCGCAGGCCATTCAACTGCTTATCAAGCTTTATGAGGCCGGCTTTACGCGCGATACCGCGCTGGAATGCGTAAACAGGCTGCTGGTGAAGCTGGGAGAGCAGGATATGTATGCGACCGTGGACGCCTTGCATGTAAATCTGAACGACGGCGAAGCGGAATTTATCAAATTTGGCGCGCCGCCAAGCTTTGTGCTCAGAAACGCGCGCGTGCATACCATCTATGCCGAGGCGCCGCCCGCAGGCATACTGGATGAAGCGGCGCCGGCCGTTAACATGGCCGCCTTAAAGCGCAACGACGCCGTGGTACTCCTGACCGATGGCGCGCTGGAGGCGCTGGGCGGGGATATCGCGCAGGAAATCATACGCTGCGTGGGCGGCGCCAATACCTGTGAGGAGGCCGCTCGCGCGCTTTTAAACGCCGCGCGCGAGCGAAACGCGGATGATGATATGACGGTGCTTGTAGTCAGAATGGAATGAACCCCGTTAATCCTGTTCCGGAACTGCTGCCACGTTGTTCGCGGCTGCTTTTTTGCGTAGCGCACTCGGAAAGATAAAGATTTATAAGCGTCTGGTATGGAATCCCGGATTGTTCGGATTGCGTCTTAAAATAATCTATAGTATATTCCGTTGTTTGACACTAAACAGTATATAGTATTACAATGGAACGTGTAATATAAAATATTAATTTGCCAAAAAATAAGCCATCTCAAGCTTTTCAAAGTAGAGTTGGGTAATAAAGGTGTCAAACGCCCGCGCAAATTGCAGGAGAGTGTAAGCCCTAAATGCATTGTGTGCGGGGAGGGGAAATCGCGAAAAAATCGCTATCGCTTTTTGGAAATAAATATGGTATAATAAGGCACGGTGTAGTATCTAAATCAGCTTGGCGAGCTTCCGGTACGCTTCATCCTTGTCATCCTGGCTGACGCCAAGATAACGGCGGGTAACGGCGAAATTTGAGTGGTTGTATATCTCCATGATGACGGCCGGGGATATTCCGTTTTTCCACAGGTGGTAGCCGAAGGTCTTTCGCAGGGAGTGGCAGGATACGCAGGAGGCGA
>JAISXK010000143.1 GCA_031270585.1 Clostridiales bacterium | reverse complement strand
TTTCACACACTTATTTTACTACAGAAACGAGCCCCGACTCTACTGTCGCGGCTCGTTTCCTTTGTTTTTTTTCAGGGGCTTAGCGCTACAGCCCCTTATGTTCCGGTTGCTGCGGCTCTTCTACATCGCCGGAAACAGCCGCGTTTAGCGCGCGCGCTTTTTTCCACTTTTTGATCTGGATAACAAACATGGCGATTGTCACGGCGAGCAGGACGGCTTGAGGAATTAATGTTTCCAGCGTGGGATAAACGCCTAAAATATCAATCGAGGAAATGCCTGATACGGGCGTGACCCCAATGAGATTACCTTCCTGTAATTCCTTGATGCCGGATCCTACAAAGGAAATGGACATGGCAAACAGCAATATGCTGGTGCCAAGGAAAAAGGGCTTCAGCGGCAGCTTGATGCTCAGAAAACGGATCAGAAGATAGATAACCACCAACGCCACGCAACCTACGGCAAGGCCGATCCATACCATGTTGAAATAAGTTTGCGTGCCCGCCAAAAGCGCCTGATAAAACAGGATTGTTTCCGCGCCTTCCCGGAAAACCGCAAGGAACGCCGCAAAGGCAAGCGAAAACACAGAACCCGTTGCTATAGAGCCTTGAACCTTGCCTTCTATGTACCGCGTCCACTGTGCGGACTCGGCCTTACCCACCATCCAGTTGCTGACGTAAAACAACACGACAACGGCAATCAGCATGGTGACTCCCTCGATGATCTCCTGATTCGCGCCGCTCGCCGCCGACAGGCTGTTCAGGATAATAGCCATGACGACGCTCGCGCCAAGCGCGATAAGAGATCCCCAGTAGACCGCGCGGGTTTTTTCTTTGTTTCCACTTTTGATCAGGTAGGCGATAATGGCGCCGACAATGATGATGGCTTCAAAGCCCTCCCTCGTTATGATCAGAAGGGAGCCTAAAAAGACACCCACCGCGCTTTCTTTTTTACCGTCAAGCCGGTTTGCGTCTTCCCGCAACAACGCGACCAGTTCGTCAAGCGATGCCCTGACCTCATCCTTCGGGCTGCCCGCAGTCATTGCCTTTTTTGCATAGCTGAACTGGTATTCCACCGTAGCCGCGCGATTGCCCGAAATATATGCCATCACCGTTTTTTCAAAGCCCAGCTTTTCATAGTACCCGTAATACGCGACATCCACTTTATCCTTTGCGGCCTGTATATCTCCTGTCAGATAGATGTCGTATGCCTCGTCCGCGATGGCTTCCATTTCGTCCACAACTTCGTTCCATGTTTCATGATCGCCGGCAGCAAACGCCGTTATTGAGAACACACCGATAACAACCACCATCAATATGATTGAAGCAACTGTTTTACGCATCCTCATATATACCCCCTTTCCACCCTTGATTGATGTTTTGTAGCGGCACGCAGCCACACCCCGGCGGGTTCGTAAACATCGTAAAAAATGTTAGCGTATCCTAACTAAAGCCGCAAGTACCAGTTTCAAATATCCAGATGGTACCAGCCATACCTTAACAACGTACACGACAAAAAAGAACCGCAGATCAACAGCATGAATAATTCAATTCGCGGCCCGTTTGTTTATACGATAATTCTGCGTGCAATTTCTTCACCTATGGCGATACGTTTATCCTTAACTCCAACAATAAACGCGTCGTCATATGGTTTTAATACGATGCATACTTCGCAGTCAACGGTAAGCCCAACTTCTTCGAGGATGGCTCTTATTGTATCCTCGACCCAAATTGCCTTCACCGGGTTTATTTCACCAATCGGTGCTAATGATAAGCGCATCATAAACAATCCCTCATATTGTATTGGGCAATCGGAATAAAAAACACCCGGTTTGCCCAATACCTATTTTAGGATTGTTTAGCTCAAGGCAAAAGAACCAGCTTCAAGGTCTTCTATGGCTCCAGCCCTACATTTCACGCCATGCCTCATAAAGAAGGTTAACCGCTGCGGGAATATCTTTAAGCGCGATTCCCGCGTAATTTAAAAGTACCGTGCCGTCCTGTTTTCGTTCGGGCTTGATCCAATACCCGGATATCGGGGACACACCCACGCCGGCCTGATGGGCACAATTGATCAGCGCGTCCTCCGTTACGGTCCAATTGGGATGAACAAGCAGATGCAGCCCGGCGGAAGAACCCGAGATAGATATACTGTCCCCAAATCTATTTTTAAGGGCATTTACAAGCGTCTCACATTTTGCGTTTTGATTTTTCCTCACTTTTCTTAAATGGCTTTCCCAAAGACCTTCCTTCATAAACAACTCCAACGGCTTTTGCGTAAGAAACGAAACAAAAGGGCCATGATTGTCGAACAGGTTGTGCAACCTGGCCAGCAGTTTCTCTGGAACGACCATATACGAAACGTTGATACACGGAAAAAGGATATTGGAGAAACTGTTTATGTAGAAAGTCCTATCCGCACAAAGAGATTGAAGCGAAGGAAGGGGCCTTACGCCGTACTGGAAATAGCAGTTATAATCATCCTCGATAATATAAGCATCCTTCCGCATGGCCCACTCCGCAACCTCATTTCTTCTGGGCAGAGGCATCACAACCCCTGTGGGGAACTGATGGGAAGGAGTAAGATACGCAGCTATAACATCCATTTTTGTGAGTGCGCTTATAACGGCGCCATGCTGGTCAAGCTCCATGGGGCATATGCGCAGGCCATTGTTCTGAAAAGTGATGCGCGATTGGTCTAAGCCCGGTTCTTCTACCGCGACATTCGGTTCCTTGTCCATCGGCTTCAAAAGCTGACAGACAATATCCAAACAAAATTGTGTGTCCATCGTCAACACGATCTGTTCTACAGTGCAGTCCACATCCCGATAACTATGGATAAATCTTTGTATTTCAGTACGGAGTCCTGTTTCGCCAAAAACGGCTTTGGGGCAGGCAAAATCCTCTCTATACTCATGAAAGCATTTGTTGATCAGCCTTTGCCACTGGTTGCATGGGAACCAGAAAAGAAGAGGCTTGTCGCAACGAAAATCATAAACAATATCCTGCTTTTGCGTTTCGCTGGATTTCTTGCGTGCGCAGACCTCGCAGACGCAACCGCCGGAACAAGTACAGCCGTCGGCACAATTACAGACGACGGAACAAAGGCAGGTATTATGAGGGAATGCGTCCACATCCAGAGATTCCACATAATAACCCTTTCGCTGTACGCTCGCGATAATGCCCTCGGCAAACAATTGATCATAAGCCAATTTAACCGTATTTCTGCTGATATGAAGCTCTTCGGATACGGTCCGGCTCGACATAAGCTTTGTTCCGGGTTTAAGGGCGCCATTAAATATATCTGATTTAATCTGCTGATATAGTTGGATATAAAGCGGCGTTTTGCTGCTTTCATTTATTACCAGCATATATTACACCGTTGAAACGCCTTTGGGCAAAGCGGGAATATGGAGCATATTTTCTCGTCTTTTAAATACAATCCCATGTCCTGTTTTGTCGTTCAAAGTTTTGTCACGCTTTCTTTATTATGGTTAGATGTATCTAACTATTCCCCCTAAAAAAAAACACACCCACATATATGTTATACTAAACGCCGATGAAAAGCAATCAGTCAGACCACGTAAGTGTCAAGCGAAAACGAAGCGAAAATTTTTCCCGGTGAGGTTTGTGAAAAAATTGTTAACTCCCTTGACAGCCGGAAAGGAACACATTAATCTATAATTAGCACTTTACAACAGAGAGTGCTAAAAAATAATTTATAAGGAGTTGTTAATCATGGCAGGCCTTACTCCATTCAATCATCGGAAAAACAATGCCCCGTTGGCGCGCACAGGTACAGGGTTTGAAGATTTCTACAACATGCTTGACGACTTTTTTAGTGACGGTTTGCTCTCAGAAAACCGAAGCCTGTCGCGAGATACTTTCAAGCTTGATATCGAAGAGACGGAAACTGAGTACCGCGTTGAGGCGGAACTGCCAGGAATCAAGAAGGAAGAAATAGAATTGGGCGTAGAGAAGGACACGCTCACTATTTCAGTTAACCGTGCCGAAGAAACCGGCAGCGGCGGAAAAAATTATATCCACAGGGAGCGCCGCGCCGCATCCGTAAGCCGCCGGGTTTGTCTGCTAAACGCCCAACTGGACGAGGTTAAAGCGAAGCTGGAAGAAGGCGTTTTGACCGTCACAATTCCTAAAGAGGAAAAATCGGTCACTTCCCGTAAAATTGAGATCGAATAACTTTCGGTTTTGAGACCGGCGAAAGGGGCTGTATGGATACGCGTTAAAAACGCTTATCCATGCGCCCTTTTTCAGTGTGTTACAAAATGCGTTTCCGGGTAAACAAAAAACCCTGGTCAGCCGCCTTTCACGCGGGGGCGGCTTCCCGCCGTTTCCCACAGGCGCCTGTTTTCCATATTCATCTCTCCGTACCCGTTCAGGCAATTTACAACCGTGTGACAGCCCTTTATACATTCCAGCGCCTTTTGAAAGGTGTTCTCTGAAATTTTTTCAAAGCTTCTCTCGCTGATTATCACGCTTGCCAAATCACACGCCACCTGGTAATCCACATCATTCTCATGCAATATGCCCGTTGCAAAGGGAATGCCTTCTTTTTGCAATCTGCGGTATTGCGCGATACCCGTGCCGCCGCCCGCAATGACAAACACCTGCGGCGCGCCCCTGGAGCGTTCCAGTTCCAGGCTGCCAAAGAACGGGTTGTAGCTGCCGCTTTTCAGATCAAACAATTCGTGGATGCACTCTTTTTTGAATATTTCCTCAGGGGCGCCGTAGCGGGCGATGTATTCACCCTTTACGCACATCACGAAATCCGACGCCTTTTGCGCCATATCGAGCTCATGCAGCGACAGGATAACGGCGACGCCCCGTTCTTTTGCCATGCGGCGAAGAAGGAACAGCAGTTCGAGCTTATAGCGTATATCTAAAAAAGAAGTGGGCTCATCCAGCACGATGATCTGCGACTGCTGGCAAAGAGCCCGGGCAAGCAATACGCGTTGCCGCTGGCCATCGCTGACGCGGTTAAATTCCCACCCCCGCAGTTCCCACGCGCCCACCTGCTCCATGGCGCTTTGCACCTGCGCCCTATCCTTTGCCGATAGGATGCCCAGCATGCCGGTGTATGGATACCGCCCGGTGGCAACCACGTCATGGCAAGTCATCATCTCCGCCCTTGGCTTTTGCGGCAATACGACGGCGGCTTTGCGGGAGAGCTCTTTATTGCTGAGTTCGTCAATGGATTCCCCGCCGATATATACGGCGCCATATATGCTTTTAAGGTATTTGGCTATGGATTTGAGTATGGTCGTTTTGCCACAGCCGTTGGGGCCGATGAGCGTCAAAATCTCCCCTTTGCGCAGGCCAATCTCAATATCCCGCACCAGCGGTTTTCCATCATACCCCACGGTCAGCCCTTTTGTTTGAAAATAATACGCGCTCATGGCGCCGCCCTCCTTCCTAGCATGATGGCAATCACCACCGGCGCGCCAAACACGGCGGTCACCGAGCTGATACTCACCTCCGTAGGGGCGAACACCACCCGTGCCATCAAATCGCACGCGAGGCAAAATATGGCGCCGCCAAGAAAGCAAAGGGGAATGACGATCATTGGCTTGGCGGTTTTTAAAAACGCTTTTACAAGGTGGGGCGCCGCGATGCCCACGAAGGAGACCGGTCCCGCAAACGCCGTTACACAGGCGGCGAGAACGCTTGAGAGCACCACAAGCGACGCGCGGAACAGTTTGATGTTCAGCCCCATGTTTTGGGCGTATTCTTCGCCCATTTGGTAGGCGCCGAGGGGCTTTGCCATGAAGAATATGATGAGGGACGCGATAAGCACCACGGCGGCCATGATCCGTACATCCTCCCACGAAGCGCCGGAAAAGCTGCCGCGAGACCAGTTGTGCAGATTAACAATGCTGGAGTCATCCGCAAAGGTGATAACAAAATCGGTAATGGCCGAGCAAATATAGCCTACCATCACCCCGGCGACGATGAGCATAGAGGCGCGCCGCACCCGCCGGGATACCAGCAGTACAAATCCCATGGAAAATAGGGCGCCCACAAACGCCGCAAAGATCAGCGCGGCGGAGCCAACGCCGCCATGCCGCCCCAGCGCCGCCATCAGCAGGCAGGCCACGGCCAGCTTTGCGCCGGAAGAGATACCCAGCACATATGGCCCCGCGATGGGGTTGTTGAAAAATGTTTGCAGCAGGTAGCCTGCGAGAGCCAGCGCCCCGCCAAGGAGTATGCCGGCCGTCATCCGCGGCAGGCGGATTTTCCATAATATGCTCCGATAGGTTTCATCGGCATCCATCCCTAAAAGAACCTTTATGGTTTCTTCAACGGGTACGGGGATGCTCCCAAGGCTGATGTTGAGGATAACAAGCAGCAGGAGTGTGGCCAGCGACGCGGCCGCTATGACGAATACTCTACTGTAGCCGCTTTTTTTCGCCGTTATTCTCATTGCAGTTTATATAAAAATTCCAGCCGGGTCAGATCGGGATTACCCGATGTCAGCATTTCGTTCATGTTTGCTATCATCAGCCCCAGCTGCGTGGTTTCCTGAAAGAGGTTTTTACCGGTACACCACACGTCGCCGTTCTGCACGGCCTTAAAATCCGCCAGCAGCCCGTTTAGCGCCACGAGTTCGCCAAGCGAGGCAAGTTCCCCGCCGATGGTGCTGTTGTAGATGATGTAATCCGCATCCTTTGCCGCAAGGTAAAAGGCTTCCATTTCGAGCGGCACGGCGGATACCGCCGTCTGGGCGTCGCCGAGGTTTTTAAATATGTATTCTCCGCCCGCAAGCTCGATCATTCTGGTTACATAATCCCCGCTTTTGCGGGCCACGGCGTAGCCGGAGGAGCTAATGTAAAAAAACGCCACCGTTTTGCCGGTGCTCTTTTGCCCGGCTACCGCGTCAAGATATGCTGTCTGCTCGTCAAAAAGCCGTTGCGCCTCATATTCTTTTTCCGCGAGTACGGCATAGAGCTTAATCCATTCCGTGCGGCCAAGCGGGTGTGGTTCATAGCTCGACTGATCCACCAGCACGGGGATGCCAAGCGCCGTAAGTCTTTCCCGCACTTCCGGCGTGTGGTTGACCATGGTGGATTGTATCGCGAGCGTACAGCCGGTTGAAAGAATAAGCTCGTAATCCGGCGCGCTGTAATTTCCCGCGTACAGAATTTCACCGCGCCCCATTGCCGCGCGCGCGTTTTCGATGTACCAGTCCCGCGCTTTTGTGCCGGAAAGACGAATGCGGGAAAGCGCGTCCAGTGCGTCAAACAGGCACATAACGGAGGTGGCCACCAGGTAAATATCCCGCACGGGCCGCCGCAAAACGGTGATCCCCGTATCGATGTTTGATGGAATATCGCCCCCTTCCGGCACAACCAGAAAGCGGTCGCCATTGGATAAAGTCAGCAGCGCGTAACCTCCGGCATAGTAATCCACGGAAAAGTTTTGGGCGTATTGCAGTTTCAGGCTTCGCTCAATTTTCCAGCCGTTTCCAAGCTTATCCAGGGTTGGCGAGAGGGCGTCCCCGGCGCAGCCGCCTAACGTAAGCAGTGCCAGCAGGCAACAGAACATGAAGCATGTGAAGCGCTTGCTTGTCATGGCACACTCTTTAAGGTAGAAGAATCAAGGCGTAGTGTATAGTCAATTTCATGCGGCTGGCTCATGGCGATGGTCCGGGCGGATATGCGCATATCCTCATCCAGCATGACGGGTATTTCAAACGTAGAGTTTCCTTCATATTGAACAGGCTCATGCAGCACGCCATCCACCAGCATATATTCATAATAGGGACTGCTCCACACGATAGTCGCCGTTTTCACCCCGCCTTCAATGGTAAGAATTGTTGGCGAGACGACGCTTGCGCGGCCCGTGCCGCCCAAAAGGCTTACCGCAACGCTGTACCGGCCGTCCGTATACGCTTCAATGCACGCGGGCGGTATCCCCGCAGATTGGAAAACCAGCACCCTGTCGTACCATGTTTTTTTGCGGATGCTCCATGCGGCCACATCCGTTTCAAAATTCAGCGCTTTTATCGGTACTTCGTAAGTATAAGCGCCCTTTTCATTCTCCGCGAAATAGATGCAGCTATTGTCGGGCTCTTTTGGCGCCTGTTTGCCTGCGCCCATATACAGGCACGCATACCCGGCGCCGCCAAGCGTCATCACGACGGACATGGAGCCTTCTTTTACAGTCAGCCGCGCATCCGTAACGCGGAACATGGAAGAGCTGGAGGAAACATCAATACTATAAACGCCGTCCTGTATCCGGTTCGCGTAAATTGGCGTTGGTTCGGGCAAAGGCGTTTCTTCTTTAACGGGCGCCCGAACAGGCGTTTGGCTTGCGGCGGGGGCTTGGGTGAGCGCGGGCAAAGCAAGTATGGGTATGGGTGAATTGGCGAAGGTCACTTGCGCCGCTTCATCCTTGCACCCGGCCGCAATCACGCATAGCGCGATGAAAACGCTAAGCAGTCGCTTTTTCACTGGTTCTTTCTCCTCAGGGCCTCAAATTTATGGGGTTATGGCTTGCTGCGCGTGCCCCACTATCAGATCCTGCACGCCCTTATACTGGCCCAGCCCCTTCAAAACGCATTCCACCTCAAAGCCCTTTGCCTCCAGTATGGTTTTCCAGGAACCCTCTTCGTCGCCCGCCATATCATTGTTAGCGTGGTCGCCCGCAACGATCATCAAGGGAAGCAGCACGATTTTTTTTGTGCCGGTGTCTTCAATGAGGGGCAGCAGTTCATGTATTTCCGGTGTGCCCTCCACGGTGCCGATGAAGTAATTCGTATGCCCGGCATCCGTCAATACATCCTGCAGCTTTGCGTAGGCGGCGTTTGCCTCATGGTGCGTACCGTGGCCCATGAATACGATGGCGGCGTCTTCTTCGTTGTAGCCTGCGGTCTCGTCCGCCAGTATGGCGGCTACCCCGGCATAATCTTCATCGGCGGTCAACAGCGGGGCACCCACCTTGAAGCTCGTGAAGCTTGCGGCGTAAGGGGTAATTTGTGCCATCACGTCGTCATACTCATAGCCGCGCATCACATGGGTGGGCTGGATAATCACATCCGTCACGCCATCCGCCACCAGGCGCTCCATGGCTTCCGTTATATCATCAATCACGAGGCCGCGTTCGGCAAGGATATCGATGATGATCCGGCTCGTGAACGCGCGGCGCACATCATGATCCGGGAAGGCGGCCTGCAAAGCGGTTTCAATGGCGCCGATGGAAAGATCGCGGTTGTCGTCGTAGCTCGTGCCGAAACTGACCGCCAGCAAAGCCTTTTTTTCAGAGGGTTCTTCGGGTTCTTCGGGCTTAGTTGGCGTTTGCGCGGAAGCTTCGGGGGTTGGGGCCGCCGTTGGTTCGGGCGCTGCATCGGGCTTCGCGCAACCGGCTATCAGCGCCGCAAACAGCATCACGCAAAGCGTGAGCGAAGCGATGGTTTTCAGGTTCGTTTTCATACTTTCCTCTCTTTATGCTTGTTGCTATACTTGCAACACCGAAGACACGCGACGCGTTTGGCGGCGCGCCGCCCAATGCCCGACGAATGGTAATGGTATGCCCCAAAAATAAAACGCCCGCATAAGATGCAGACGCCATTACGTGAGACAAAGCCGTGGGTTGCCAAACGCATTCATGACTCCGGTGTCCGCAGAGCTGAATTTGCCGGCGCTTTTGCGCCGGCGGGTTGCGGGCAAGTATTCTGGCTTATCGTTTGGCGCTTATACAAGCGCCCGCACACGCGCCTTCCCGGTTTTTCAACCAGTGGCATTTGCATGTGCCCGGGGCCTAAACGAATTACAGCAACGGCCTTGCGCGGGATTTGCACCCGTCTTCCATAACCTGCAACCCGGGTAACCTCCAAAAAACCGGCTACCCGTATATTCACTTATAAGCGGAGTTTATCACAGGGAAAAATAGAAGTCAACACGCTCTTGACTCCCGTGCGCCGGGCAGGTATCATCAATGGTAATCGAACAGGGAAAGCAGGGTGAAATTCCCTCACAAGTCCGTTACCGTTACAGTCGGGTTACCGCCACATACGCCTTTGCGGCCACCGAAGGGTATGAAATGATCGCGTTTTTAAAGCCACGGTGCGCCGTGGCTTTCTTGTTTGGGGATTGACCGGGTATGGGAAGAAAGTTTTACAATCAAAAGCCGTTGCGCCGGGGCTATACGACCGGTGCGTGCGCCGCCGCCGCCGCAAAAGCTGCGGCCGCGATGTTGCTTACCCAAACCGCGTCCCCCAATATGGCGTTTCGTATGCCGGATGGAACAAGCCTGGGGCTTGACATACTGGATGCTTCGTTTGACGCGCGCCAGGCGCGCTGCGCCATAAAAAAGGATAGCGGAGACGACCCCGACATTACGAACGGCGTATGTATTTACGCCGCCGCGCGAAAAACGCCGGAGGGCATTACCATCGAAGGCGGCGAGGGCGTGGGCCATGTAACAAAGCCGGGGCTCGATCAGCCCGTAGGCGCCGCCGCCATCAATTCCGCGCCAAGAAGAATGATTGCCGCCGCCGTGCGGGAAGCCTGCGAAGAGGCCGGGTACTTTGGCGGCATGGCCGTTACTATATCCGTGCCCGGCGGCGAAGCGCTGGCGGCGCGTACATTCAACCCAACCCTCGGTATCGTGGGGGGCATATCCATACTGGGCACCACAGGCATATTGGAGCCCATGAGCGAGCGGGCGCTGGTGGATACCATCCGCGCGCAAATCAGCGTGCTGCGGGCGCAAGGGCACACCCGCCTGCTGATAACCCCCGGCAACTACGGCGAAGCTTTCGCGCGGGATTCGTTGGGCATAACGATGAACGCCCACGTCAAGTGCGGCAATTTTATCGGGGATACTATTGCGCTGGCGGCTGAGGCGGGGTTTCAGGAATTATTGCTGGTGGGGCATATCGGCAAGCTCGTAAAGTTGGGCATCGGCGTGATGCAAACCCACTCCAGCCACGGCGACGGGCGCATGGAAACCCTGATTGCCTCTGCGCTGGAAGCGGGGGCAAGAACCCCGCTGCTGCGGGAATTGATGGCGTGTGTCACTACGGACGCGGCCCTTCTGCTGTTACAAAGCGCCGGCCTGCTGGCTGCCGCCATGGAAATACTTCGCAAACGCGTGGAATACCACCTTGCCCGCAGGGTGTCGCCGGATGTAAGCATGGGCTTCATCGTGTTTTCCAATATGCCGGAGTTGGGCGGCGTGCTGATAAAAAGCGGCAGCGGGGACGCGTTGCTTGCGCGTTGGGAGAAGCCGGCATAGCAATGGATAATGGGTTATGGGTAATGGATGATAGATGGCGGGTAATGGATAATGGATGATGGGTAACGGGCTTTTGAGGCAAGGGAGAGGATAGCCATGGTATACTTTGTTGGCGCCGGGCCGGGTGCGGCGGATCTCATCACGATGCGGGGGAAGGCCCTGCTGGAAACGGCGGATACGGTTATTTACGCGGGCTCCCTCATAAACCCGGCGCTGCTTGGTTATTGTAGGGCGGGTTGCGCGCTGCATGACAGCGCCAGGCTTACCCTACCCAAGATCATCGCGCTGATGGAACAAACAGAACGGGCGGGCGGGCAAACCGTGCGCCTGCACAGCGGAGATCCGAGTATTTACGGGGCCATACGGGAGCAGATGGACGCTCTTACGGAGCGGGGCGTCGCTTATGAAATCTGCCCCGGCGTCGCAAGCTTTTGCGCCGCCGCCGCCGCGTTGCGGGCGGAATATACGCTGCCCTCGGCGTCCCAAACAATCATCCTCACCCGCATGGCGGGGAAAACCCCGGCGCCTGAGAAGCAAAGCATAGAGTCGCTGGCGGCGCATGGGGCCACCATGGTGGTGTTTCTCAGCGCGGGCATGCCAAATGAATTGCGTGCCGCGTTGCTAAGGGGCGGGTATAGGGCGGATACGCCCGCCGCCATCGTATACAAGGCCGGCTGGCCGGAGGAAATTGTGCTGCGGGGTACGGTGGATACCCTGCCGCAATTGGCAAACAGTCACAGCATAACCAAAACGGCGCTGATTGCCGTGGGCGATTTTCTTGGCGACGCTTATACGCCAAGTAAGCTGTATGATCCCCAGTTTTCCACCGGGTACAGGAAGGCTACAGAATGAAGCGCATTGCAGTAATCGCCTTTACGGAGCATGGCCGCGCGCTTGCAAAGCGGTTGCTGGGGGCTTTTCGCGCAGAAGGATATGAGGCAGAAGGGTACCTGCCATCGTCCTGCGCGCAACCGGGCTTTCTTCTGCTTGTGGATGTGGGCGCGCTTACCGGCGGGTTATGGGATACGGCGGACGGCATCCTCTTTATAGGCGCGTGCGGCATAGCGGTGCGGGCCATTGCGCCAAACGTAAAGAGCAAGCGAAGCGACCCCGCCATAGTGGTGCTGGATGACGGCGGCAAATTCGCGATACCCTTGCTTGGCGGCCATATTGGCGGGGCAAACGCGCTGGCCGGGCGGGTGGCGAAAATCACGGGCGCAATGCCCGTCGTGACAACCGCCACGGATGCGCGCGGCGTATTCGCGGCAGACAGCTGGGCTATGGATAGCGGCCTGTTTATAGAGAATCCGGAAGCCGTTAAAGAAGTTTCCGCCCGTCTGCTGCGCGGGGAACCGATAGGGCTCATAAGCGAATACCCCATAGAGGGCGCGCTGCCGCATGGGATAGTGGATGGCCTTAGGGAATGCGGCATATATATTGGCTCGGGAGAAAGCCCTTTTGCTCTTACGCTCAGGCTGCGTCCGAAAAATTTGCTGTTGGGCATCGGGTGCAAAAAAGGTGCGCCCACGCAAATGATATACGCCGCAGCGCGGCAAACATTGGAAAAGCATGGATATTTGCCGCAAGGCGTCGCGGGTATCGCATCCATTACGCTAAAGAAAAGGGAGCCGGGTCTCATTGCGTTTGCGCGGGAGTTGGGCGCGCCAATCCGCTTTTATACGGCGGGCGAACTCGCGGCGGCGGCGGGCGCGTTTTCGCCGTCCGCTTACGTCAAGGGCGTGACGGGCGTTGATAACGTGTGCGAGCGAAGCTGCGCGCTGCTTGCGAAAAAGCTTGGAGGCGGGCCGGTCATAAAAAAAACCGCCGTGCATGGCGTTACCATCGCGGCGTATGAAACTGCTTTTACGGTAAGATTTGCGTGAAAAACAAGCTGTACGCCGTGGGTATCGGCCCTGGCAATGAAAGGAATATGACACGGGCCTGCCGCGACGCGCTTCAAGACGCGGATATCATCATAGGCTATGCCACTTATACCGCGCTGCTTACGCCATTGTATCCCGAAAAAACGTTTTTGTCATCCGGCATGAGGCAGGAGCGGGCCCGCTGTGAAGAGGCGTTACGCCTAGCCGCAAGCGGCAAGCGGGTGGCCGTGGTTTCCGGCGGGGACGCGGGCGTATACGGCATGGCGGGGCTGCTCTTTGAACTGGCGCGGGCGTATGCGGATATTGAGATTGCCATAATACCCGGCGTTACGGCGGCGAATAGCGGCGCGGCGCTATTGGGGGCGCCACTGGGGCATGATTTTGCGGTGATCAGCTTAAGCGATCTGCTGACCCCATGGGAGATAATAGCGCGGCGGCTTACCGCCGCCGCGCAGGCGGATTTTGCGATCTGCCTCTATAACCCTATGAGCCATAACCGGCGGGATAAACTACAGAAAGCCTGCGATATACTTTTGCGGCATAAGCCGGGGGGCACCCTGTGCGGCATTGCAAAAAATATCGGCAGGGAGGGTGAGGAAACGAGGCTATGTTCCCTTGTGGAATTACGGGATACCCGGGTAGATATGACCTCGACCGTGTTTATAGGAAGCGCCGACACCATAGAAATGGACGGCAATATGGTAACGCCAAGAGGATACCGGCATGTATAAAGTGATTATGTTCGGCGGCACAACGGAAAGCCGCGCGTTAGCCGATAAGCTTCAGGCGCTGGGCGTCTCCACGCTCCAATGCGTCGCCACGGATTACGGTAGCGCGCTTCAAACCGCCGGCCGGGGCATAACGACGCTGGCCGGACGCATGGATGAAGATATGATGCGCGCGTTGATTGAAAGAGAGCGTCCTGTTATCGTGATAGACGCAACGCATCCCTATGCGCATCACGCCAGCCGTAACATCCGACTGGCGTGCGAAGGGTTGCCGCCCAAATATATCCGCGTCGCGCGGGATCGTTCGCCGGTTGACGGCTGCGCGCTTTTCACGAATTTGCAGGCGCTTGTGGATTGGCTTAACACCACCGCCGGCAACATATTCGCTGCCATGGGGGCAAAGCACGCGCGGGCGTTTACGCATGTCTGCGGCTTTCAGGAGCGCGTGTATTTGCGGTTGCTGCCCACCGTGGAGGGTTTGGCGCATTGCCTTAAGCTTGGCTATTTGCCCGCGCATTTGGTATTGATGCAGGGGCCGTTTTCCAGAGAGCTGAACGCCGCCATGTTTAAAGAAACCGGCGCGCGCGTACTCGTCACGAAGGAGTCGGGAACGATAGGCGGTTACCCGGAAAAGCTGGCGGCGGCGCGGGAACTTCATGTGCAGGCCGCCGTCCTGGCGCGGCCGGAGGATCGGGGGTATACGCTCGGGGAAGCGCTGACGTTTCTGGAGGAACTATAAATGAAACGGATTGCAATCATAGGCACGGGCATGGGATCAAACAGTATCACGCAAGAGGCGATGTCAAAGGCCGCCGGGGCTGCGCTTGTGATTGGCCCGGAGCGGCTGCTTGACGTATACGCGCGTATGGGGAAAAATGTATTTGCGGAATACCGCGCGGAAAAGATTGCCGCGTATATCGCAAAATGCGACGCGGCGGATGTCGCCATTTTGGTTTCCGGCGACGTGGGCTTTTACAGCGGCGCGCGCAGACTGCTGGAGGCGTTGTGTGAATATGAGGTGGAACTGATACCCGGCGTTTCCTCGTTAAGCTATTTTTTTGCCCGGCTGGGGGTACCCTGGCAGGATGTGCGGCCCATCAGCCTGCACGGGCGGCATGCGGGCGTGGTGGATTGCGTGCGGCGCAACCGCCGCACATTCTGTTTAACGGGGAACGACACAAAAGCGATCTATAAAAAGCTGGCAGACGCGGGATATGGCGGCTTACCCGTCACATCAGGCGAAAACCTTGGCGGCGCGGATGAGCGTATTACGAAAACCACCGCAAAAGAAGCGGCGGCGAAAACCACCGCCGCGCTGACGGTGCTGCTGATAGAAAACGACAAGGCGGATCCGCGCATACGTACCGGCATCCCCGATGAAGAATTTCTGCGCGGGGACGCGCCCATGACAAAAAGCGAGGCGCGCGCGGTGGCGCTCGGTAAGCTCGGCCTGTATCCCGGCGATATCTGCTACGATATTGGCGCAGGCACGGGTTCCGTCACGGTGGAGATGGCGCTTTGCGCCCATGAAGGACGGGTATACGCTATAGAGCGCAATGAAGCGGCGCTTGCTTTGGCGCTGGAAAATTGCCGCCGCTTTCACATTGGAAATGTGGAGCGCGTATATGGCGAAGCGCCGGGGGCGTTTCGTTCCCTGCCAAGACCCGACGCAGCCTTTATAGGCGGCAGCGGCGGATATGCAAAAGGGATCATACGAGCGCTGCTGGAAAAGAACCCCCATGTACGTATCGTGGCGACGGCGGTGGCACTGGAAAGTATCGGCGCGTTGCCGCGCGCTTTTGAAGAAAACGGTGTTGCGCATATAGAAATCGTGCAGCTTGGCGTTGCGCGGGCAAAAGCGGCGGGCACTTTGCATATGCTGCTGGCCAACAACCCGGTATTTATCATAAGCGGAGGCGGCCATGCACAATAGGGTATTGCTTGCGGGCACGCACAGCGGTTGCGGCAAGACCACCATAACCATAGCGCTGCTGGCGGCGCTGAGGGCCAGGGGACTATATGTGGCGTCCTTTAAATGCGGGCCGGATTATATAGACGCCATGTTTCACAAAAGCGCCCTTGGGGTAACGGCCCACAACCTTGATCCTTTTTTTTGTGAACCGCAAAAGCTGAATAGCATACTGGCCCACTACAAGGGAAAGGATGTTTCCATACTCGAAGGCGTAATGGGGTATTACGACGGCATTGCCTGTACACAATGGGCAAGCACATATGCCGTGGCGGGCATAACAAAAACGCCGGTCATACTGGTAGCGGACGTTACGGGCATGGCAAACTCCATTGGCGCGGTGGTGAAGGGCTTTGTGGAATATGGGCGTGAACGGCATATCTGCGGCGTTATATTCAATTGCTGCCCCGAGGCCCGCTACGCGGATCTTTGCGGCGCGGTTGAACGGGCGCGCGTAAGGCCGCTGGGTTTTTTGCCCTGCAACGGGGATAACGCCGTCAAAAGCAGACATTTGGGGTTGATGACGGCCCATGAAGTAACGGATCTGCCCCAAAAGCTAAGCCGCCTTGGGGCGCTGGCGGAAAAGCATCTTGATATAGACGGCATACTTTCCCTTGCGGCGTCCGCGCCCGAGGTACGGGCGCAAGCGCTTTATCGGGAAGAGGAGAAAGTTTCCGCCCGTATTGCGGTAGCGAAGGATGAAGCGTTTTCCTTTTGCTATCAGGAAAACCTGGATTTGCTGGAAGCGTTGGGCGCGGAACCGGTGTTTTTTAGCCCTCTGCGGGATGCCGCCCTGCCTGCGAACACAGGCGGGCTGTACATCCCGGGCGGATACCCGGAATTGCACGCGCAAGCGCTCGGCAAAAACAAGCCCATGCTTCAGTGTATACGCGATAGCATAGGGCAAGGCTTGCCCACCATCGCGGAATGCGGCGGCTTTTTGTACCTGCATGATACGCTGGATGGCGTTCCCATGGCAGGGGTGATAGGGGGCGACGCTTTTCGCACAAACAAGCCGCAGCGGTTTGGGTATATGGAGCTGGAGGCAAACAAGGATACCCTGCTTTGTGCGAAGGGGGAAAGCTTCTTTGCCCATGAGTTCCATTATTACGAAAGCGATAACCCCGGAGACGCGTTTACGGCGCACAAAGCGGGGCGGAATAAAAGCTGGCCCGCCATCCACGCTACGGATACGCTGTACGCGGGCTTCCCGCATCTGTATTTTCATACAAATCCCAAAATGGCGCGGCACTTTATGAGAAAGGCGGCCGGCTATGCGGCTAAGTGAGCTCATAAAACATATCCGGCCCGTGGATGACGCAGCGTACGCGGCGTGCGCCGCCCGTTTTAGCAATATCGCCAAGCCGCTGGGAAGTTTGGGGGAGCTTGAACGCCTCATTGCCCGCGTCGCCGCCATTACCGGCAGCGCTGATGTGAATATCAGTAAAAAATGCGTGCTGGTGTTCTGTGCGGATAACGGCGTGGTCGCGAAGGGTGTAACGCAGGCGGGACATGAAGTGACCACCGCCATCGCCGCCATGCTGCGGGACGACAAGGCAAGCGTAAACGCCATGGCGAACGCGTGCGGCGCCGATGTGTTTGCGCTTGATATCGGCATGACGGATACGGTAAAGAATCTTGCGGCACAAAAGCTGATGCGGGGCACGAAAGATATGACGGTGGGCCCCGCCATGCCGCTAAAGGTTGCGGAGCGGGCGATATTACTCGGCATGCGGGCCGTAAAGGAAAAGAAGGAGCAGCGCTATACGCTCATCGCCGCAGGGGAGGTGGGTATCGGCAATACCGCCACCAGCAGCGCCATGGCAAGCGTGCTGCTGGGCTTGCCTGTGGAAGAAGTCGCGGGACGCGGCGCGGGGCTTTCGGATGAAGGGCTTTGCCGCAAGCTGGCCGCCATCAAAAAAGCCGCCGCCATAAACAAGCCGAACGCCAACGACCCGCTGGATGTGTTGCACAAGCTGGGAGGGCTTGATATCGCCGCCATGGCGGGCGTGTTTCTGGGGGGAGCGCTCTACCGTGTGCCCATCGTGATGGACGGGCTGATATCCTCCGTGGCGGCCCTGTGCGCCGTGCGTTTATGCGGCGCCGCGCGCGAGTATATCCTCCCCTCTCACATAAGCGCGGAACCCGCGAGCAAGGCCGTTTTAGACGCGCTGGGGCTTATGCCCATACTCCACGCCGGTATGCGGTTGGGGGAGGGTACCGGCGCCGTGGCGCTCTTTCCCTTGCTCGATATGGCGGCCGCCGTATACAACAGCGCTGCAACGTTTGCGGATATCGGGGTGGAAGCCTATAGGAGCTACCCATGATCGCGCTCGTGACGGGGGCAAACAACAGCGGTAAAAGCGCCTTTGCGCAAACGCTCATCGAGAGGCTTTCGCAAGGCGGCCCCCTTATCTACATCGCCACCATGCGGCCCTATGGGGAAGAGGGACTTTCGCGGGTAAAAAGGCATAAGCTGGCCCGCGAGGGCTTGGGCTATACCACGCTCGAACTGCCGGAAAGCCTTGCCGGCGCGGCCATCCTGGGGGACGCCATCCCGAGGGACGCCGGCGTGCTGCTGGAGGATGTTTCAAACCTTCTTGCCAACCGCATGTTCCGTCTGGGAGAAAAGGACTGTGCCGGCGCCGTGTTTTCAGAGATACGGGCCCTGGCCGCCTGGTGCCGGCATCTTGTTATCGTTACCATAAGCGGGGCGACCCTTGCCGGGCAGCACGATGAAGAAACTGCGGCTTATATTGCCGCGCTGCTTGATGTAAACGACAGGCTGCTGGCCCTCTCCGACGTAGCCATGGAAACACAGGAAGGAAAGCCCCGCATACGAAAAGGAGAACTGCCATGAAGATAATGCGCGCGATAGGCATAGCTTTTTCCATGTATTCCATACTGCCCATGCCCCGCGCGGAGTGGGACGCAAAAGAAACACGTTTTTCCCTTTGCTTTTTGCCGCTGGTGGGGGCGGTGATCGGCGGGGTGAACTATCTTTGGTATTTGCTGTGCCATACGCTGGGCGTGAATGGCGTGCTGTTTGCTGCGGTATTCACCTGCGCCCCCTTGCTGTTAACGGGGGGTATTCATATGGACGGCTTTATGGATACCGTGGACGCCCTTGGCGCGCGGCAGGACAGGGAACAAACGCTGGCCATCATGAAAGACCCGCATGCCGGGGCGTTCGCTATATTGGGCTATGGCGTATACCGGTTGCTGTATTTCGGCTTCAGCTACACGCTGTATCACACGGGGGCGGTCGCCGCTCTTTGCGCGGGGTATGTCCTGTCCCGCGCGGCGGCGGTTTGCACCGCCGCCCGATTGCCAAACGCAAGGGAGGACGGCATGCTGCACGCTTTTACAAAGGATGCGTCCGGGCGGGCGACCCTATGTGCCGGGCTGGCGTTTGCACTTGGCGCGGGGGGCGGTATGCTGCTGCTTGCGCCAAGTGCCGGCGCGGGCGCCCGTGTGCTGTGCCTGTTTGGCCTCTGCTGGTATGTGCGGCTTGCGCAGAAAAAGCTCGGCGGCGTTACCGGGGATACAACGGGTTATTTTTTGCAGCTTTTTGAGCTGTTGCTGCTTATGGGCGCATGCATCGGCAGCGCAATGGGGGGCTTGCCATGAAGGTGTTGCTTATACGCCATGGGGCGACCAAGGGTAACCTTGCCAAGCGGTATATCGGCAGGACGGATGAAGCGCTTTGCCCACAGGGTGTGCGGCAGGCGCAGGCGCTGTGTGGCGACGGCAGGCTTGCCGCCGTCGACAAACTGTTTTGCAGCCCTATGCGGCGCTGCGTGGAAACGGCGGCTATCCTCTTCCCCCATATGCAGGCAAAAGCGTGCGACGGTTTGCGGGAATGCGATTTTGGCGTATTTGAAGGGAAAACGGCGGATGAATTAAAAAACAATGCCGCCTACAACGCGTGGCTCGCAACAGGCTGTACGGAGGGTATACCGGGCTTAGAGGGGCCGCAAACATTTTTTGCCCGCTGCGCCCGCGCGTTTGAAGGTGCGCTGGGGGAATGCGCGGCTGGTGATACTGCGGCCTTTGTGGCGCACGGCGGTGTCATGATGGCCATATTGGCGGCATACGCGCTGCCCAGGCAGGCGTTTTATAAGTATCATATCGGCAACTGCGGCGTGGTATTGTGCGCCTGCGCGCCGGGGCCGGTGTTGCGCGTATTGGACAGGTGGCAGCCATGCTGATATTCCTTTGGCGCACGGCGGCTATCGCCCTGGGGTTTTGCATGGATCAGCTCATAGGCGACCCAGCGAAAATGCCCCACATGATACGGCTGATCGGCGCGCTGATCACAAGGATGGAAGGGTTCCTGTTAAAACGATTCCTGCGGGAGAGGGCGCAGGAACTGCGCGCGGGCAGATGGCTTGTCGCGCTCGTGCTGTTCATAAGCGCGGGCGCCGTGGCGGGGGTACTGGCGTTGGGGTACGCGGCGTCCTTATACCTTGGGTTTGCGTTGGAGGCTCTGCTTTGCTTTCAGTTGCTGGCGGCAAAAAGCCTGCGGGTGGAGAGCATGCGGGTGTATGAACGGTTGCGGGCGGATGACCTTGCGGGGGCGCGCAAGGCCGTTTCCATGATTGTGGGGCGGGATACCGCTGCCCTTGATAAATCCGGCGTTACCCGCGCCGCTGTGGAGACCGTGGCGGAGAACACATCCGACGGCGTGGTGGCGCCCTTATTTTACATGCTGCTGGGCGGCGGTGTGCTGGGGTGCCTCTATAAGGCGGCGAATACCATGGATTCCATGGTAGGCTACAAGTCTGATACATACCTGTATTTTGGCAGGGCTGCGGCAAGGCTGGATGATGCGCTCAACTACATCCCCGCCCGGCTGGCGGCGCGGCTGATGCTGCTTGCAAGCGCGCTGTGCGGCATGGATTTTCAAAATGCCAGGCTTATTTACCGGCGTGACAAGCGCAACCACAGCAGCCCCAACGCCGCCCACACGGAGGCGGTTTGCGCGGGGGCGCTGGGCCTGCGGCTGGCGGGGGACGCGTTCTACTTTGGCAGGTTGGTAAAAAAGCCCGCGATTGGCGATCCTGTTCGTCCCATTGAAGCCGAAGATATTCGACGGGCAAACCGGCTGATGAATGGCGCTGCGTGGCTGATGCTGGCGTTGGTTTTAGCGATAAGCTTACTGGTGATAGGGGGGTGGATGTATGCAACGGTATGATCACGGCGGGGATATTTATGCGCATCAGCATATACGGTTGGATTTTTCCGCAAACATCAATCCTCTGGGCATGCCGCCCGCCGTCAAAGAGGCCGTTATCCGCCATGTGGATAGCTATGCCGTCTACCCCGACCCGCGCTGCCGGGCGCTTTGCGCGGCTATCGCGCGGCACGAAGGCATGCTGCGGGAATATGTGCTGTGCGGCAACGGGGCGGCGGATCTGATCATGCGCCTGTGCTTATCCGTTAAACCCAGGCGGGCGCTTATTTGCGCGCCTTCGTTTTCCGAATATGAAAAGGCGGTGTTGCTGACGGGCGGCGGTATCCACACGCACACGCTTTTGGAAGAAAACGGTTTTTTGCCGGATGAGGAACTGTTGGACGCTATCCTGCCGGATGTGGACGCGGTGTTTCTCTGCAACCCCAACAACCCCACGGGACGGCTTTTCCCGGAAGGCTTGCTGCATCAGGTGCTTGCCCGTTGCGAAAAGCAGGGCGCCTTGCTGGTGGTGGACGAATGCTTTTTGGAGTTTAGCTGTGGCGTTTCTCTCAAGCCATGGCTGCGCGCATATAAAAACCTCGTCATCCTGCGGGCTTTTACCAAGACGTACGCCATGGCGGGGCTGCGACTGGGGTATTTGCTTTGCGCAGATGAAACGCTGTTGCGTAGTATAGAAAGCTGCGGGCAAAGCTGGGGCGTGTCTGCCGTGGCGCAATGCGCGGGGTTGGCGGCGCTCACGTGCGAAGGGTGGATGCGGCAAACAAGGGCGCTTATCAAAGGGGAGCGGGCGTATCTGCAACAGGGATTGCGGGCATTAAATATTTGCACATATCCCAGCGACGCGAATTTTTTGCTGCTTTACAGCAAAGCGCCGCTGCACGACAGGTTGCTGCGGCGGGGTATACTCATACGCCCCTGCGGGAATTATACGGGGCTTAACGATAGCTACTGCCGCGTTGCCGTGCGCGCCCGAAAAGAGAATGAAGAGCTTCTCGCCGCGTTGAGCGAGGTATTGCGTGGCAAGCGCGATACAGGCCGTTATGGCGCGGGGGATGATGCCGCTCGCAGGCGGGAGCCCGCTTGTAACAGGGCCATAACGATGGATATTGAAATGATGCCGCCGGACGAAATTGAAGCGCAAAGCTTCGCCATCATAGAAAGCGGGCTGCCGCACGCCTTGGACCCCGCGCTTGCGCCGGTGATCAAACGGGTTATCCACGCGACGGCGGATTTTGATTACGCGGATACCCTATGCTTTTCGGATGCCGCTATCAATATCGCGCTTGCGGCGATCAAATCCGGCGCAAACATTGTGACCGACACCAATATGGCAAAGGCGGGCGTCAACAAAAAAGAACTTTCCGGGTATGGCGGCGAGGTGCTTTGCTATATGGCGGATGCGGATATTGCGCAAGAAGCCAAACGAAAGGGCATTACAAGAGCCGCCGCTTCCATGGACAAGGCGGCGCAATTTGCGGGCAACGCCATATTCGCCATCGGCAACGCCCCTACGGCGCTGCTGCGGCTCTATGAGCTCATACGCGCCGGCCGCGTCAGCCCGGCGCTGGTTATAGGCGTGCCGGTGGGGTTTGTGAATGTGGCGCAGGCCAAAGAGCTTATCATGACGGCGGGGGTCGCATATATTGTGGCAAAGGGCAAAAAGGGCG
>JAISXK010000124.1 GCA_031270585.1 Clostridiales bacterium | reverse complement strand
GAGGCTTTCACGGTGCCACGCCAAGCTGTCCGCGACAACGCGGCGTTCCTCCGTGTTGAGGCTGATGACAACGCCCTCCGGCGCGGGAGTGCCGCCGACTACGATATATCGGGTGTGGACGCCGTCCTCATGGAACGCTTTGGTGACAGCGGACGATATGAGGTTCATGCGACCCAAGTCCTCGCTTGTTTCGCCCAGCGTCTTGCCGGTGGCAAAATGCTCCCATGTGCGCTCGCCGTTTTTCTGATATTCCAGCGTGATGTCCAAGTAGATGCCCTCGCTGCCGCCGTAGTCCACCTGATTGGTCAGCCAGCCGTCAGAGGGAAACTCCCTGCCGTTTCCCCAACGGCTGTCGTCAAACAGGAAGTATTCATCCGGCAGATAACCGGTGGAGGTCAGGTGCGTTTCCAAATCGTCGAAAACCTCTTTCGCCGTGCGCTGGCCGTCATAGACCTTTCTGTCGGGGTAGTCGGACGACGGCTTGTATTTATCTGTGCGGATCATTACTCAATTCCTCCTGTGAAACGCAAAATGCCCGCTGATTTTGATTTCAGCGGGCTGTGGTTTGATTGATATTCAGTTTTTGGCGCGATTGAGTGGAGCCTGCGCCGTGTGGGTTCAACTCCTGTCCGAATGGGAAAATGGGCAAAAAGCAGTATTAAAATTTTATGGCTGTTTTCAGCTCTCCAACACGCAAAAAACCCGCTCACTGAGCGGGTTTTCGGCACTGGCATCTTTTTTGTCAGTTAATTTTGGCGCGCCCGAAGGGATTTGAACCCATGGCCTACCGCTTAGGCATCTGCCTCAGCACGGGCAAATAGAATGCGCCCTTATTGTTATGGACATGCCCGTAAATCATGTAGCAGCCTCTGTTCATACCGTTATCCCCCTTTGCTTTCAGGTTTATCCGATATTTCCTTTATAGCAGATTGCACGGAATGAAACAGTTTTGAGAATCGATCGGTATAGCTTCCTCACACATGCATATGATTCCGCCCCATCCCCGTTTGATGGTTGTTTTATCCAGCAGGCTGAACTTTTTGACCTCTCTCTGGTCGGGATTTGCCGTTTTTTTGATTTCCAGCGGATGAATACGTCCGCCCTCCTCCACAAAAACATCGACTTCCTTTGCGTTTGAGTCTCTGAAATAGCTCATGTTTGCCCTTTCCCTGGCATACGCATAGCTTTTCACCATCTCAAGTATTACGAAGTTTTCAAAGTAGTGGCCGCTGGCAGCTCCGTTCATCAGCGTTTCCGGAGCCGGCCACATGGAAAGCTGCGCGCATAGTCCGGTATCGCAAAAATAAAGCTTTGGCGTTTTGGTCAGGCGTTTCAGCTCGTTATTCGCGTATGGCCGGAGGAGATATATGACGCCCAAACCCTCCAGCAAACGTATCCACTCTTTGGCGGTTGGCTGTGAAATTTCCGCCGCCTCCGCAAGCGTTTTGTAATTCAACTGAGCCGAAATAAGCGCGGCGCAGGCCGTCAGAAATCTTCTGAAACGCAGGGAGTCCGTAATACCGCCCAGTTCCGCGATATCACGCATTAGATAGGTGTCGATATATGCGTTGTAATATTCCTGCCGTTGCTCCGCATCGGCGCTTATAACCTGCGGCATACCGCCTCTCCAGATGTGTTCAAACACGCTGACCACATTGTTCTTACCGGCTTTCGCCTGCCTTTCAAGCAAACAAGGAAGCGAAAAATCCAAATCATTTGCAAATTCTATGCCTTCCTTTTCGTTTTTTGACAGGCTGTACAGTTCCAGTATACCGATCCTGCCGGCCAGTGTTTCTCGGACGTTTTTCATCATGGAGAAATGCTGGGAGCCGGTAAGCCAGAAGAGGCCCGTTTCCTTACTCTCGTCGCAGATAATCTTTATCTGACTAAAAAGCTCCGGCGCGTATTGCACCTCGTCGATGATAATCGGAGGCTTATAGGTTTGAAAGAACAAAACAGGGTCTGATTTTGCGAGGTTCCTCGCCATTAGATTATCCAGAGTGACATAAGTTCTGCTTTCTCCTTCCGCAAGATGCCGAAGCATGGTCGTTTTACCCACCTGCCTTGCGCCTGTGACAAGCACTGTCTTGAAAAAGGAGCTCGTCCGAATAAATTTCCTCTCCAGGTTTCTGCGGATATATTCCATAGCGCACCTCCGTTATAGGATATTATAAATTATACCTTATATTATCCTAAGTTATGCAGCCTGTCAAATAAGCCATGTCATTTGGCTTTATGGGGTGTTGTATTCATGGAGATACGCAATCAAATAATGCGATTTTTATTATCTGGCTAATCCAAACTATCTGCTCCGTAATAAGACAACCGTCCCCCTCAGGCGATAGCCCTATGGTTCGAAACGCAGCCGGTCAAGCCCGAGAAAGTTCCTATTTATCGGGCTTTTGAGGGTTTTCACTGTGTCCATTTAGTCTAAAAAGCACCCTAAAATCCATAGTTGATTACAAAAAATGCAGTCCAAATGCAGTCAAAACTGTTCCCGCCGCAGTTCTTCAGAACTCAAAAAAGCCCACAAAAACGGCTGCGAAAGGTAGGACATTGTTACTTTTGTGTAGTCAAAAAACGTAAGGATCTTTGGGTAATAAAAAACCCCGAAAGTGGCTTTCTATCGGGGTTTCTGGCGTCCCCGGCGGGATTCGAACCCACGGCCTTCCGCTTAGGAGGCGGACGCTCTATCCTGCTGAGCTACGGAGACACGTATGAAATTTTCTGCTTGCCCGATCTCCCAAAGGGGATCACTCTAGGTTCTCTTAGGAGGCGGTCGCTCTATCCTGCTGAGCTACGGGCGCACAAACAAGTGCTCCAAGCAATGAAGCAAGGCTATTATACATGAAACCTTATGTGGCTTCAAGTGTTTCCCGTAACTTTGCGCCCCCGACTTTGCGAAGAGTTTGCGGCATAGCTTTACGCCCGGCACAACGCGCGATGCCGGGCATGCAGCTAAGGTTGCGATTTGTCGCCGCCGCTACCGCACCTCCATACCGTCCAAAAGTTCGTTCAGCAGGGCTATCACATACTTAAGCCTGTCGCCGTCTATGGAGTAAATCGTGTATCCTCCCTGCCGCTTTGCGCGCACCAGCCCGCAAGAGGTTAGTATCTTCATATGATATGAAAGCGAGGGCTGCGTTAAACTGAAGCATTCCAATATGCCATTGGCATGCATGGTTTCGCAGCTAAGCATCTGCACAATTTGCAGCCGCGTTTCATCCGCAAGCGCTTTGAATACAGGTATGTAGCCATAAAAATATGTCGTCAAAATAACTACCCCCCGCTATTTTATCAGCCGGGCGGAATAAACACAAGACGGCCCGCCGCGCCTGGTGCAAAAGCACGCCAATCCAGCAAAAAACCCGGCCGTTTGCGGCACGCATTTTATATAACCCGTATAGTTTTTTTTTCAAAAAACCGCTATAATAATTGATAGGGGAACCATTTTTTACGTTGTCACATCTTTTCGGATACGTTTGTTAACAATAATTAAGGGATGGATTATATAGATGAAGTGGTACCGCAACCTGAAAGTTTCCGCAAAAATCATGCTTGCCTTTGCGCTTATCGTCGCCATAGCGGCGTATATCGGCGTCAGCGGACGCGTCGCGCTGCGCAATACCAGGATTAGATCCGCGCAGATATTCGAAGACTATGGCAACGCCCAGGGTTATCTGGGCTCTATATTGAGCGTTTATAACGAGCAATATATCGTGATGTCGGATATCATCATATTCGGCATGGAAGAGGATAAGGATGAATTTCTAACGAGCATAGACGAATACCGCGCAAATACCGTCGTCTACATGAGCGCCTATAAAAACACCATAGACCCACTCGCCCAGCCCGGGGATATGGCCGCCTACGAGGCCATAGAGGAAAAAATGGCGGAGTTTTCCCTGCTTTTGGATGATTTTATCGATTTTGCCCTGGTTGGCGACGTGGATGCGTATACGGCGCTTTTTGTATCCGACCGCTCGGATGAAATCAACATCGCCCTTACCGACATGCTTTTGCAGGCGCAGGAGCGCAACATAACGCAATCCCAATATGTGCAGGATGCTTTAAACCGCAAAACCATCGCCATGGAAACCACCTTGCTCATCGTGATGTTTGCGGCGCTTGTTCTTTCCATACTTTTAACATATGTGGTATCCGCCGGCATCTCAAGGCCGCTTGGCGCGCTGCGCACCGCCGCCAATAAGCTCGCCATGGGCGATACGAATGTGGAGCTTTTCGCGCTGGACTTTAAGGATGAAGCCGGCGAGCTGGCACGGGCGTTTGCCTCCATGGTGGCCGCGTTGCGGCAACTGATCGGCGATATCAACGCGCTTAGCGACGCCGCCGTACACGGCAGGCTTGGCGCCCGCGCCGATATAAGCGCGCATCAGGGCGATTACCGCAAAATTGTAGAAGGCATTAACAACACGCTGGACGCCATGATCAGGCCCGTGCAGATGGCGGCAGGCGTGCTGGAAGAGATATCAAGCGGCAATCTTGGCGTGCAGATAACGGGCGAGTTTGAAGGCGGGCACGCCCTGATACAAAACGCGCTCAACAGAACCATCGATAGCCTGAACGCCTATATAGGCGATATCCAAACGGCGCTTTTCGCCATGGCCGAAGGCGATCTCACGGTAAAGATCACATCGGAATTTCACGGCGACTTTGTCGCGCTGAAAAACGCCATCAACAACATCATGCGGGAGTTTTGCCATATCATGCGCAGCATCAACGCATCCGCCGTGCAGATTGCAAGCGGCACGGCGCAGCTTGCTCAAAGCGCGCAGCTTGTTTCTGAGGGCGCCAATGAACAGGCCGGCAGTATTGAAGCGTTGACCGCCGCCATCACCGAAATATCCGCGCAAACCGGTCAAACGGCCGCCTACGCCCATGATCTGAACGCCCAAACCGAAGAGACCATGCAATACGCGCAGGATGGAAATATAAAAATGCAAAACCTGCAAAGCGCCATGGCCGAAATTAACACCGCCTCGCAAAACATCGCAAAAATCATCAAGGCCATCGATGAAATCGCCTTTCAAACGAACATACTCTCGCTCAACGCCGCCGTTGAAGCCGCCAACGCCGGCCCGCACGGCAAGGGCTTTGCCGTGGTCGCGGAAGAGGTGCGAAATCTCGCCGGCAAAAGCGCTGGCGCCGCCACCAGCACGTCCGGGCTTATCAGCAGCACGATCGATAAGGCGAAAGCCGGCACAAAAATTGCCAACGATACCGCAGTTGAGTTATCCCGCATTGTGGAAAGCATGCGGTGCACCGCCTCCACCGTAAACGAGATCGCGCTCGCTTCCAAAGAGCAGGTCGCAGGTATTGAAAAAATTAATCAGGGCATTAACGAGATGTCGCAGGTTGTGCGGTCAAACTCCGCCTCGTCGCAACAGGCCGCCGCGTCTTCCGAAGAGCTCAGCAGTCAGGCGGCCATGCTGCGCCAATTGGTCAGCCGCTTTCGGCTGGAATAAAAGGCGCTTTATCCGCAGGCGCGGGCCCTGTCGCAAAACGTCCGTTTTGCAATAGGCAATCGGGACGAAACATACACGCTTGACGGCGCCGTTGAAATGGATGAGGTTTTTTTCAGCGGTATCACGAAAGGCGGTAAACGTAAGACGCGGGGCAGAAAAAGGCTGCCGCAGCGGGAAGCCGGCCACGCGGCGAATGGGCGGCCTCCTGCCCGGTTAACGGGAGTGCCTTACAGAATGTCGTATAACAGTTCCACATCAACTTCATCGTCCGCGCTATATCCTTTGCAGTTATATGGGATCGTTAATAGAGCGTTAAATTCCTGCGCATTTTGCGCGTTACGAAATTCCCATCCGAGCGGTGAAGCCGTATAAACGCCATCCTT
>JAISXK010000120.1 GCA_031270585.1 Clostridiales bacterium | reverse complement strand
TTGCTGTTTCCTTTGCCGTTTCCTCAAGCCCGCGCGCGTTCACGCGTTCCCCTTCCGCTTCCTTTGCCGTTTCCTCAACCTTGCGCGCGTTCACGCGTTCCTCCGTTCGCGCCGGCGGCGTTTGATCCGTATCCCGCGGTAGTTTCCCGTAGTTCAATGCGGTATCCGCGGCGCTATCCCGCTCTTTGTCGCGCTCACGCCTTCGCATTTCGACAAAAGTGAGGCCGCCGCTTCCCTTGGTTTGCGCGGACGCGTCCCGCCAAACTTCCGGTGTTTTGGCGGTTATAGCGGGCGCTTCGCCCTCTTCCGCCGTCGTGTTCGCGATAATCACCTGCTGCGGCGTAAACGCCGTTATCATCGGCACCATCGCCGCCACAACCACCGCCGCAGCCCAAGCCCATAGGGGCATGCTGATCCGGCCTTCCTCCTCCGCCGCCGGGTCGGGCGGCATATAGGCGTATAGCGGCGTGGGCGCGGCCACCGCCGCCACCCCCACTTCGTGCGCCATGCTTGCTGCGGCGCCCGTTTCGGATTGCACCCTGATATCCGCCACGGCGTTTTCTTCCACCATAGCATCAAACAAAAACACATCGCCCGCCTGCAGCGCGTTGCTGAGTACCACAAACCCGCTGTTGCCCGGCACAACCGTGTACGATACGCGTATGGGCGTGGGCGCACTGGCGCCATCGTCTTGCTGCGGCGGTACTTCCTCCATGCCCCGGCTTTCGATTCGCAGGCTGCCGTCATAAAAAAACATGCCCTCGCCCAACTGCACCCGCAGGTATGTCATGCCCACGTGCGCGGCGGGTTCGTTCACGCGTATGCTGTAGCTGATCACATCCCCCGCGTATACGGGGGCCGAGGTGTCGGGGTTAGCCGTGATGGTAAACGCGTCGCCTTGCGCGTAAGCGGGATTGGCGCAGGCCAATACGATCAACAGCGCCGCCGCGCAAACCCCTTTTCGCCCGCGCGAAGCCTTTGCCGGTATATCCATACTCTTATTCATCATACAGAATAGGCCGCCTGATATAGCGGAAGCTTGATGACCACGCTTCCGTAATCACCACATTGTTATTGCTGGACGAGCAATGCGCCACCATAATGGTGCCATCCTCCTTCACCTCCACCACGATGCCCACATGGTTGGTCGCGGTAGCGCCCGGCGCCGCTCTGAAGGCCAGATCGCCCGGCTTGGCTTCATCCCAGCCCAACTGGCGCGAGTTGCTCCATTGGTTGGATGAACCGTTGCCTATGGCGCTGATGATGGCTTCGTCGTTAACGGCGTTTATGAATACCCAGGTAACAAAGCCGCTGCAATCCAGGCCGAAGGGCCGCACCGTTCCCGTGGTGGGGCTGTTTTGCGACGTTACCACCTTGGGCACGCCCCAAAGCGGGTTCCAGCCGATTTTCGGGTATTTGCCGCCCCAGAAATATCTTACCTGATCCACCATCGTGTGTGCCGTCATCACGACCTGTTCGCGGTGCATGGTCATATCCGCAGGCAGTACGGCGCGTATGGCCGCCGCCTGTTCGGCCGTCATGTCTATAAAGCTTTCGTCGCCCGTCAGCGAGGCAAACAGGCGTTGAAACTCGGGCTGCAGCAGTTCGTCCAACTGGGTTTTGCGCGCGGGCGAAAAATTATACAGCTGCGCCATTTCGTCGCTGGAGCGCTCTTCGAGTATCATGGTGACGGCGCCGTTTTGCAATTCAAAGCGCAGTTCGTGCATATCCCAAAATACCTCGTCCAGCCCGTCAAAGGATATCTTGCGCAGGTTGAACAGATCAAGCGGGTCTTCCACCTCCAGCGAGCCTTTCGCCACAAACACGGCAAGTATCTGCGACCAGTTGGATAACGCCGGCGTCGCGAGCGCTAAATAATCCACGGCGGCGACATAGCCCGCCTCGTTTATATTCTCATCGGTTTCCATCTGTTCGGCGTAATACTGCCGCACAAGGTTGTACGCGTCCGCGTCCAAAAAGGCTCTGCGTAAAAGGTTCATCCTGTCCGCAAATTCCCCATTGAGCCGCGTTAAATGGCGGCCAAGCTCGGCCGCTACCTCATCGCGGTATTGCTGGTATTTTCTGTAGCGGGAGTCGCTGGTGCCCTTTAACGTGGATGTGCTTTCCCGCGCTTCCCCCACCGTGATAGTACAGGCTTTATAAAACTCCTCCTGTGTCACGGGGTGTATGGCGCAATACATAACGGTATATACGCCCGCCACATCGAGCCTGAAGCCGCCGTTGTGCAGGATAAACACCTCTACGGGGTCGCCATTCTCATCTGCGGCGTAGGCGTGGGTATAGATATTGAAGTAATAATCGTTGACGGTAACGCCGGCGTCATTCGCCGTGATCTCGACATAGCCCATTTCAGGCGTAGGGGTTGGCGACTCCACAGGCGTGGGGGTTGGCGACTCCACAGGCGTGGGCGTGGGCGGCCCCACAGGCGTGGGCGGCGGGGCCGGTGTCGGCGCGGACGTGGGCACAGGCGTGGGCGCGGGGGTAGGCACGGGCGTGGGAGGCACGGGCGTCTCGGGCGCCGGCGTTTCGGGCGCCGCAGGCGTTTCGGTTGTTTCCCCGCCGGGCGTAGTTTCGCCTTCGGCGACGGCAATGGACTGCGCCGCCAGCAATATGATCAATATAAAAAGTAGTGTCCTTACGAAACCGCGTCTGTACATATATCTCCCGCTTTCCACGCGTCTGCCATATCGAAAATCCATATGTAATATAGCGGCGTTTTTGCGTTGCGGTAAAGCGCTGCGCCTGTTTTGTTATATATTAACATAAGCGCATGGCCTTTGCGTAAATATTCCGGCTTAAATTCTAAAAAAAACCAAAAATTTTACACTTTGTACATATAAATGGATACTGCCCGCCGGCTTTTTACATGATCAAATACCCGGTCTTTTCCTTTTCCCCCGCCAAAAACGGGTTCGCCGGCGGCTGCGGGCCGCCCCCCGGCAAGGACGCGCCCATAGCGCACGCCTTCTCGCGCGATGGCGCGGGTCTGCTCATCAGCCCATAGCGCAGCGCCTCGGGCGCGTGGTCGTCGCCACAGGCGGCGTCCTCATGGTCGTGCCTGTCATACTGCATGAGCGGCAGGTATTTAATCAGGTTGGCGCACCGCGCAAACACCTGCAGGTACGCAAGCCCGTCCGGCGCTTCACGCAGATACTCGCGCACGCGCTGCCAGCCCACCACGCGCGCGTTATCGGCGGGGCGCAACGGCACACCGCGTTTTATAAATACATCCGCAATGCATTCGCCGCTGACGCCGCCGATGGATTTAAGCGCCGCGCCGCGCCGTTGCCACATATCGGGCGAAGCTACCGTATAGGCGATTTTGTCGCCGCCGGATATTTCCCCGACGGCTTTTGCGACATCGTGCGCCAGTATTTTGCGCCTGTAGTATTCGTCGTACACGTATACGCGTCCATCCGGCGCCACGGCAAACCACAATACGCAGCAGGGGTCGTTATAGCCCCAGTCCATGGCGCAAAACCGCTTCCACCGCTTTGGTATGGAAAACGGCTCGCAAACATGCCTGGCCCGCCGCCATGTTTCAAAATATTGGCCCAGCAGCGCGTCCCAGTCCCCTTCGAGATGCGCGCGGCGAAGGCCGGCCGGCAAATTTTCAAGCATGTGCACATATTGCGGGTTAGCCCGCATGAGTACGCTGTTGTCGTAGACGCTGGCGGGTATAAAGCTGTAATCCTCCCCGCGCTCGCTATTTTGGTATTCGCGGTCGATAAACAGTCTTTTCACCCACGCGTGCCCCACGCCGCCGGGGTTGCATGTGTAATACATGCGCGGGAAAAAATCGCGCCTTGTGGTGCGGTTGCACGTGCAGATAAACTGCATTTGGCTCTCGCAAAAATGCGTCGCCTCCTCCAGCCCGATCACGTCGTACTCCTGCCCCTGGTATTGCAAAACGTCGTCCTCCTTGTCGCAATACCCGCATTTGATGCGCGAGCCGTTTAAAAACACAAATTCTTTGCGCTTGTCGGTATATTTCGCAACCCCCGGCAGCTCGCGCTTGAGCGGTTTGATGTGGTTTTCTTCCAATTCCGGGTATGTGCGGCGCAAAAGCAGCAATGAAAGCCCCGGATACCATATGGCCAGCAGCAAAAACTTGCGCCGCATGGCCCAGCTTTTGCCGCCGCCGCGCGCGCCGCCATACGCCGTGTGCCGCGCGCGGGATAAAAAAAACTGCCTCTGCTTTTCATTGGGGCGCTGCCCCGTCAGCTTAAGCGTAGTCACGCTCCTCCTCCTCATCATCATCATCATCCATATACGCCACAGGCATGCGGATACTTGCCGCATAGGCGATTTCCCGCTTCATACTGGGCGTAATATTCGTGCCGTATACATGCAGGGCGTCCAGCCTCGCGAGCATCTCCAGGCTCATCCATAGCTCCTCGTCGTCCTCTGCGTCCCCCGGTTCCTGCTCCACAAACAACAGCTGCGGCGCAAAGGGGATATTGCCGCTGTTGATCTCCTCTTCGCAATATTCCCGCATCTTATAATCCCTGGTTTCGTCCCTGTCGGCACAGATATATACAACCATTTTTGTTCTCCCTCCGCTTGATTTTTCCAGCCTGTCCACATTATGAACAGCCTGTGCATAATTTTGTTGATAACATGTTCTTGACAGTTGGGTATATTATCTTTTTACTCCGCCCATTGCTTCAGCTCGGCCGCCCCCACGTTCTCCCATTGCACCGATAAATGCCCGCTTTGCTGCGTTTCTTTTCCTGTATACCCCATGCCGTTTAGTATCATGGCGCATATGCGCGCGTCGTACCGGCCCAACAGCGCGCCCTCCAGCGTTTCGGCGGTCAGCCTGTCCTGCGCGCGCTCAAGGCAATCCGCCACGGCCGCCCGCTCCGTTGCGTCAGCGCTTTCATAGCCGCCCGAAAGGTATTTCAAAAGCGTTTTTTTGCTTAGCCCCAGGTAGGCGCACAAGCCTTCCATGGTGGGCGGCTTTTGCAGCCGCGCTTCCTTCTTTCCGGAAACTTCCACCGGCGTATTTTTGCACAAATCAAAATACGCCTCTATCCTCTCTTCCATCCGCTTTGGCCGCGTGGGCCCCTTTTTTCTGCCCGGCATATTTTCTCCTTAACAAACATATGTTCTCATGTAGGCATCATACACCAAAACGCCGGCCTTTGATTCCCGAAATACGCTTTTTTTAAATTTCGGGAATCAAGGGCGGGATACCGGCACAAACTTTCGTATATATTTCAAACTTTTATCAGAGATGTTTATTTGTTCTGTAATGGTATTGTGATGAACCTCATAGACGCGTTTGCTATACTGAATATGCAAATGAGAGTGAATGCGTCCCCTTTCCCTTTTTCGTACCCTCAGGAAGAAGCCCGCAAAAAAGAGCCGCAAAAGAAAGCCCTGAAAAAAGCCCCAAAAAAAGATATGCAAAAAAGTACCGGCGCCCGGCCGGTACTTTTTTCAGGTTGCCGAAAATCTATATTACGCCAATACCCCCGTCACGACGCCGGAACCTACCGTGCGGCCGCCCTCGCGGATAGCGAAGCGCACGCCATCCTCAATAGCGATAGGCGTGATCAGCTTGATCGTCATCCGCACGTTGTCGCCCGGCATTACCATCTCCACGCCCTCGGGCAACTCGATACTGCCCGTCACATCCGTCGTGCGGAAGTAGAACTGCGGCCTGTAGCCGGGGAAAAACGGCGTGTGCCGCCCGCCCTCTTCCTTCGTTAAAACGTATACCTCGCCCGTAAAATGCGTGTGCGGCTTGATGGAACCGGGCTTTGCAAGCACCTGCCCGCGCTCGATCTCGTTGCGCTGCACGCCGCGCAGCAGCAAGCCAATGTTGTCGCCCGCGATTGCCTGATCCAGCAGCTTGCGGAACATCTCTACGCCCGTTACGACGACAGAGCGCGTCTCTTCCGTCAAGCCCACGATTTCCACCGTCTCCTGCACCTTGATCGTGCCGCGATCCACGCGCCCCGTCGCGACCGTGCCGCGCCCCGTGATCGAGAACACGTCTTCCACCGGCATCAGGAAGGGCTTGTCCGACGCGCGCTCCGGCGTTGGGATGTACGTGTCGACCGCATCCATCAACTCGTATATGCACTTGCAGCTCTCGCACTCTTTGGCCTTTTTACCGGCCATGAGGTCGTTGAGCGCGTTCAGCGCCGAGCCCTTGATGATCGGTATATCGTCGCCCGGGAACTCGTAGCTGGAAAGCAGCTCGCGAATCTCCATCTCCACAAGCTCCAGAAGCTCGTCGTCGTCCACCTGATCCACTTTATTCATAAATACGATAATGTACGGCACGCCAACCTGCCTCGCGAGCAGGATATGTTCGCGCGTTTGCGGCATGGGGCCGTCCGCCGCCGATACCACGAGCACCGCCCCGTCCATCTGCGCCGCGCCCGTAATCATGTTCTTTACATAGTCCGCGTGCCCCGGACAGTCCACATGCGCGTAATGCCGCTTTTCCGTCTCATATTCCACATGCGCCGTGTTGATGGTGATCCCGCGCGCCTTCTCTTCCGGCGCCTTATCGATCTCATCATACGTCATCGCCGCCGCATGCCCCTCCTGCGAGAGCGCGATCGTGATCGCCGCCGTCAGCGTCGTCTTTCCGTGATCCACATGCCCGATCGTCCCGATGTTTACGTGCGGTTTCGTCCGCTCGAATTTTGCCTTTGCCATTACAAATTCATCCTCCTAAAAATGTTGTTGGCATAGCGATAGTGGTTTTGCTATGCGTAAGACCCTCCCGCCATAGTTTGCAGCGGCTCGGGCAAAGTGTATATTGCATGGAGCGGGTGATGGGAATCGAACCCACGTAGCTAGCTTGGGAAGCTAGAACTCTGCCATTGAGTTACACCCGCATGCAATCGTATGGCGTTTCTATTTTAATGCCGAAGCACCTGTTTGTCAAGCTTTACCGAAGTTTCCCGTATGATGAAAATCGCGCCAAAAAGACGGAAACTTCTATGATTTTTAACGCGCGACTCTGTATACTGAAGTTGAGACGGGCCCACGCGGCATACGGCGCCGTTGAAAGGAGCTTTTCGCGCCTCGCCGCGACGGGCCAAAAAATCGCTTAACAAATTCACGTACATCCCGCTTGCAAGTAACATCCAAAAGGAGGGTCTAACCCATGGATAAAACAAGTATCGAAACCTACCAAAATAAAGCGCTGCGGCTCGCCCGCGCCCGCACGGCGGCGGCGGTAATATCCATGCTGCTCGTGCTGGCCATTGGGTATATGGCGCTGCATATCGCAAGCCGGCTCAAGACTATATTAAACGAGGCCCAAAGTACGTTCACCACGCTAAACAAGGTGGCCGCCGCTATTCAGGACGCGGATATCGCCGGTATTGTGTATAACGTCAACGGCCTTGTAGATAACGCGCAAGCCGCAGCGGTAAACGCGACTTACGGCATCGACCAGGCCGTATCAAAAATCAACGAGCTCGATATCCAAAAGCTTAACGCGGCGATTGCCGATCTTTCCGCCATTGCAGAGCCGCTGGCCGGGCTCTTTAACGGGCAGCGGTAGCGGCAAGCGCGTTAATACGCCCGACGCTAGTTTATGCCGTTAAATATACCGGCAATGGGCGAAGTGGGCGAGAGTATGAGCGTAGTATCCCGCTGCAGCCCGGCCTTCGCTGCGTCCAGCGCGCGCGCAAAGCCGTAAAACTCCGCCTTGTCGGCGTCGTTATAAGCGTCGGCCAATATTTCCATATACTGCCGCTCGCCCTCGGCAATGGTTTTAGCGGCAAGCGCCTCGGCCTGGGAAAGCCGTATGGAAACCTCTTTATCCGTCTCCGTGCGGATCATGCGCGCCTCCTCTTCGCCCTCCGCCTCGTAGGCTGCGGCAATGTTGTTGCGCTCGGATATCATGCGTGTATACACCGCCTGCTTGTTGTCGTCGGGCAAATCCAGGTGCTTTGTTTCAAAGCCCACAAGCTGCACGCCGTATTGATCCAGCGTATCGCCTATATTCGCGTATATCATTTGCGCCAGCTCATCGCGCCCGCTGATAATCTCCGTTTGCGGCAGGCGGCTGATCACCGTTTTCATGGAGTTATACGCGATATTGCCAATGCGCACCTCGGCGCTTGCGATGCTGCCGCTAAGCGTGCGTATAAACCTCTGCGGGTCGTTGATGCGCCAAAGCACAAAGCTGTCGGCGACCATGGTTTTTTTATCCTGCGTAATCACGTCGGATATGGGGATATCATATAGCCGCACATCCTGCGGCAAGCTAAACTCCGTTTGTATAAAGGGCATCTTCAGGCTTAGCCCCGGCTGATCCGTAATATACCTGATCTCGCCAAATTGCTGTATGACCTTGTATTCGTTGGGCATGGTGATAACGACGCATTGCGCGTAAATCAGACATGCGAGCAGTATACCGGCTATGATAATAACACGGCGTATAATGCCGCGCCGCAATATGGCGGCGCCGGGCGCGTTGTCGTTCTTTCCTCCGGCGCCTGTGTTCGCGGCCGTTGTGTATCCGGTGTTGTTTTCCATTTATCCGTTCCTCCCTTTCGCGTCAATTGCCGCCGGCGTTGCCGGTGTTGCCGGTGTTACCGGTGTTACCGGCGTTACCGGTGTTACCGGTGTTGCCGGTGTTGCCGGCGCCGCCGAAGTTTTCGAGCGGCAGCAGCTTGTTCACGGTGCCCTCGCCATTGTCGATATAAACCCTCATGCGCGGCAGCACCTCTTCCATGGCCTCATAAAACATGCGCTGCTTTGTCATGAGGGGGTTTTTCCGGTATTCCTCATACATGGCGTTAAACACCGCCACCTGCGCCCTGGCGTCGTTGATGCGGGTTTCCTTTTGCGCTTCGGCCTCCCGCAATATGGCGTCCTCCTGGGCACGGGCGGCGGGTATCTGCTCGCTTTGGTATTTGCGGGCGTTGTTAATGGATGTCTCTTTGCCCTGCTTGGCGGTTTCCACGTTCTTAAAGGAATCCTTCACCTCGGTGGTGGGCGGCTCGGCATCCTGTATGGTGATATTGATCAACTGTATGCCTATGTTCTCCTCCTCCAGGCGGTTGGTGAGCTTCTCTTTTATTTCCGCCTGAATTTCATTCTTGCCGGTCGTTATCACCTCATCCACCCCGTGCAGCCCTATGGTATCGCGAATGTAGCTAAGTGCGAGGTTGCGCAGTATGAATTCCGGCTGGGCGGACGCGAAGAGATACCGCTCGGGCCCCAGTACCTGGTATTCCAAAAAGAAATCCACATTCACGAAGTTGTAATCCGACGTGATCATCATGGATTCCGAAGTCACAGATCCATCCGGCGAAACCATCTGATCGTCAAACTCGCGGTAACCGATATTGCTTGTATAGCTGTCGGCCTGCCCCGCTTCCACATACCCTATGGAAAAGCTTTTGATAATCATGGGCACGATCGCCACCTTTTGCACAAACGGCGCCTTAAAATGGATACCGGGCGTCGTAACGGTGCTTGCCCTGCCAAACGTGGTAATCACCGCCTGTTCCTGCTCTTCGATCACATAAAAGCTGCTAAACGCCACGATGAGCAGCACTATAACGAAAATCGCAAGATTGGATAAGCGCAATACGCGCTTTGCCTGTTTCGTAGTCATCGCTTCCTCCTTTTGTTATGGTTTTGGTTTGTTCATCATATGCCGCCGGCATATGCACGCGTTTGTATGGTTCATTATAGCATTCTTTTTGTATGTATGCGAAGTATCGCGCGAAACCGTACCAAACCAACCCCCCCGCACGCGTTGC
>JAISXK010000077.1 GCA_031270585.1 Clostridiales bacterium | reverse complement strand
CGGCGTAGCTTATGCCGAAACCGGGCCCGAGCTTGAAACCAATACCGATGTGCAATCGCTCTGGCGCTATTTTGATATAGAGCAGCACAAGCGCAGGCGCGCGTATATCAAGCTATTGTGAACAAAAGCGGCGCGCTGCCGCTTTTAACGAATTGAGGTTATCGTGAAGGATATGCCGCTTTCAGGCGGAATAAGCGCGGCGACATGATATTTACAATTTGTTTATCGATAATCAGTAAATGCATATTGATTATCGATAATTTTATGTGTATACTACCCTTTAATAGAGCGTAGCGCGGGTACCAAGGGGGAATACACCATGAAAAAGCTGAACAACACCATGATGGGCATGCTGTATTTTTGCCTGACGATGGGGGTGTTGTTTTTCTGTTCGCTGTATTGGGTGCTACCCATGATATTGTTTGATAAAAGCGCCACTGTGGCCGACCCTCGCTACTGTATCGAGCTGGCGCTGTGGTACGCGGGCGCCATTGGCGCTCTGTATATTCTTGCACTGCTCATACGCATGATGAAAACGCTGCCGGCCGACCCGTTTGTCGAGCAAAACGTGATATGCCTGCGCCGCATGGGCTACGCGGCGCTTGGCATGGCGGGCCTTGCCTTTATAGCGGCGGCGGTATACTATTTTCGGTTTATGATCATCGTGCTGGGCATGGTGCTACTGTTTTGCGCGCTGCTTTCGCTGATACTGGGCAATGTGTTTAAAAAAGCGGTGGAATACCGCGATAACGACAAGCTTGTGATATGAGGCCGCCATGATAAAAATCAACCTTGACGTTATGATGATAAAACGCAATCTGGGTCTGATGGAGTTGGCCGAACAGATGAATATCACCCCTGCCAACCTTTCCATATTAAAAAACAACAAAGGCAGAGCCATACGCTTTACCACGCTCGACGCCGCGTGCAAAGCGCTCATGTGTCAGCCAGGAGACATATTGGAATATATTGAGTATGATGAGGAGAGTGAGACGAATGAGCAATGAAAAATATTACGAGCCTAGGCAAAACGCAAACGTCCCCGCTGCGAAACAGCTGCAGCCCCCCGGCGGCCCCGTATATGACATCGAACACGGGGAAACGCCCGCCATGCCGGATGATTCCTGCGGCGCGCGGACGGATGAAAAGCCCGTAACAAACCCGCAGCGCTTGCTGCTGGCGGGCGCGTTTGCCATTGCGTTTTTCTTTCAGCTTTATGCGTTTGGGGCGGAGAGTGATGTGGGCTTTATGGCGCGCTACGCATCTTTTTGGGCCGCGTATATCGTGGTATTCCACCTGCTTTGCCGGGATAAGGTGAAAAAAGCGCCCATGGCGGCGCCGTTTGCCGTAACGGCGGTGCTGCTGTGCTGCGCGGCCGTGGCACAAGCCTATATAGACGATCAGATGCGGTGGATCAACGTGGTGATACTGCCCTGCATACTGATGTTTCACGCGCAACTGGTGGCAAACCCGCTGCCGGCCGGGCGGGAAAGCGGTTATTTGGCGCTTTTCTTTTATGGGTTTTTCGTGCAGCCTTTTAAATACATAGGCAAGTTTTTTAACGCCGCCGGCAGCCTCTTCCGCAAGGACGGGCGGATGGTGTGGCTGGGCGTACTCATTGCCGTGCCGGTGGCGGGGATGGTGCTGGCGCTGCTCTCCTCGGCGGACGCCGTGGTATCCTCCATGCTGGGCAGGCTGTTTTCGGATTCGCGGCTGCAACGGCTGTTCTTTCGGCTGCTGGTGTTGTTTGTGTTTGCGGTGCTGTTCTACAGTTTTCTTTATGGCGCCAAATGGGGCCGGCGTGAAGCCGCGCCCACACGCACCATAGTCCTTTGGCCCGCTATTGCGCCGCGCGTAGTGCTGGGGGCGTTGATCGCCATATACGCGTTTTTCACCGCCATACAATTCGTATACCTGTTCGGCGGGCGCGGCCTGCCGGATGATTTGACCTATGCCGCATACGCGAGAGAAGGATTTAGCCAACTGATCTGGGTGGCGGCCATCAACCTTGCGGTGTTTGCGGCTTGCCTTTGCCGCGTGCGTGAGGACGCCATCATGCGCGGCATGCTTGTGGCGCTGCTTGCGGCCACCGGCGTGATACTCGCCAGCGCGTTCACAAGGCTGGGGCTGTATATCGGCGCCTACGGCCTGACGTTTAAGCGTGTGCAGGCGTTTTGGATGCTGGGGTATATATCCATGATCATAGCGCTGTGCTGTGTGCGGCTCTTTAAAAGCAAACTGCCGCTGTTGCGCGCCAGCGCGTTCATATTGTTGGGCTGGTATCTCGTTTTGAACGGGTTTAACGCCTTTGCGATTACGGGCGGGCTGTACGGACTGTACGGGCTGTAGTATTACAACACGCCCTACATAACACGCAGAACCTTGGCTAAAAACTTTTGCGTTCTATCCTGCCGGGGAGAAGTGAAAAACGCGCGCGGCTCGTTTTCTTCCACTATCGCGCCCTCATCCATAAACACGACGCGATGGGCGACCTCGCGCGCAAACCCCATCTCATGCGTGACCACCGCCATGGTCATGCCATCCTTGGCAAGCGCATACATCAGATCCAGCACCTCGCCTACCATCTCAGGATCCAACGCGGAGGTGGGCTCGTCAAAAAGCATGACCTCGGGATGCATGGCAAGCGCGCGTATGATGGCGATGCGCTGCTTTTGCCCGCCGGAGAGCATGGCGGGGTATTCATCCGCCTTGTCGGCAAGGCCGATGCGTTCCAAAAGCGCCAGCGCTTGGGCGTCGGCCTCGGATTTCGTTTTGAGGCCCAGCTTGAGGGGGGCCAAAGTGATGTTTTTTTGCACCGTCATATGCGGAAAAAGATTGAAATGCTGAAACACCATGCCCATTTTGCGGCGGTGCAGGTCGATATTCATCTTTTTGCCGGTAATATCCACATCATGAAAGCATATGCGCCCGCTGTCGGGGATATCCAACAGGTTGAGGCAACGCAGCAAAGTGGATTTGCCCGATCCGGAAGGGCCTATGATGGCCACGACCTCGCCGGTGGCGATATCGATAGAGCAATCCTTCAACGCGACGACCGCGCCTTTGTTGAAGGTTTTTGTAATGTTTTGTACACTGATGAGCTTAGCGCCTGTCTCCACGCCGCATTCTCCTTTCAATGGCCTCAATGGCCTTGCCGGCCGGAAAATTGATACAAAAGTATATCAAAGCGGCCAGAACAAACGGCCCCACAGAAATATAGGTGGTGCCCGACACCGTTTTCGCGGCCCACATAATCTCCATCATGCCGTAGGTGGAGCAGATGGAGGATTCCTTCACCATGGTGATCACTTCGTTAGCCAACGCCGGCAGTATGTTTTTGATGGCCTGCGGCAACACCACCAGGCGCATGGATTGTAAGGGCGAAAGCCCCAGGCTGCGCGCGGCCTCCGTTTGACCGAAATCCACGGCCAGTATGCCGGCGCGTATGATTTCCGCCACATAGGCGGCGCTGTTGAGCGCCAGCGCCACAACGCCAGGGATAAAGCGGCTGAGATCCACAAAACCAAATATGATGATGTTGGGCACTTTGATAAAATAAAAAACGCCGAAATAGATGATGGTGAGTTGCACCAGCAGCGGTGTGGAGCGAAACACGGCGATATACGCGCCCGAAAGACCACGAACGAGCCTGTTTTTGCTGAGGCGCATCAGCGCCAGCACCAGCGCCGGCACAATGGCCAGCAGCACCGAACCCACGGACAACAGAAGCGTGTATTCCACGCCCTGTATAAAATACATGCCGTATTTGGGCAAAAAATTAAAATTTATAAAGCCCGCAGAACCAAAAAAGAATTCCGACAAAGTAAACCACCACGCCTTTCACAAAAATAGCGCCACACGGCGCCGCAACGCCGCGTGGCGGATCGGGAAAGCGCAGGGTTTATCAGCCTTCCAGCGCCTGGCTGCTCAGTTCATCCGCTTCGGCGATGAACGCGTCCATAGAGCCGTCGCCAAGCACTTTGGCGATAGTCGCGTTGATGGAGGGAAGCAGGCCCTTGGGGTCGTCCTTGGCTACCCATACGCAGTAGGGCAGCGCCTCGCCCAACAAAAGGCCCTCGGCCTCGATTATGGCAAGCTCGGCATTGGCGGCGGCGTATTGCAAGGCCACGGCGCCATCCAACACGAGCGCGGCGCATTTTTCATAAACGAGATTGTTTACGAGATCCACCACAGAGGACATTAACAGCGGTGTGGCGCCGGGCATCTCATCCGTGATGATGTCGGCCTTGGTGGTGCCCGACTGCGCGCCCACGGAAAGACCGTCAAAATCGGAGAACGTGGTGAAGTTGTCTAAATTATCCTTGCGCACGAGTATCATGGCGGGAAGATCCGTATAATACGGGTCGGAGCAACTGGCGGCCTGCAAGCGCTCTTCGGTTGTTTCCATGGCGGCGATAACAAAATCGCAATCGCCCTTGGCCATGAGCGTAAGCAGGTTGTCAAAGCTCATATCCACAATGCGCAGCCCAACGCCTTTGTCTGCGGCAATCTGATGCGCAAGCGCCACATCGAGGCCCACGATTTTATCCACGCCGTTTTCAAGCATGTGGAACTCAAAGGGGGCATAATCTGCGGATGTGCCCAGCACCAGATCGTCCGGCGCCGCAGGTTGGGGTGTGCTTTGCGCCGGGGGCTGGGTTTGCGCCGGGGGCTGGGTTTGCGCTGGGGCGGAGGGATTGCCGGCGCAGGCGACCATACTGAGCGCCAGTATAAACGCCGTTACAAGAGCAAATAACTTCTTCATCTTTTTAAACTCCTTTGTGCTAATGCATAAATATGTGTGGGCTACTGCAATGAGTATAGCGCAATAGTGCCGCATTGGTCAAGAAGCAGCTTTGCTGTGCCGGGTATTTATGCACGGGGATAGCTTGCAAGCGCGTGATAAATTAACTATAATCAGCGGGAAGGAGATAGACGCTATGCATACGGAGAAAGGGCCCATAGCCAATTCTTACCTTGAAGTGGATATGGCGCGCCTGCGCGGCAATGTGCGGCGCATATATGAGCGGCTGCAACCCGGCGCCGCGCTGATACCCGTGCTGAAGGATGACGCCTTTGGCCTGGGGCTCATTCCGGTGGGGCGCGCGCTTGCCGCTATACAGGGTATACAAACGCTGGCCGTGGCCCATACGGCGGAGGGCATTGCGCTGCGCCGGCAGGGGGTTATGTGCGAAATACTGGTGATGGCGGGCATGCCCACGGCGCATATACGGGAAGCGCTGGCGCATAAGCTTACGCTGCCGCTGTGGCGTCCGGGCATAACGCCGCTCTGCCGCGAGGCGCTGTCAGGCGACGCGGTTGCGCATGCGGAAATAAAAATAGAAACGGGGCTTAACCGCATAGGCGTGGCGCCGGGCGAAGAGCTTGCCGCGCTGATCAAAGAATTGCGGCAATATAAGGATTGCATACATATTACGGGCGCGTTTTCGCATTTTGCCGATACGGAGAACAAAGCTTTTACCGAGGCGCAATACCTGACATTTTTAAAGGGCGCGGCGCAGTTATCAGACGCGGGGATCGCCATACCCCGCCGCCATATATGCGGCAGCGCCGCGTTTGAATATTATCCTCAATACCATATGGACGCCGTGCGCATAGGCAGGGGACTGTATATGGATCACCCCACAAAGCCGCATGGAGGGGTGGAAGAGGTAGCGTCCTGGCGCAGCTTTATCACGGCCATACGCACGCTTCCCGCCGGCGCAACGTTGGGGTATGGAACAAAATACGTGCTGCCAAGCGAAAGTCGTGTCGCCACCGTATGCGCGGGCTATGGCGACGGGCTCAACCGGGAACTGGCGCAGGTAAACGCGCCCGTGCTGGTGCGCGGGCGGCGCGGCACGCTTTTGGGCTGCTGTATGGATCAATGCTTTGTGGATGTGACGGGCATCAATTGCGCGCCCGACGACGAGGCGACGTTTTTTGGCCGGGACGGGGCTACGGGCTTTCTATCCGCGCAGGCGGTGGCGCTGCTTGCGGGCGGCGACGAGGGCTGCGGGCTTACATCCGCATTGAGCGGACGGGTAATGCGCACATATATATAATAGTTTGTTCTTCAAACAAAAACGAAAGCGGCGGGCATATACGCCTGCCGCCTAAGACAACCGCCCCGCAGGTATCACATTGCGGATAATCCTCGGTGATCAATAAAAATCTTCTTTCTGCAGGAAACTGCGGATAAGCGGACTTTCCGGGTTGTGGAACACCTTTTCGGGGGGGCCTTCCTCTTCGATAATGCCATGCGCCATAAACACCACATGGTCGGATACCTTTTCGGCAAAGCCCATCTCGTGCGTGACGATGATCATGGTGGTGTGTTCGTTTTTCAGGTCTTTGATGACCTTGAGCACCTCGCCGGTCAGTTCAGGGTCAAGCGCGCTGGTGGGTTCGTCAAAGCAGAGTATATCGGGGTTGAGCGCCAGCGCGCGCGCAATGGCCACACGCTGCTGCTGCCCGCCTGAAAGCTGGTAGGGGTAGGCGTCCATCTTATCGGCAAGGCCCACGCGAATCAGCAGATCGCGGCCGGCCTCATCAATCTTCTTCTTGATGGCGGACTGCTCGTTGCGGGGAGCCCTCTCGAGCTGCAACAATTCGGGAGCCAGGGTTAAATTGCGCAACGCCGTATACTGCGGAAAAAGGTTGAACTGCTGAAACACCATGCCAAAGTGCAAACGCTTGTTGCGCAATTGCACGTCGCTGCAATTGCGGTCGCGTTCGGCGTCATAAATGCATTTGCCCTTCAGGTCGATCTGGCCGGAGTCGGGCGTCTCTAAAAAGTTCAAACAGCGCAGCAACGTGGTTTTGCCGCTGCCGGAAGAACCGATGATGGTGAGCGCCTGCCCCTGCTCCATAGAGAAGCTGATGCCTTTGAGAACCTCCGCATGGGCAAATTTTTTATAAATATTCTTTACGTGTAAAAACATGCGCTCACCCCCTGTAGTAATTGAGCTTCTTTTCGATGAAGCCAAAAAGCAGCGTTAAAAAGCCCGAGAATAAAAGGAAGAAAACGCCTGTATAGAACAGCGGCCACACCAACCCCTTGGCGGTAAAACGCTCGGCTACCATGATGACCTCCGCCACGGCGATTACGCGCGCAAGCGACGTATCCTTGGAAAGCGTGATGATCTCGTTGGATATGGGGGGCATAATGCGTTTGATTACCTGTGGCAGTACGATGCGCATGAAAACCTGCGAGCGCTTCATGCTCAACACATGCCCGGCCTCGTATTGCCCCACGGATATCGATTCGATGCCGCCGCGGTATATCTCGGAAAAATATGCGGAATAGTTGATTACAAAGGCTACAAGCGCCGCCATCATGCGGTTTTTCATGGGCGCGCCAAACACGAGGCCCGGCACGTAAAACACGATGAACAACTGCAGCAAAAGCGGCGACCCGCGTATAATCCACACATAGGTGCGGGCAAGCCAGCGCAAAGGTTGAAAACGGGACATGGAACCAAAGCATATCAAAAGCCCAAGCGGCATGCTCATGATAAGCGTCAGGCCGAAAAGCGTAAGGTTCTCTCCAAATCCCTGCAGAAGTTGCAGGGTAATTTCCTTAAACATATGCTTCACCAAATAGTGCCTTACGTAAATAAGGTTCCGCCGCGCCCTGATTGGCGGGCGGAACCTTATTTGTTTTGTTAACCTACGAGCAGCGCGTCGAGCTTATACTTTTCGCCGATCTCTTTAAGCTTGCCGCTTGCGCGCAACTTGTTGATGGCGTCGTTCAACTTCTTGGTGAACTCGACATCCTCCTTGCGCATGGCAACGCCGTATTCTTCTTCGCCGAAGCCGTGTTGTTCCAGAACAACAAGGGAGGTGTTATCCGTACCCTCGCCGATCATGCCTATGGATACAACATAGTCAACCACGCAGCCATCCGCCGTGCCGGAACTTACTTCCATCAGCGATTTTGCCTGGGTATCTACCGCAGTGAAGTTGGCGTTTGCAAAGAAGGCCTCTTCCACTGCAACAGTCTCGCCGGCGGAACCCGCTTCAGCCACAATGCTCTTGCCGTCCACCGATGCGCCAAGCTCGGCGGCGCGGTCGCCCTTTACGATCAGCACCTGCTTATTTTGCATGTAGGGCTGCGAGATGGACATATTCGCCAAACGCTCTTCGTTGATGGTCATGCCGTTCCAGATACAGTCGATATTTTTGGCGTTCAGTTCGGTTTCCTTCGCGGCCCAGCTGATCTCCTGGAACTTGGGCTTTACGCCAAGTTCCTCGCAAACGGCGATGGCGAACTCGGTTTCAAAGCCCGTCAGTTCACCGGCGGAATCCAGATAGTTCATGGGCTCGAAATACGTGATGCCAATGATCATTTCGCCCTTCTTCGCGATATAGTCCCAATCCTTCGCGTCCTTCCCGCCGCTACACGCGGCCAAGCCCAGGGTAAAAGCCAACACCAACAGAATTGCCAAATACCTTTTCTTCATGAAAAACCTCCTAAAAAAATGTAGTTTGGGTAGAGCAGGGTACATAAAGCCTATCCGCTTCATTACCAGGGAGATTGCAGGAACAACGTGTTGCGTTTTGGATGCCCGAATAGTGGAAATGGATAACTGAAGTCCGCTATAAAATTATTTTATAATACGCAGCATCTCTTTTATAGCACCCTCTTATAATACATGCCGGCAGGGTGGATTGTCAAGCAAAGCGGAGGCGTAAATAAAATGTATTTTCCTTTAGCATGGTAGCATAATAAAGCATTTTGGGCGTTTTTTACGGACATGGCCGCAGAACGCGCTCCTGTTGCGCGTATATACATGCATAGGGGCTTTTTGATGGACATTTATAAGAAGTATCACGCCAATAGCAATTCCACGCCAAACGGGAGCGACGCGGTTTTCATAAAATCTC
>JAISXK010000078.1 GCA_031270585.1 Clostridiales bacterium | reverse complement strand
TTGCCATTGGCTTATTTTCGGCAGGCGGCGTTTCATTGGGAGTATATTCTGTTGGTGGTTATGCCGCCGCTTCACGGATAGCGATGGGCGGTTACGCGCAGGGGCATATCGCTATCGGGGATGCAGCAAAAGGCGAATTTGTTTGGGGAAAAATTTCGCAATTAACCCCGGCAGATTATGACAGCATCAGAGCCACAATACGCGGAGAATACCCTGATATTTGGAAATGGATTCTCAATGTTTTTGCATAACTTGCGCTCGCCGGCAACTCAAAAATCATCTCGCTGGACGAACCGGTTTTGGGATTCGCGGTAAGCGCAAGAACTTCCTCATAGGTAGTTTGATAACCTGCCTGATTTTAATTGTTGCCGTCATCGCCGTTTTTACACCGATTGCACCTTTACGCGCAATGGAGGTTGGGGCTTTTAACCTTATCATCTTCCAGTCAGACGCCTTGGTCCAAATATTCGCTTGCTTGGTGTCAGGCGGACTTATCTACGCTTTGAATCTACCCATTTTTAACGGAAAGGTCATCTAAAAGCAAGCGTTTAAAAAAAATCGTCAATACCCCAGCGATTGGCGCACCAGGAACACATGCGCGTTTTTTACTATGCCGGGGCGTTCCAGCAGCACCGTTATGCCGCACATACGCTGGGGCGAGTTGCAGTCGTTGCATACGCCTGTAGCGTTGCAGGGGGTTTGAAGGTTAAGGCGCCTGGCGTTGAGCGGGCAGGCCGTTTTTTTAATGCGTGCCAGCGCCTGCTCATAATCCGGGCGGATCTTGTTTTCGCCCGCGACAACAATCAGTTGCCTGGGGCCGATATACATGGCGGATACCCGGTTGCCGTTGCCGTCGATATTGAGCAACGCTCCGCTCTCGAGTATGGCGTTTGAGGAGCACAGGTACGTGTCGGCCGATCCGGCCAGGGGGAACACGTCCGCGCGCTCTTCGGGCGCGACCTTCCAGTGCCAGTAAACGGCGTTGCCCTGCTCAAGCAGGGTTTCATACAGGCCCATATCGCTTATCGTTATGGAACCTCCGATGCCTACGCTGCCCTTGCCGATTAGCTTGAGCGCCGCAGCCTTTGCCTCTTCAGCCGTTTCAAATATCTGTGTTTTAAACCCGTGCGCCTCTAAATTTTGCGCCGCATTTTCTATGTTGCCCATAGTTTGCCTCCCGGTTGTTAATAAATTTATAATACCATATGCGCCGCATTTGGCAATACGCATTTCTCTTGCAAATATGCGCCGGGTAGGGTATCATTTGGAAGATAAAACACGGGCTTTTTTGGGAGGATACATGGCGTTTCCCCGCGAGCAAATTCGCAACTTCTGCATCATCGCGCATATCGATCATGGAAAATCCACCCTTGCCGACAGGCTGATGGAATTGACCCAGACCGTATCCCAGCGAGATATGGAGGAACAGCTGCTGGATAGCATGGATATTGAGCGCGAGCGCGGCATTACAATCAAGGCGACGGCGGTGCGCATGTTTTATACGCATAGTGACGGCAAGCAGTATATGCTCAACCTGATCGATACGCCCGGCCATGTGGATTTTAACTATGAGGTCAGCCGCGCGCTGGCCGCATGCGAAGGCGCCGTGCTTGTGGTGGACGCTACCCAGGGTATTGAGGCGCAAACGCTTGCAAACGTATACCTCGCGCTCGATAATGAGCTGGAGATCATGCCTGTCATCAACAAAATAGACCTGCCCAGCGCCGATCCTGAAAATACCGTGAAGGAGATCGAGGAGATCATCGGCTTGCCGGCCGGAGACGCGCCCCGGGTTTCCGCAAAATCCGGCGAGAATGTGGCGGCTGTGCCCGGCCAGATCGTGGAACTTATCCCTCCTCCCAAAGGGGATCCGGATGCGCCGCTAAAAGCGCTGATATTCGATTGCGTATATGATAACTATAAGGGCGCCGTGAGCTATGTGCGCATTATGGATGGCGTCGTGCGCGCGGGTTCGCGCATACGCATGATGAACACCGGTAAAGAGTTTGATGTAACGGAGGTTGGCGTTTTTGGGCCCATGCACCTGCCGGTGGAAGAACTATCCGCAGGCGAGGTGGGGTATATTGCGGCATCCATCAAAAGCGTTGCCGAAACCAAGGTGGGCGATACCATTACCGACGCGCATAGCCCTGCCGGCGTGCCGCTGCCGGGCTACCACCAGGTACACCCTATGGTGTATTGCGGCATTTACCCTGCGGATGGCGCGCATTACGATAATTTGAAGGATTCGCTCAACAAGCTTTTGTTAAACGACGCCTCTCTGACGTTTGAGCCCGAAACCTCCGTCGCGCTGGGATTTGGGTTCCGCTGCGGTTTTTTGGGCTTGCTGCATATGGAAATCGTGCAGGAAAGACTGGAACGCGAGTTTGACATTGATCTTGTTACCACGGCGCCTTCGGTTATTTACCATGTTATCATGAACGATGGCGAGGTGCGGGTGATCGATAACCCTACCAACCTGCCCAACCCTGCGTTGATCAGCTATATGGAAGAACCCGTGGTGAACGCCCACATTATGACGCCATCGGCGTATGTGGGCGCGATAATGGAGCTCTGCCAGGAGAAGCGCGGCATTTATGTGGATATGAAATACATTGAAGAAACCCGCGTGAATATCCACTACATATTACCGCTGAACGAGATCATATACGACTTTTTTGATCAGCTGAAATCCCGCTCGCGCGGGTATGCTTCCTTCGATTATGAGATGCGCGAATATATGCGATCCGATCTTGTAAAGCTCGACTTTTTGCTGAACGGTGAAATTTGTGACGCGCTGTCCACCATCGTACATCGCGATAAGTCCTACAATAAAGGCCGCGCCGTGGCGGAAAAATTAAAAGACGTGATACCGCGCCAGCAGTTTGAAATACCCATACAGGCGGCCATTGGCGGCAAAATCATCGCACGCGAAACGGTAAAAGCCGTGCGCAAGGATGTGCTGGCCAAATGCTACGGCGGCGATATCACCCGCAAGAAAAAATTGTTGGAAAAACAAAAAGAGGGTAAAAAGCGTATGCGGCAAATTGGTTCGGTAGAGGTGCCAAGCGACGCCTTTATGAGCGTGCTGCGTATAAATTGAACATATGAAGGTTGCGGTGGTGGGCTCAAGGAATTTGAACGTGGATATCGGCGGCTATATGCCCGAGGGCGTTACAGAAATCATCACCGGCGGCGCGAGAGGGGTTGATGCCCTGGCAAAGGAATACGCCAGCGCGCACCGGCTAAAGCTAACGGTGTTTCGGCCGGATGTAGCGGTGCTTGGCAAGTGGGCGTACCTGGCGCGCAATGATCAGATCGTGCAGGCGGCGGATATGATCATTGCCATCTGGGATGGAAGTTCCAAAGGCACGCAGTATACCATCCGGCAAGCGCAAAAGTTAAACAAGCCCGTGCGGGTGCACATTGTGCCGCAGGATGAGAAGGATAACTAAAAACATCTGCGAAAGAGAAGTAAGTAAGCATAAGACGAAGGAGGAGATACTATTTATGCGTGTATATATGGATAATGCGGCGACAACCCCTGTAAAGCCCAGGGTGCTTGAAGCCATGTTGCCCTATTTTAGTGAGAAATTTGGCAATCCCTCAAGCCTGCACGCGTTCGCGCAGCAGACCGCCGCCGGCTTGGAGAAGGCGAGGGGACAGGTCGCCGACGCGCTTGGCGCCTCGCCAGGTGAAATCGTGTTTACAGGCGGTGGTACGGAAAGCGACAACGCCGTGCTGCGTGGCGTAGCGAAAAAATATGCCGGCAAGGGCAGGCATATCATCACCACCGCAGTGGAGCACCACGCCATATTGCATACCTGTGAAGCGCTGGAGAAAGAGGGATATGAGATAACTTACCTGCCGGTTGATGAATACGGCCTTGTTTTGGCGGATGATGTAAAAAACGCTATCCGTCCCGGCACGATATTGGTAAGCGTATTGTTTGCCAACAATGAGGTGGGCACGTTAATGCCCATTGCGCAGATTGCCGCCGCTTGCAAAGAAAAGGGCGTGCTTTTTCATACGGATGCCGTGCAGGCCATAGGGCATATCCCTATAGATGTGAACGCCATGGGTATAGACTTTTTATCCCTTTCGGCGCACAAATTTCACGGCCCCAAAGGGGTGGGCGCGCTGTATATCAAAAAGGGTGTTTCCATGTCGCCGTTTATCTATGGTGGCGGGCAGGAGCGCGGCCGCCGCGCCGGCACGGAGAATGTGCCCGGCATCGTGGGACTGGGCGAGGCCATCGAGATGGCCACGGCCGATATTGAAAGTGAAAATAGGAAGATTACCGCGCTGCGCAATCGCTTGATTGCCGGCATACAAGAGCGCATACCTGATGTAAAATTAAACGGCCACCCCATGCTGCGGTTGCCCAACAACGTAAACTTCAGCATCAAATATATCGAAGGCGAGGGGATGTTGCTGTTGCTCGACATAAAGGGCATTGCGGCCTCCAGCGGTTCGGCGTGCACGTCGGGCTCGCTTGATCCTTCACATGTCCTGCTGGCTATGGGGCTCTCACATGAGTTGGCGCATGGTTCGCTGCGGCTTACGCTTAGCGGCGAAACCACCGCCCAAGAGGTGGAATATGTGCTGGATACCTTGCCGCCGGTGGTGCAGCGCCTGCGGGATATGTCGCCGTTAAATAAAGTGCGCCCTTGAATAAACCGCCCGGATTGTACAGTGTGTTGTTGACGGAGCGATAAAAACAAATGAGGTAAGCTATGTATACAGAACGCGTAATGGATCATTTTCAAAACCCGCGCAATATGGGTGAATTGCCCGATGCCAATGGCGTTGGCTTGGTGGGCAACGCAAAGTGCGGTGATATCATGCAGATTTTCATCAAGGTAAACGGGCAGGATGTAATTGAAGACGTGCGCTTTAAAACATTCGGCTGCGGGGCGGCGATTGCCACAAGTTCTATAGCGACCGAGATGATAAAAGGCAGAACCGTGGATGAGGCGTTGCAATTGACCAACGCCGCCGTGGTGGAAGCGCTGGAGGGCCTGCCGCCGCAAAAAATACATTGTTCGGTATTGGCGGAAGAGGCGGTAAAGGCCGCTATTGATGATTATAAAAGCAAAGCCAATAAGTGACAGTGAAGCGCATGCATGCGCGCGGGCCAATCCCGCCATATTAATTGTGAGACCAATATACTACCCCTCACGCCCCATCCGCAAACCAATGCGTTGGCGGAAGCAGCGCGCACGGTATGTGCGCGGCCTATCAAAAAGGCGCCATGTAAACGGCGCTTTTTTGTTGCCGGCATAAATTTATGTTTATACATGCGGTCCTGGCGCATGAAATAACTGCCTTTCATATAAATCGATTAAATATACAATACTAACCCCATAGGCTTTGTTATGTCCCATCAATGAGGGGGCGTTGATTACAATTGCCTTTGTATAGAGAAATCCAGTAAGAGAGGAGAGAACAAAATGCGAATGATAGGCTTAGGGATTGGGGCAGGCTTTGTGGCGGGCGCCGCAGTTGCGGCGGTGGCGATCAATTCCCTGTATCCGGATGTGCCTAAACGCATGCTGCGGGATGGCAGGCGCACGGTGCGCCAGGCGCGGCGCGCAATCAACCATATCGTGGGTTAATGCGTGGAGAATCGGTTTTTTGAATATACGATACAAACAGATGTATATCGAAGCATGTGCTTTTCCGGCTTTTCGGCATTGGCTGCGTGTTAAGATATATGTCTGTTTTATCGTTAGTATACTATAAGGATGCTGCGGTTTCACGGCTTGTTTACATAATTTTTGATTTTGCTCTTGTAATTGCGCGCGACATCCGCTATAATAAATATTACAAATTAATTTCATTCTTATTAAAAATTATTGAGGGGTGATGACAAATGGATGAACAAAACACGACCGACACCATGCAGTTTGAGATACCAAAGGACAGGCGTACCGCAAACGAAATTATCATGACGGTATTCTCCGCGATGAGGGAAAAGGGCTATGACCCGGTCAATCAAATTGTAGGGTATTTGTTATCCGGCGATCCCACATATATCACAAGCTATAACAATGCCCGTTACCTGGTACGCAGAATTGACCGTGACGAACTGATAGAAGAGCTTGTGCGCTTCTACGTAGAAAACAATGTGGCGGAGGCTTGACGGAAAGGTTTGAACATAGTCGAACTTGGCGGTACGGGCATACATGTATCCGCAATATGCTTCGGAACATTAACCATGGGTCCATTGCAACAAAACCTGCCCCTTTTGGAAGGGGCAGGTATTTTAGAGTTTGGGTTTGAAAACGGCATCAACTGCCTGGATACAGCGGAGCTTTACCAAACATACCCCTATATCAAACTGGCGCTCAAAAGTAAGCCTGATGCCGTTGTGATAACAAAATGCTACGCGTATGACGCCGCTACAGCCAAAAGCAGCTTTCGCGCTGCGGTAGAGGGCATAGGCCGTGAATACATCGATGTATTTATGCTGCATGAGCAGGAAAGCGCGCATACCATCCGCGGGCATTATGAGGCGATAGAATATTTTTTAAAGCGGCGGGAAGAAGGCGCGATCGGCGCGCTGGGTCTGTCCACCCACCATGTGGCGGGAGTGTTGGGCGCCAACCGCTATCCCGAACTTTCCGTCATATTTCCGCTCGTCAATCTCACGGGCATCGGCATTGCGGATGGCAACAGGGATGATATGGAGCAGGCGACCATGCAAGCACATGCCCTGGGCAAAGGCGTTATCGCCATGAAACCCTTTGGCGGCGGGCATTTGCTGTCGCGGCGGGAAGAAGCCATACAATATATGCGCGGCCTGCCGTATGTGCACACCATAGCCGTGGGCATGCAAACCAAAGCGGAGGTGCTGTATAATGTAGCCGCGTTTGTGGGAAAAACCCCGCCGGAAGAGGCCGCAGCGGGTATTTCTCTGCAACCGCGCAGGTTGATGATACACGATTGGTGCGAGGGATGCGGCAAATGCGCTCTGCGCTGCAAAAGCGGCGCGTTGCGGTTAGAGGGCGGTGTGGCTGTGGTGGATAATGAAAAATGCGTACGATGCGGGTATTGCGCGTCCGCGTGTCCGCAATTCTGCATAAAAGTGGTATAACCCGCGTTTGACAGCATGGTTAAGGGGCGTAAACGTCATATCGTCGTTATTGACCACGGGTTCTACATTGTGGCCCGGCGCCCACTCTACCCCTCGCAAACCCCCACATCAATCCCCACAGCGGCGGCCAGTTTGTGAAATATGCCGCCAATCAGTCTGTTCAGCCGGTATTCCGCCAGCAGCAATGCTGACGTATCCTCTTCAAAATGCAACAATTCGGTTATGTGACGCAGTTTTTCCCCCGGATCGTGATCGGTCGTTTGCAGCGCAACGTTGGCCCGCAGCGCCGTTTGCATCCTGCGGTATTCCAAATACAGCACCTTATTATGCGCGTTTTCAAACGCCTTTTCGCGCGCGCAAACAAATGCGGCGTATTCTTCGCTATGCTGCAACGCCTGCACAAGGGCTTGTGTTGCGGCGGCGACAGGGTCAATCATTGGGTATTTCCACAATCACGGACAATATCACAGGCGTGCGCTTTGTTTTTTGATAAAGATATTCTTTGAGTCTGGCGCGCAAGCCGTTTTTGATGTTGGACCATTCCGCGTGCGGTTTCTCTGCAAACAGCTGCACTTGCGGCAGGAGTATATCGCACGCTTCCTGTATCAAATCTTCCGATTCACGCATATATACAAACCCGCGGGATATGATTTCGGGCCCCGCGAGAAGCTTGCCGGTGTTTTTTTGCAGCGCGACCACAACCGTCACCAGGCCATCCTGCGAAAGCAGACGCCTGTCCTTTAAAACCACATTCCCTATGTCGCCCACGCCGGCGCCATCCACAAGTATGTTGCCACAGGGCACCATTCCGCTGATTTTGCCGGAATTATAGGTGAGTTCCACAACATTGCCTATATCGGCTACAAAAGCCTTTTCGGCCTCCACGCCCATCTCAACGGCGATATCCGCGTGCATATACAGATGCCGGTATTCGCCATGCACGGGTATGAAGAACTGGGGCTTGGTGATATTGAGCATCAGGCGCAGTTCCTCGCGGAAGGCATGGCCGGATACATGCACATCCGCCATTCCGTCGTATATGACCTTTGCCCCATTGTGGAACAGCTGGTTGATAATGCGGCTGACGCCGACTTCGTTGCCGGGTATTGCCGAGGCGGATATGATAACAAGATCCCCATCCCCTATGTTCAACCTGTGGGATGCGTTGGCCATGCGAAATAGTCCGCTCATGGGCTCGCCCTGGCTGCCGGTGGTGATGACGCATACCTGATCATCCTGTAACTTTTTTAATTTATCGACCTCTACGATCATTTCGGTGGGGATGTTCAAATATCCCAGTTCCATAGAGATATTGGCCAGTGAAACCATGCTTCGGCCCTGAAAGCAGATAAAGCGGCCATGCGCAATGGCCACGCTTGCAATTTGCTGTATGCGGAATATGTTGGATGCAAACGACGCCACAACGACCCTGCCCTTAGCCTCATCAAAATAATGCTCGAATGTTTTGCCGATTTCCCGCTCGGATACAGTATGGCCGGCGCGCTCCACATTGGTGCTGTCAGACAAGAGGGCAAGTACGCCGCGCGAGCCGTAATACGCCAAACGGTTGATATCCATGGGCTCGCCGTCTATGGGTGTATAATCCACCTTAAAGTCACCCGTATGGATAACGGTTCCGATGGGAGTCGTGATGGCAAGCGCCACGGCGCCCGCTATCGAATGGCAGGTTTTGATGAACTCCACCTTGAAACAGCCCAATTGCACGATATCGCCGGGGGATACCCGCTGCAGCGTATCTGTGCTTATTTTGTGCTCTTCGAGCTTGTTTTCAATCAATGCCATGGTTAGTCTCGTGCCATACACGGGCACATGGAACTTTTTAAGCGCATAGGGTATGGCGCCGATATGGTCTTCATGCCCGTGCGTGATGATAAAACCGCAGAGCTTTTCAAGGTTCTGCTCCAGGTAGGTCATATCGGGTATCACAATATCGATGCCAAGCATTTCTTCATCAGGGAATTTCAAGCCACAGTCTATCACAACGATGTCTTTTCCATACTCAAGAACGGTCATGTTTTTACCGATCTCACCAACACCGCCAAGAGGAATAATCTTTAATTTTTGTGCCAAATGAGGTACGCTCCTTTTCTTTAGGCCGATCTTTTGGCGCGCGGGATACATCGTTTTTATTACGCGGGCTTGTCCTGCGCGGCCGGGTTGACCGACTATAACAAGCGGCAGTAAATACAATGCTTCCGGCATCGCCAAACTCTTGCAAAATCTATTAATTGCCGAAGCCATTATACGCCCAAGCGGGCCTGGTTGCAAGCCGACCGCGATTTTATTGCAGAATTGTTCCAAAATTGACATGACACAAACAATTGGTTCATAAACACACACAAACGTTCAATAGTAAATATGGTTGACGAAAGCCATTTGTTCAAGTATAATAATTGCTGTGTTGCGGTTCGCCACACAATGCAACAGCTTTTGGCGTTGCATCAGAGGGGAGGGATGAGACTATGGAAATCCGCGTTGGAGAAAACGAATCTCTTGAAAGCGCTCTTAAAAGATTCAAACGCAAGTGCGCCCGCTCCGGGGTTCTGGCAGAGGTTCGCAGGCGTGAGCATTATGAAAAGCCAAGCGTTAAGCGCAAGAAGAAGGCCGAAGCCGCAAGGAAGCGTAAGTATTAAGCAAGGATTTGGAGATTTGTCCATACATTCTCCCGGATATTTGTATTAAGGGCCGCCAACACGTTATTGTCTATCTTGCCGCCGCGACGACGAGACTAAACCATCGCCATGATGAATGGAATTAAATGAATCTAAAACGCTGAAACTCATTTGTGTTTCGGCGTTTTTCCGGTGTACCCGGCATATGCAAATCGTTGGAGTGCGGCATCGGCGGCATCATGGAGATAGTGCCGGATGAAGACCAAAACGCAAAGAGGACTTGACGCATGAACGACACCGCCAACAACGCTGCAGAAAAAATAGCGACTCTTTCGTCGGATGTATTGGAAAACGATATCCGGACGAGTATGCCGCGCATACTTGAAATCTTATTATTGGATAGAACGGCTTCTACGCCGGACGCTCCAAAGAACATCATTTGGGCTAACGACAATTACACAGAATATGACATGACCGCCTACGCCGCAACAGCGCAAATAAAGCCGGAACTCATCACGGGCAAAAGAGGTTCTTTGATTAGGCCGAGAACCTTGAAAACAAAAGAGCTGCAAAAGGAGCGGACGAAAACAAAGGCCGAGGTCTTCACGCCCACTTGGGTTGTAAAGAAGCAAAACGATACGGCGGACGAAAACTACAAGGGCGACGATTTAGAGACATACAGCCGCCGCAAATGGCTTGAAATCACCTGCGGTGAAGCCCCCTATATGGCAACGCGCTATGACATGGAAACAGGCGAACTTATCCCGATAGCCGAGCGTGTGGGGTTTGTAGATAGAAAGCTCGCGCGGATAAACTGCGGGGCGACTGACAAGGCCGAATGGCAGCGGTTGGCGGAAGTCGCCTACAAATCAAGTTATGGCTTTGAGTGGAACGGGGATTCATTGCTTCTTGCCCGTGAGAACTTGCTCTACACCTACCGCGATTACTACTTCTCAAAATGGAACGCGGAACCGCTCTACGGCTTGTTTGAGGAAATCGCCCAAATAATCAGCTACAACGTCTTCCAGATGAACGGGCTTGCATACACCATTCCGCTGACAGAAAAACGAGAGAGTATTGTGGAAACGCAACTATCCTTGTTTGGCACTGACGACACGCAAGAGAAGTGGCAAATCATTCCCGGGGAACGGGTCAAAATCATGAACTGGGATACCAACGAAATGGAGTATTTCGACAAGGAGATAAAACGGGCATGAGCGACAATACTATGATAAAAACCACCAAGACCGTGCATCCGCAAATCTACGCCTATGTCCTGCCTGCATACGAGCCAAAAGACGGTTGGATAAAAATAGGCTACACCGAGCGCGAGGATGTCGAAAGCCGTATTAAAGAGCAGACGCATACGGCAGCGGTCAATCTTAAATACTCCACGCTGTGGTCGGAGCCAGCTAAGTTTTCTAATTCCGATGTTTGGTTCAAAGACAAACAGCTACACGCCTACCTGCGAAGGTTTAAGAGGATTGAACAGGAGCCGAATACCGAATGGTTCTATTATGACGGCGCCCCACAGCAAGCGTACAACGATTTTGATGATTTTAGAAACAACCGGCAGGACAACGCTGTTCAGGCAAGCCGCCAACTTGAATATACGCTGCGGGACGAGCAGGCGTTGG
>JAISXK010000097.1 GCA_031270585.1 Clostridiales bacterium | reverse complement strand
GGGGCGCGTTGTGCTACAATCATCAAAGCGATATTTCAACCGAAACGGAGAAACATAGTACATGCAAATCGTAGAGGCGCTGAAAAAAGAGTTCCCAAAGATGGAAAACTGGCAGATCGAAAACATCATTGCCCTGATCGACGAGGGGAACACCATACCCTTTATCGCACGTTATCGCAAAGAGAGGCACGGCGAGCAAAACGATCAGGTGCTGCGCGCGCTGGCGGACAGGCTTACCTACCTGCGCAACTTTGAAGCCCGCCGCGAGGAGATACGCACGGCCCTTATAAAGCTTGACGTGATGACAGACGAGATGGATTTAGCGCTTGCCGCCTGCTCCATATTGGCGGAGTTGGAGGATATATACCGTCCCTACAGGCCCAAACGTCGCACACGCGCCATGATCGCCAGGGAAAAAGGGCTGGAGCCTCTGGCCAAACGGCTGCTGCTGCAAAACAAAACCGATCCCGCGCCGCTTATTCTGGCGGCGGAATATGTGAACGCAAATTCCGGCGTAAAAACGCCCGAAGATGCGCTGGCGGGCGCCGGGGATATCATAGCCGAGCACTTCAGCGACGACGCCGGGGTGCGCGCGCGGCTGCGCACGCTGATTAAAACAAGCGGGCTCATCGCCACAAAGGCCGCCAGGGATGAAGACAGTGTATACCGCATGTATTACGATTATAATGAGCCTATAGCGCGCATAGCGGGCCACCGCGTGCTCGCCATAGACCGCGGGGAGCGCGAGGGCTTTTTGAAAGCGGCGGTGCTGGTAGACGCCGCGCCCGCCATGGCGCTTGTGCTGCGGGGGGCACTTGTGGAGGGCGCACCTGCGGCGGGGGTTGTGAAAAGCGCTGTGGAGGATGCGTTTATAAGGCTCATCATGCCCTCTATGGAACGTGAGGCGCGAACGAAGCTCACCTGTGACGCGCAGGAGGCTGCCATAGGCGTATTTGCCGTAAACCTTAACGACCTGTTGATGCAGCCACCCATCAAGGGGGAAACCGTACTGGGGATGGATCCCGGCATACGCACCGGCTGCAAGCTGGCGGTGGTGGATGATATGGGTCGCGTGCTGGACACCGGCGTAGTCTACCCGCTACCCTCACACGGCAAGGTGGATGCCGCGAGGAATACGGTGTTGGCGCTGATAGAAAAACATAACGTGACGTTGGCGGCCATAGGCAACGGTACCGCTTCGCGCGAGACGGAACAATTTTTTGCCTGCGCCATGCACGAAAGTGGCAAGGGCGTGCCTTATGTGATCGTGAACGAGGCGGGGGCGTCGGTCTATTCCGCATCCAAGCTTGCGGCGGAAGAATTCCCCGATTATGACGTATCGCTACGTAGCGCCGTGAGCATCGCGCGGCGGCTGCAGGATCCACTCTCCGAGCTTGTGAAGATCGAACCCGCCGCCATCGGTGTGGGGCAATACCAGCACGACATGAAAGCCACCCGGCTAAGCGAGGCGTTGTCCGGCGTGGTGGAGCGCTGTGTAAACCAGGTGGGTGTGGAGCTCAACACGGCCAGCGTGCCGCTTTTATGTTATGTTGCGGGGGTATCGCGCGCAGTGGCGCAGAATATTGACGCATACAGAAAAGAAAACGGCGCCTTTCTAAGCCGCGCGCAGTTAAAACTTGTGCCCAAGCTGGGGACAAAAGCGTATGAGCAATGCGCGGGGTTTTTACGCATCGCGGGTAGCGATAACCCGCTTGATAACACCGCCGTGCACCCCGAAAGTTATGCCGTCGCAAACAAGCTTCTGGCGCGTTTTAACTTTTGCGACGGGGATATCCGCAAGGGGGGCTTATCCGCCTTGGACAAAAAAATAGACGAGGTTGGCATACAACCTCTCGCGCGGGAGCTGCATATAGGCGCGCCCACATTGCGGGATATGATTCGCGAGCTGCAAAAACCCGGGCGCGACCCGCGCGACGAGCTGCCCAAACCAATATTGCGCACCGACGTGCTGGAAATGAGCGATCTTGCGCCGGGCATGGAGCTTCAGGGAACCGTGCGCAATGTGATCGATTTTGGCGCGTTTGTGGATATTGGCGTGCACCGCGACGGGCTTGTGCACATATCGCAGATGAGCGAAAGGCGTATCGCGCACCCCAGTGAAGTTGTGAAGGTGGGCGATATACGCACTGTATGGGTACAGGATGTGGATATGGAAAAGAGCCGCATATCGCTGACCATGAAAAGGCCAAACAAATAACGTATGCCAAAAGACCGGAAAATACTTGGAAATGTTTTTGCGCCCATGGTATATGTGATCGCGTTTTTGTTATACTCAATACATGAAAAAAAAGAACGGCCATACATTAACAAGGGTTTTTCTCACCGTAACGGTGGCGCTTGTAGCCACCGTGACCGGGCTGATGCTTGTCGATTATTTTTTGCTGGATGGCGAGAGGCCGCCTGAGGTAAACGCCGGAGCCCTTATGGTTACGGCTACGTCCGCGCCCACACCCGCCGATATACCGGCCGGATCCGTATCCGCCGCCATTACGCCTGACACTATGCCCGTCGTGGATATAACGCCGTTTGCGCCCGTTTACAATGAGCCGCCCCCCGTGTTGCTTGCAACGCCGGCGCCGGCGCTTCATACATCCGGCGAAGCTGATTATGCCTTTTACTGGTTTACGGATACGCAGCACTACACGGATGAATACCCCGAAACCTTACGGGCCATGGCGGATTGGATGCACGATAACGCGGAGCGCTACAACGTGAAATACACGTTTTTCACGGGCGACGCCGTACATGAAAACAATGACGAACAATGGCTGCGTGTCGACGCCGCCATGCAAAAAATACGCCGTGCCGTGCCGCTTTTTGCTCTTGCCGGCAACCACGATGTGGGCACCGGCAACCCGAATTACACCAACTTTAAAGCATATCTGGGGCCTGACGCCTTTAAAGACGACCCATATATACAGGGTTGGTACAACAGCGGCGGCGGCCGGTGCGACACGTTTGAGGTTGACGGCACAAAATACCTGTTTATTGGCCTTGGCTGGAAACAGGGCACGAGCGCCGGCATCAATTGGGCAAACAAAATGCTGAAAAAATACAACGACCACCATGCGATATTCATGACGCATGATTATCTTGACAGTGAGGGGCTGCTTTCGGATACGGGGCAAAAGCTGTATGAACAAATAGTAAAGCCTAACAGCAACGTATTTATGGTGCTGTGCGGGCACCGTTACAACAGCATTATGCTGACCACCGATATCAACGATACCGGTGACAGAAGCAATTACCGCACGGTATATAATATCATGATGAATTACCAGGCGCTGGAAGACGGCGGCGGCGGGTTTTTAACGCTGATACGCGTCTATAAGCGAGATAAGCTCATTACATTTGATACGTATTCGCCCACGCTGGATCAATGGTATTATTACGACCCCGCGCGCAACATCAACAAAGAAAAGCTGACGCTGCCGGTGACCATATTTGACGAATAGGGCGCTTGCCCGCGATTGACGCGAAGTGAGGTTGCGCTTGCGCCCGTATCAAACATGTTTTCGTAAGCGCACTAAGCATATCCGCACTACACTTTTGCAACCGCTGATCAACGCGGGAGAGACGGCTTTGCCTCCCTTTTTCCATCCCGATTGCGTTACCAGGGGTTGAAATAGCGCCGCTATTTCTTCGTTTTCGATCCTTGACAGTCGAAAAAATCGCCTCGCAGCTGTCAGAAATTGTTTTTCAAACACGCCCTAATCGTCGAGAGTGGATAAATACCTCATCAGCACCGTGGTGGAATTGTTGGCCGCGCGCAAGCAAAACTCGTGAAACTCCATACCGGAATCGTCGTCGCCGCTGTCGCTGACGGCGCGGATAACGCCGAAGGGTATTTGATTGATAAAGCAAACCTGGGCGATTGCCGCGCCCTCCATATCGCAGGCGATAGCTTGAAACGTGTCGCGTATCAGCGCGCGTCTGGCGTCGCTGTTGATAAACTGATCGCCCGAGGCAATGGCGCCCAGCACGGCGTTTGCGGGTTTAATGTCGGCGGCGCTTTCAAGCAGGCGCTTTGCGATACCGGGGTCGCAATTTAGAAAAACGTCCTCTAAACCCGGCACCTTGCCCAGAGGGCCGCTCAGCGCGGTTACGTCAAAATCATGCTGCGCCAGTCTATCCGCAACTACGATATCGCCCACGCGCAGCGTATCGGATATGCCGCCCGCCACGCCGCTGTTGATGACGCGCTGCGGCGCATAGAGTAACGCCAGGGTTTGCGCGCAAACCGCCGCAAACACCTTGCCCATTCCGCATATCCCCACTACCACGCTGTGGCCGCACAGCTGGCCACAGTGAAACGTGATGCCGCTGATGGTTTTTATTTGGATATGCCGCATGTTTGCAAGTAACCGCCGGGCCTCGATATCCATAGCGCAGATGATGCCTGTCATAGTATAGCTCCTGTTTTACAGACCGGGGCCAATCATTCCGCCGGCCTTCTTATTTTCGGTCTCGCGCCGCTTTAACCACTGGCCGGTAAGCCTATAGCAAACCGCCGCCATGGGAGTAGCAAGTATCATACCCCATACGCCCGCCACACCGCCGCCCACCAGTATGCTTGAAAGCACCCACAACCCCGGCAGGCCGATGGCGTTACCCACAATGCGCGAGTAAATCAGGTTTTCGATCTGCTGTAATATAACAATCAGTATCACAAACCACAGCGCCTGCATGGGGTCGATCAAAAGGAGTATCAACGCGGAAAGTACGGTGCCCACCCATGCGCCTACAATGGGTATCAGTGCCGTAATGGCGATCACCGCGCTTATCAAAAGCGCGTATTGCATGCCGAACGCCGTCATGCAGATAAAGCACAACAGCCCCAGTATCACCGCATCCAGCGCCCGGCCTATGATAAAACCGCTGAAGGTATCATTTACAAGTGCCGCAATCGCAGATACGCGCGCGGTAAAACGCCAGCCAAAAAGCGCTGCGCTTAGCCTTTCAAATTGTGAAAAAAGCTTCTCCTTCGTTAGCAGTATAAACGCAGAAATTATAATGGCGAATAAAAAGTCGGCTGCACCGCTCGTAAAACCTACCGTGAAGGCAAACGCGCCGTTAAGCGCCTTACCGAGCAGCGATTGCATATACGCCGTCAGTTCCCGCCAGAACCCGCCCACCGTGTCGCTGATAATGATGTTGAGGGAAAGCGAGCTTAAAAACCCGTCCGCCCAAGATTGAAACCGGCTCAAATAGCTTGCGAAGTTGGATGCAAGCGAAGCTATACTGTTGCCTATCGGCGGTATGAGCAGGTAAACAAACAATACGATTACGGCAAATATGCACGCATACGCCAGGCATAACGATACCGCCCTGCCTGCCGCAGTCTTTTTGGGATTGCGGCCTGCCCGGCCAAAAAGTGTTTGTTGAAAAAAATTCATGGGCATATGCACGATATATGCCAACACCACCCCCAGCAACAGCGGGGCAATGATAGCAAACACCCATTTTATTGCCGCCCATACCGCTTCAGTGCGGTATATCAAAATGAACAGCGCGACACTACAGATGATGAGCGGCACGTATTTTTTTATGCCGCCGCCTTTGCCGGTGGGTTTATGCTCCATGGGGGTTCTTCGTCCTTCTACATACGGTATGCGCGAAAGAGCATCCGTTTTGTGTTTTGCGCAAGGTTCGGTATGGGCAGCGAGCGCAGATGCACCACAAACGCCGTGCCGCTGCCGGGTTGCAGCAGCGCGTTTTGCGTAAAATACCATACGCCAAGCAGCTTGTTGTTTTCATCATAAAAGCTCACATACACCATCATCAGGTCGCAAGGTTCCTGGCTGTTGTTCATCAGCCTGCCCGAAAGCGTGGCGAACCCCGGATAGTTTTGTATGAGCCGCGCGCTTGAAACATCAAGCGCAGGCTTTTGTTTATCGGTAGACACGCCGCGCAATTGCGCGGCAAGGCGTACTTCCCCGCCGGTAATGATGCTATTCTCTTCATCCTTAAGCTCTAAAAACAACGTGCAATACCCCGTTTCACCGGGCAGCAACACATCGTTTATCAACTCGTTGGGGGTAAAGGTATGGCTCTTGCTGCCGCCGCTATATGTAAAATCAAACGTGGCTTCGCTGAGCGTTACGGCAAAATCGCTGTTATTGGTATATGCAACACCACCGTATAACATGCCGTCAAGAAAGTACGCCACAGTATCCGTCGCCGAAACCACGCCGCTTAAACCGTCAACATACGCGGAGCCGCTATCCGGTTGCAAGGCGCCGGCCCGGTCTTCACCGTCTTCATCACGAGGGTCTTCATCCCCGGCAGGCGTCTCTTTGCGCGAGTCTGCAGGGCCGGGCTCCGCCGCAGACGCGATCTCCACCGCAGGTGTGGACACCGAAAGGTCGAGCGCCCCGCCGCCATCCTCGTCCCTCGCCTTGCAGGCGGGCAACGCCAATAACGCCAGCAGCAATGCGGCGGCGAAGGTAAACATGCATGCTTTCTTTCTTTGCGTCCGTCTCATATCATCCCCCTGTCGGTCATGTGCCTATACGCGCGTAGCGACTGTTTCAAACGCATGTCTGATAAAACCGTCGCAATTCATAAATTGTTCAGCGAATGGCATGGTGTTATTTTGATAACAGCAGTGCTTGCAGCCGTCCGTCCACATCCGCATGGAGCGCGGCCAGCATGGCGTCGGCTTGCGCCTCAAGTTTAGCGTGGGCGGCGGTATACAGCTTTAGCTTGGGCTCCGTGCCCGAGGGGCGTATCGCCACCCAAGCGCCGTTTTCCAGCACAAAGCGCAGCATATCCGATTTGGGCAAAGAGAGCGGCTCGCTGCAAATAGGGTGCCATTCATCCATGTATTGACGCATACTTACGCTGTAATCTTCGAAATAGCTTACGCGCGTACCGGCCAGCGCCATAGGCGGGGCGCCGCGCAGTGATTGCATGGCGTAAGCGATTTCTTCCGCGCCGGTCTTGCCTTCCAAGGTGTAGGATTTTGCGCGCTCTTTATAATAGCCGTATTGCGCGTATATGCCATGTAACGCTTGAAGCAATGTGATGTCGCGCCGTTTGCAATCGGCCAAGAGTTCCGCCATCAACATGGCGGCGCAGACGGCGTCCTTATCCCTGGAGTAGCCGCCCACAAGGAAGCCATAGCTTTCTTCAAAACCAAACAGAAAGGTGCGCGCGCCGCTACGCGCGCTCTCGTCAACGAGCTTGGAAATAAAGCGAAAGCCCGCAGGTACGGTTTCGATCTGCACGCCATAATGCGCCGCAATGCGATCAGCAAGATCCGTGCTGACGATGGAGCGCGCAACAAGCCCGTTTTGCGGCAACGCGCCGTTGCGCGTGAGCGCGCCAAGCATATAGTTAAGCAGCAAGCACCCTATCTCGTTGCCGCTTAACACGCGAAAGCCGTCTCCATCGCGCACGGCAACACCAAAGCGGTCACTGTCGGGGTCGGTGGCGAATATCACATCAGCCCCTACGCCATTGCACAGCGCTCTGGCCAGCGTAAAGGCTTCAGGGTCTTCGGGGTTGGGGGCGCGCACGGTGGGGAAGGCGCCATCGGGCAATTCCTGTTCCTTTACCACATGCACAGTTCCGACATGCGCGCGGCGCAGTATCTCACGCACAGGTCTATTGCCGGCGCCGTGCAGCGGCGTATATACGATGTTGAGCGCGGGCCCGTATTGGCGTAAAACCGCCTCATCAATCATAAGCCGGCGCGTGGCGGCATAATACGCCTCGTCGGCCTGTTGCCCTATCATAGTGAGTAAGCCGCCCGCAAGCGCATCCTCTTTGGTGATGGCGGGCAACTTAAAATATCCCGCATGCCGCATATTGGCGTAGACCACCTCCGCCTGCGCGGGGGTGATTTGCCCGCCGTGCGCGTCATATACTTTATAGCCGTTATAGGCGGGCGGGTTATGGCTTGCCGTTATCACCACACCCGCAACGCAATTGAGATACCGCACCGTAAAAGATAGCTGCGGTACGGCGCGCAAGCTTTCAAACAGATAGGCGCGTATGCCGTTCGCACAAAATATCAACGCGGTTTGAAGCGCAAAAACATCCGCGTTTTTACGGCTGTCGTAGGCGATGGCCACGCCGCGCCCCGTTGCGTCCGGACGCGTTAACAGATAGGCCGCCAGTCCATGGGTCGCGCGCGCCACCACATATTTGTTCATGCGATTCGTGCCGGGCCCCATAACACCTCTGAGCCCCGCAGTGCCAAAGGCGAGCTCTTTGTAAAAGCAATCCTCGCGCTCCGTTTCGCCGAGCGAAGCGAGCTCTTCTTTCATGGCCGCATCCGCGCACCGCAGCCATTGCTGGTAGCGCCTCATAATTGCAGACATGCTTCATTCCTCCTATTCCACACCGCTTTGCGCCGCCGGGGATACGCGTTTGCCGTCGTCCGGCGGCGGGGATCTGTGCGCCCGCACAGGCGCCTCGTCCTCCTGCCATAGCGAGTCAATCTCCAACTCGCGCAGCATGCTGTATACAACGCCTTGGCCCACGATCAGGTGGTCGTGCAGGCCGATATCGATGGCGTTGAGGGCCTTTTTCACAGTTTGCGTAGCCTGTATATCGCTCCCGGAGGGCCGTGGGTCGCCGCTGGGGTGATTGTGCACCAACATCACGGCGCTTGCGCGGTGTAACAACGCGTTTTCCACAACCCTGCGGGGGTAAAGCGGCGCTTCGGATATCGTACCCGTGAATAATAATTCCGCGTGCAGCAGCCGGATATTTTTATCAAGGCTCAGCACATACACGCACTCGTAATGCTTATCGTCTACCAGGCTAATGGCATAGGACGCTGCGGCGATGGGCGTGTTAAGCTGCAGCTTGGTTTTTTTCTGCAGACCTTCGCGCATCACGCGCGAAACAAGCTGGCCGTGTAGCCTTAAATACACCGCAACGCTCTCGCCCACGCCGTCTATATGCGTAAGCTCCCCCACATCCGCGTGCAGCACGTTGGTAAGTGAGCCGAAACGCCCCAGAAGCGCGTGCGCGATATCGTTCGTATCACGCCGAGGTATGGCATATGTCAGCAGCAGTTCAAGCGCCTCGTGATCCTGAAAGCTCTCGATACCGTTTGCGATATAGCGTTGGCGCAGACGTTGTCGATGCCCCTCGCTCATGGCGGATGATCCCTTCATTTTAATTTTTGTTCCAGCTTTTGCTTCACGCGTTGCAGGGCATTATCTATGGTTTTTGTTCGCCGGCCAAGTCGTTCGGCGATTTCTGCGTAAGACCGGCCCTCCAGATACAGTGTGAGCGTTTCGCGTTCCAGCGGGGATAGCGACTCTAAAAGCACCCGCGCTATGGCGTTATACGATTCTTGGCCGATAAAAGCCTCTTCAGGGTCGCTACCTCGCGCGGCGCTTAAAACATCCGCAAGCGTGCGCCCAGGCTCTCCGGCATACAGGGGCTTATTGAACGACACATAGGAGTTGAGTGGCATATGCTTTTGCCGCGTGGCCGTCTTGATGGCGGTGATTATTCGCCGCGTAACGCAAAGTTCCGCAAAAC
>JAISXK010000010.1 GCA_031270585.1 Clostridiales bacterium | reverse complement strand
GCCCTGTAGGTGTGGCGCCGTTTTGGTTCGGCATAGCTGTATCTGCCGCCACAGAATGCCCCGCCGCCGTTCCGTGAATTTGACACGGAAAAAAGCAAATGCTATAATACGTTTGTTGGGTAAATCGTAGGGGCATGATGTAATGGTAACATAGCGGTCTCCAAAACCGTTCTTGAGGGTTCGAGTCCTTCTGCCCCTGCCACAGGTTGACAATGCATCATTTGTTGTCAACTTTTTTTATACTTTACCGATAAATAAAATAAGCGTAAATGGAGGCGGCATTTTATGACCAAATTGGGTTTTATCGGGGTAGGGAATATGGGCGGCGCTATACTGCGCGGCGTAATAGACGGTCGGGTCGTAGAGGTTGAAGACGTTTATATATATGATTCCAATATCAAAGTTGTAAAAGCAATTCAGCAGGAGTTCGGCGTGTTGACCGCGCAAAGCGGTAGCGCCATGGTGACCGCCTGTGATATGGTCATTTTGGCGGTAAAACCAAATGTATGCGTTGCTGTATTAAAAGAATGCGGTGAAACATTAATAGATAAAGCGCTTGTTTCCGTGGTTGCCGGCTGGAACCGTAGCGACTTGGCGCAGATCCTGCCGCAAACTCGCATACTGCGCGTGATGCCGAATACGCCCTGCATGGTGGGCGAGGGCATGGTCGTATTCGATATGGATCATAATTTAAACGCCGAAGAGTTAAAATTCGCGCAGGCGTTGTTTAAATCAACAGGTATTGTAGAGCAGGCGCCCACATATCAGATGGATGGCGTTACCGGCATTTCCGGCAGTGGTCCCGCCTATGTATACCTGTTTATAGAGGCTTTGGCCGACGGTGGCGTGCGCGCCGGCGTGCCGCGTGAACTTGCCTATAAACTGGCGGCGCAAACCGTATTAGGTTCCGCGAAGATGGTGCTGGAAACAGGCGAACACCCCGGTAAATTGAAGGATTCCGTTTGCTCGCCCGGCGGTACCACCATTGAGGCGATTTCCGCGTTAGAACATGCGGGCTTCCGCGCTGCCGTATTGGATGCCGTGGATGCGTGTGTTAACCGCATACATCAAATAAATGACAAAAAATGAAAGCAATTACCATTTACACCGATGGAGCATGCTCCGGTAACCCTGGTTCCGGCGGATGGGCCGCCATATTGCAGTATCAGGCGCATTATAAAGAGATTTCGGGTGCGGAATCTGATACCACCAATAACCGTATGGAGTTGCTTGCGGCAATTAACGCCTTAGCCATATTAAAAGAACCTTGCGCTGTCACGCTCTATACGGATAGTGCTTATCTATGTAATGCGTTTAATGAACGCTGGATAGATAACTGGCAGCGCAACGGCTGGCGTACATCCAAAAAAAAGCCCGTGGAAAACCGTGACCTGTGGGAGCAGTTGATCAACTATATGGCGCAAAACCGCGTCATTTGGAAAAAGATAAAAGGACACAGCGCAAATAAATACAACGACCGCTGTGATGAGTTGGCCCGAAAAGCCATAAAAGCCATGCAAAAAACGTAGAAACCAGATTCTATTGTGTTTTTATCTATTACTATTCGTTAAACTTGTATTTAACGAATAGTAATAAACCTTGAAAGGCGGTGTTCTTATGGAGAACTCCCTTATGCCCCGGAATTATGATACACAAAAAAATAACCTATACACAAAAAAGCTGCGGGCAATTTTAAAAACGCAACCCAGTTGCTGCGCCACCTTTATGCGCGGCATCGAAAGCCAAACTACGGTTTTAACGCGCTACGGCTATGCGATCGACCTCAACACGTTTTTTATGTATTTAAAAGCTGAAGTCGGTCACTTCAAAGATAAAAGCCCCATCGACCTTACATTGAACGATTTGAGCCGTGTACGGGCCGTGGATATTGAAATGTTTTTAGAGCACCTCACCCTCTATTCCAGAGATGAGCGTGAATTCGTCAACCACGAGCGCGCAAAAGCGCGAAAATTGTCAACGCTGCGCTCGTTTTATAAGTATTTTTTTAAGCGCGAAATGATTGAAAACAATGTGGCCGCCCTTGTGGAAATACCCAAACTGCATGAGCACGCCATCATACGCCTGGAACCCAACGAGATTGCCAATTTGCTGGATATCGCCGAAGAAGGCACGGGATTAAGCCCTATGCAAAAAAAATACCATAAATTAACAAAATTGCGCGATGTGGCCATACTCTCTCTTTTTTTGGGCACTGGTATACGCATCAGTGAACTGGCGGGTATAGATATGGCCGATATGGATTTTGCGAACAACACGTTTTTAATCATTCGTAAGGGTGGCAAGGAGGATCTGCTCTCCTTTGGAGAAGAGGTGCGCTCCGCGCTTTTGCAACATCTGGTGCAGCGCGAGCAGATTAAGACCGCACCCGGGCACGAGCAGGCGCTGTTTCTCTCCATTCAAAAAAAACGGCTGACGGTGCGCGCCATAGAGAATCTCGTAAAAAAATACGCCGCAATCGCCACGCCTTTAAAAAAAATATCCCCTCATAAGCTGCGTAGCACATATGGTACTATGCTCTACCGCGAAACGGGTGACATTTACCTCGTTGCGGATGTGCTAGGTCATAAAGATGTAAATACGACGCGCAAGCATTATGCCGCGCTCTCTGAAGACCGGCGGCGTATTGCCGCGCGCGTTATAAAATTACGGAAACAGGATGACGGAGAACCCAACTCCGATAGCTTTCGGTAGGTTCTTTCCAATGTTGGTTTTAGTTGAAAAGGATTTCTACGAGTCTCCGCGTTGTAGCAACACTATAGTCTCCACATGGCTGCTCTGCGGAAACATATCCACCGGCCTTATACTCCCGATCACATATCCGCCCTGCAGCAGCAGTTTGCAATCTCTCCCCAACGTGGCCGGGTCGCAGCTGATATAGAGCAACTGCTCTATCCCACTTTGCTGCACCGTTTGTATAAAGGCCGGATCCACCCCTTTTCGCGGCGGATCCATCACCAAAATGTCGGGGCGCCCGCCTTGTCGCAGCAATTCACCCAGCATGGTTTCGGCGGCGCCGTTATAAAAGCGCGCGTTTGTGATGGCGTTCATATGCGCGTTTTTTTTCGCGTCGTCCACCGCCTGGGGCATGTATTCAATGCCGGTGATATGTTTTACATACGGCGCCAGGCGCAATGTGATGGTGCCGATGCCACAATAAGCGTCAATGGCGGTTTTATCCTCGCCCAGCCGCAGGCTTTCCATTGCGGCAGCGTAGAGTAGCTCGGTTTGCGCATGGTTTACCTGCAAAAAGGATGACGGCCCCACCCCGAACGATAAGCCGCCCAACTCTTCGGTGATGCTTGCATTCCCCCATAAAAGCGCAAAATCATCGGATAATATAGCATTGGTGGTATCCACGTTTATGTTGAGGTAAACGCTTTTCAAACCGATATCGCGACTCAGCAGTTCTCTCACCAGGCTTTCTGTATGCCCGGGGCGCCGGGTTGCAACCAATATCAGCATAAGCTCGTTTTTACCGGTAATGCGCGCCACAATATGCCGCAATATGCCGGTATGCAACTCTTCGTCGTAAGCCTCCATGCGGTATTGCCGCGCCCATGCCTGCACGCCTTGCATGGCCTTGATGATTTTAGGCCGTTGTATCAGGCAATCAGTTATAGCTATCAATCTGTGGCTGCGTATGGCGAATAATCCCGCCGTCAGCGCGCCGCCTTGCATGGCCATAGGGAAGCTTCCCTTGTTGCGGTAACGCCAAGGCTGCTGCATGCCCAGAACGGGCAAAACATCTGGTAAAAAAATGCCGCCGATGCGCTGCATCGCGTTTTTGACCATTTGCCGCTTATGAAAAAGCTGTGCATCGTAATGCATGTGCTGTAGCGCACAACCGCCGCAGCGCCCAAACACGGGGCAAGGCGGCTTTACGCGCGCAGGGCTTTCCGGCCCCAGTATAGAAGAAAGCTTTGCAACGGCATATTTTTTATGGGGTTTTATCATAAGCGCCCGCACCGTTTCGCCGGGCAGCGCGCCGGGAACAAACACGGTGTAACCGCTTTTTCGGCCTACCCCCTGCCCCTCGCTGTTAAGTGCGTCTATCGTTAAGGTAATATACTCGTTTCGTGCTAAGGGCGTCATATCCATGCTCCTGCGTCCGCCGGGTAAAACAGCGGGGCCTCTTTTACCGATGTAGCCGGGAAATGGTTAAAACCTGGTTAAAAATGTATTGTAATCATACAGTTCCTCGTCAAAAACATCCGCCGTGCCGATGGCCTCTTCCAAAGACACGTCGATAATTTTATTGTTTCGGATGCCCACCGCCCTGCCGCCTTTATCGATGGCCAACGCATTTACGGCGCGTATGCCCATACGCGTGGCGAGTATGCGATCCATTGCGGAAGGATTGCCGCCACGCTGGATATAGCTTAACACCACGGGCTTTATCTCCACATCGGTATGCTCGCGCACATAATGTGCAAAATCTTCGGCATGCCCCGCGCCTTCGGCTATGATCACCATGCTGGTGAGCCGTCCGCGCAGCTTGTTGGCTGCAAGCTTGTTGGCGGCATCTTCCCAGGATCCATCCCTTTCGGGCAAAAGCGTGATATCCGCAGGGCCCGCGATACCCGCCCACAAGGCGATATCGCCGCAATTGCGGCCCATGACCTCCACCACGCCTACGCGGTCATGCGCGCGCATGGTATCGCGTATCTTGGCTATTTCGTTGATGACGTTGTTTACCGCCGTGTCAAACCCTATGGTAAAATCGGTATACCCCATATCGTTATCGATCGTTCCGGGGATGCCTATCGTGGGCACGCCGGCACGGTCAAGCGCCAGCGCGCCGCGAAAGCTGCCGTCGCCGCCAATCACAATAATGCCGTCTATCCCGTAGGCGCTGATCACTTTGATAGCTTTTTCCAACCCCTGCGGCTCTTTAAACAACGCGCTTCGCGCCGTGCGCAGCACCGTGCCGCCGCTCTCTATAATGTTATGTACATCCGTGTATTGCAACTGTTTGATACGGCCGTCCATCAAGCCCTGGTAACCACGGTAAATACCCATTACCGCCATATCTTTATCGATGGCGGTCTTGACTACGGCCCTTACCGCAGCATTCATGCCGGGCGTATCCCCGCCGCTGGTAAGCACGCCTACGCGTTTCATATGAGCACGTCCTTTACATTGTATTTTTATACACTTTACAACGAGCCACAAGCGGCAATATAACACCCGCGTCAACGAACAGCGATTTTTACATTTTCATTTCCCAAGTATTCCTTCAGGCCGTTGATCAGCTTATCCGCAAGATGGATGTTATATTCCTTTGACGATACTTGTTTTTTACCCGTTGCGGCGTCATATAAAACAACGGGTACATTGCCGGGGAACTGTGATAACATCCGCAGCGTGGTTTCAGCCTTCTCTTTCGTAAGCGCGTCATAACGTAAAAACAGGGTGGGCGCAGTGTTTTCAAGCGGCGTGATTTCATCCACCAATATGCTGTTGCGCCCGTTTTCCTTTGTGTTGAATTTTCCAGTCACCATAACTGCCCGCGCGGGAAAAAAGATATCCGCAGCGTTTTGCAGCGCGCGCGGAAAAAGTATGAGCTCTACCGCGCCCACAACGCCCTCCAGCGTCGCGTACCCCATCATGCCATTCCCTGATCGAACGGGCTTGCGCTCCACAGCGTTTAAGAGTCCGCCGGTGCGTATACGCGCGTTATCGCGTATTTCACCTTGGCCATCCGCCTGCTGCAAATCACCTACACTATGGGGCAAAGCATCAAGCGTTGCTTTAAAGCTGTCAAGCGGGTGTCCGCTCAAATACACACCTATGGCCTCGCGCTCTTTATCCAGCACCACTTGGCGCGCGAACTCGGGCATGACGGGCATTTTCAAGTTAACATCCGCCATGGCGTCTTTGGAAACGCCGCCCATATCAAAGAGCGATAGCTGCCCCGATTCGCGCACTTTGCGCATTTTGGCGGCACCGTCCATCGCGCGCTCGTAAATGTTTATCAATTGCGCGCGATTGTGGCCCATACCGTCAAAGCTACCGGCATAGATCAAGCCTTCCATCATGCGCTTATTGGCGCCTTGTGCCCGGTTGACAAAATCGAAAAAGTCGCGGAAGGATCCGGCGCTTTCGCGCTCCTGCACAATGCCCCGCATGGCGGCCCCGCCCACGTTGCGTATCGCGCAAAGACCAAAGCGTATAGCATTGCCTTCCACAGTGAAACGCACGCCGCTTTTGTTGACATCCGGAGGTAAAACAGGTATGCCCATGCGCTTTGCGGCATACACATAGGCGGCTACATCATCCACACTGCCAAGGTAGCTGTTCAACAGCGCCGCCATGAACTCCACCTTAAAGTATAGCTTGAGATACGCCGTGCGGTAAGCAATTACCGCATAACATGCCGCATGGGATTTATTGAATGCGTAGGATGCGAAATCCATCATTTCGTCGTATATCTTTTCGGCGGCGCTTGCCGGCACACCGTTGCTAACGGCGCCTGCCACATTTTCTTCGGGGTTGCCGTAAATAAAATTGTTGCGTTCTTTTTGCATCACGTCGTGCTTTTTCTTGCTCATGGCGCGACGCACAATGTCGCTTCGGCCCAGCGAGTAGCCGCCTAGATCGCGCACGATCTGCATCACTTGCTCTTGATATACCATGCAGCCATATGTGGTTTCTAATATGGGGCGCAATTTTTCATGCAGGTAGGTCACCTTGATCGTGCCGTGCTTAGCGGCGACATAGCGCGGTATCGACGCCATGGGCCCCGGGCGAAACAACGATATGCCGGCAATCACGTCTTCAAAACTGTCGGGCTTCAATTGCATCATAAACTGCCGCATGCCGGCGCTTTCCAACTGGAACACACCATCGGTGTCGCCACTTGCGATCAGCTCGTAAACTTTATTATCGTCGAACCGCATTTTGTATATATCGGGCGGCTCTTTGCCCTGCGCCTTAATGAAATCAACGGTGTCGCGTATTACGGTAAGCGTGCGCAAGCCCAAGAAATCCATCTTCAAAAGCCCCAACTCTTCCAGCGTGTTCATGGAAAATTGGGTCGTTACGTTCTCATCGTTCTTTTGCAGGGGCACCACATCCATAATAGGGTGCTTGGATATCACCACGCCCGCTGCATGGGTGGAAGCATGCCTGGGTTGCCCTTCCAGCCGCATGGATAGATCGATAAGGTTTTTCACGTTGGGGTCGACTTCTGCTGCGGCGCGCAGATCCGGCGAAACAGCAAGCGCCCGCTCAAGCGTCATGCCCAGTTCGAAGGGAACCATTTTAGCAATGCGGTCAACGTCGCCATAGGGCATATGCAACGCGCGGCCCACATCGCGCACGGCCGCACGCGCGGCCATGGTGCCGAATGTGATTATCTGCGCCACATGACCCGCACCGTATTTGCCTGCCACATAGTCGATGACCTCCTGCCGACGCTCATAGCAAAAGTCTATATCAAAATCCGGCATGGAAATACGCTCAGGATTTAAAAAGCGTTCGAACAGCAGGCCGTATTTTAACGGATCCACATCGGTAATATCCAGCGCATACGCTACCAGACTGCCGGCGCCGCTGCCCCGGCCCGGCCCCACAATGATATCGTTGCGCTTTGCAAAATAGATAAAATCCCATACGATCAAAAAATAATCCACAAAGCCCATGTTTTGTATGATGGATAATTCATACTCCAGCCGTTGGCGCTCGGCCTCGCCGGCATGGGGCATTTTAGCTTTTAACCCGTCGTATGCAAGCTTTTTTAGGTAGGCGTCGTTCTCCATGCCGCCGGGCGCGGCAAATCCCGGCAGGTGTTTTTCGCCAAAGGGCATGGCAAAGTCGCATTTATCCGCCACAAGCCGGGTGTTTTCAATCGCTTCGGCAAATTGCGGCAGGGCTTGACGCATCTCCTCTTCGCTCTTCAAATAAAACTCATTCGCGTGCATGCGCATGCGCTGCGTTTCATCAACAAATGTGTTGGTCTGTATACAAAGCAGCACATCCTGCACTTGCGCATCCTCTTTGTTTACGTAGTGCACGTCGTTTGTGGCAACAAGCCGTATACTAAGCTCTTTTGCGATCCGCACGAGCTCGGGCAGCACCTGCTTTTGTTCGGGCAGGCCATGATCCTGCAGTTCGATATAAAAGTCATCCTGAAAGATACGCTTTAGCCGCGCCGCAAGCGCCTTGGCCTCTTCACCCCTGCCCTGCAGCAACAACTGCGGGATATCGCCGGCCAGACAAGCGGAAAGGCAGATAAGCCCGCAGGCGTGCTGCTCTAACAGGGCATAATCAATACGCGGCTTATAATAAAAACCGCGCAAAAACGCCTCGGAAGAGAGGCGCATCAAATTTTTATAGCCTTGGGCATCCTTGCAGAGCAACACCAAGTGCGCGTATTCGCGATCTTTTCCACCCTCGCGATCTTCCATGGATCGCGGGGCGACGTATGCCTCCATGCCGATGATGGGCTTGATACCCTGCTTTTTGCACTCCTTATAAAAATCAACGACGCCATACATCACGCCATGGTCGGTGATGGCAAGAGAATGCATATTCTGCTTTTTGGCGGAGGAAACAAGTTCCTCAATGCGGGCGGCGCCATCAAGGAGGCTGTATTGAGTATGTACATGCAAGTGTGTGAAAGGCAACGGGGGCTATCCTTTCTTTGTCAGTTCAACCATGGCGCTCATGGCAATATCCTCATCGGGGCCGTCGATAAACAGATGTATGGTTTCGCCCTCGCCCACGCCGAGCGACAATACGCCCATAATGGATTTGGCATTCACCTTTTTGTTGCCTTTTTCTATGAGCATGGTAGAAATAAACCCGCTTGCCAGTTGCACGAACTGTGCCGCCGGTCGCGCGCGCAGCCCCTCGGGGTTTTGTATCACGAGCACTTTGTGTTTCATCCTTCGCCGGCCTCCTTCGTATTATCTGCCATCTATTACACCATGCATATGTTTATATGGCCTACAACCGTTCCGCCAACTGCACCAGCCTTTGCAGCCGGTGGTTCATGCCGGACTTGCCGATACCCGCAAGCTGTGCAAGTTCCGCAAGGCTGCTTTCGGGGTTGTTGAGCCGCATCTCCGCCGTTTTACGCATAACGGGCGTTAATTTACTCAAACCGCGCATGGCGATGATCTTTTCTATGGCGTCCAATTGGTCGCCTGCGGCGTAAACGGTTTTGCCGATGTTGGCGGTTTCGCAATTGCTCTTACGGTTGATGTAATTGCGCAACTCCCGCTCCGCCCGCGCATCCTCAAACGCCAATGTGGCCACAGGCGCGCCTATCAGCGCAAGAAACGCGGCAATCCCATCGCCTTCTTTTAAATATACCACAGTTCTGTCTTTGCGTCGAACCGTTTTTGCCAAACAGGAAAATGCACGCATCAACACCAGTATCCTCTCCGCAAGGGTTTCCCTGTTGCACACGATTTCCAAATGATACGCGCGTTTGGGATTGCTGATGGAGCCCGCGCCTAAAAAAACCCCGCGCAAAAATTTTTTTTTTGTGTTTTCGCTTTCGTAGACTACCGAAGGTAAATCATCCGACAGACGCACGCCTTGCGCCTGCCGGATGAGCAGGCCAAAATCCGCAAGCATTTCGGCAATTCCCTCGCCGCTTACGCGCACCTCGGTAATCGCGGCGCGCCTGTGCGCCGCCTTACGTAGCGCGAGCACGGCATCGACATTGTAAAGCCGCGGCGCAAGGCTTGCCACAAGCTGCCCCACCTCATATGTTTCGGTGCTGTATTCCAGCCCCATGATTTTACCCAGACAAAGCGTTCCCGCCGTATGCGTAACGCCTACAAGCAACGCGCGCATGGCGGCGTCTTTACGTAACCGTAGCCGGGCTAATTCTTTTTTTGTTTCGCCCGCAAAGGACATGATGATTACCCCCCTCCGCTTTGCTCGCTCAGCACGCGCCGCCGCAACTGTCCGCAGGCGCCTTCTATATCCGCGCCCAGCCTGCGGCGCAATGTGGCGGATATATGCTCCTCCTGCAACCATGCAACAAACTTGGCCGCCCAACTCCTGCTAACGCCCGTGAGCGTAACGCCCGCTGGCGTGTGCCTCTCCACATGGTTCAGCGGTATGACGTTGACGTGGCATAGCATATGTTTTAATCGTATAGCCAGCGTATGTGCGTCTTCCCTGGCATCGTTCACACCTCTGATCAGCGCATATTCAAATATGACCCGCCTGCCCGTGGCTATGGCGTAATCCGCACCGGCTTTTAACACATCCTCTACAGGGTATGTTTTGTTGAGCGGCATCAATCGGCTACGCAGGGCGTTATCGACCGCGTGCAGCGATATACACAGCGTGATATGCAGCGCCTCATCTATCAATTTATATATGTTTGGCACAACCCCGCAGGTGGAAAGCGATATGTTGCGCGGGCTTACGTGTACTCCTTCTTTATCCATAACGCGCCATAAAAACGCCAGCACGTTTTTGTAATTATCCAGCGGCTCGCCGCTACCCATCAACACAATATTTGTAACGGCGCGTTGGCCTCCCCTACCGCCTTCATCGCGCTCAACAGCCAACACCTGCCCCAGTATTTCGCCGGGCGCAAGGTTGCGCACAAGCCCGCCCAGTGTAGAAGCACAAAACGCGCACCCCATACGGCACCCCACCTGTGTGGAAACACAAAGCGTGTTGCCATGTTGGTAGCGCATCAGTACGCCTTCGACCAACTCGCCATCACCCAATTGAAACAGATATTTCACCGTGCCGTCGATCCGCGAAGGATGTTTTTGCAGTGTTTCGGCGCCGCCAAAGGGGTAAACGTCCAGCCTTTCGCGCAGCGCTTTTGGTATATTATGCATCTCTTTTGGCGGCACACCTCGCATCAACCATTGGTAAACCTGATTAACACGAAAGGATGGCTCGCCCCAACCGCCCATTAGTACGCCAATATCCGCTTTTGTCATATCCATCAACGCTTTTGGCATAGCATTATTTCTTGCGCAAACGCGCAATAAAAAACCCTTCCGTATGATGTTTGCAGGGCAACAATTGTATCGTGCCCTGTTTGAGCATTTCATCCCGCATGCTAAAATACGGCGATAAATCTTCCAACGCAAACCCGGGGTGGCGGCTCAAAAAACCTTCTACCTGCAGTTCGTTTTCATCAAAACTGATAGTGCAGCTTGCATAAATAAGCGCGCCGCCGGTCTTTACATACCGCGCGCAGGTATTCAGTAGTTTTTGCTGCAAGGCGCAAAGGCCTTCAATATCCCTGCGGGTCTTTACATAGCGTATGTCGGGCTTGGCGCCGGTCACCCCCAGACCCGAGCAGGGTACATCCAAAAGTACCACGTCAAACGCCTCACAAAAATCTTCCACAAACACCGTGGCATCCTGCCGCCTTATATCCGCACGCGCCCCCAATCGATTCAGTGTGCTTTGCAACAGCCTCACCCTGTGGGCATGGTATTCCAGCGCGGTGATATCCGCCTTTCCCCGCGCCAGTGCATATAGATACGCGGTCTTGCCGCCAGGCGCCGCGCAGGCATCCAACACCCGCGTGCCCGTCCGCACCGCGCACGCGCGGCAGGCCAGCATGGCACCCTCCCCCTGCACGGTTATACTGCCGTTTTTGTAGAGGGGTTCGTCTAAGATGTGCATGCCTTCCTGCAGATGAAAGCAAGCGTCATCCAGCGTGCCTCTGCTAAAGGCGATGCCGCGCACGTCCAGCGTTTGCTGTAGCCGCGCTGCGGTATAGGGATATTGCGCGCGTATGGATATACCGACCGGCCGCCTTTTAAGCAGCCTCTCGGCATCCGCTTCGCCAAAGCGCTCCACCCATTCCCGCACCAGCCATTGGGGCCAGCTGTATTTTATGCTAAGCCGCTCGACCGGTTCTTGCGGCAATGCGGGCAAATGATCCTTCGCCCTGGCCATAGCGCGCATCACCCCGTTGACATAGCCGGATAGCGCGCCTTTGCCTATCTCTTTTATAAGGTTGACGCACTCGTTGCAGGCCACCGCCTCAGGCACATGCATAAAGAGCAGTTCGTGCGCGCCCATGCGCAGTATGCCCCGCACCATTGGTTTTTGCCTGCCTTTCGTAAAATGAGCAAGCATATAATCAATATACAGCAAATGATCCAGCACGCCGTACACGGCGGCCGCAAGCCATTTGGCGTCCTGGCGGGATAAATTTTCCGAAGCTTTTTTTAAACGCAGGTTTGCATACGCGCCATGATCGGTGATATTCACAAGCGCGTTCAACGCTTCCCGGCGCAAGCTCATAGGAACCTACCGCCGATGGGTCTGCCACGCAGGTATGCTTTTGCATCCATGCGTTTGCCGCCGGGCGCCTGTAGCTCTACAATCTCTAACAGTAGTCCGTCACCACAAACCACAAAAAGGCCCTCACGGCCGCTGCCAATGCAATCGCCGGGTTCTCCCATGTACGGGTTGCCGGTCAGTTTCGTTCTCCAAATCTTCACTATATCCGCGTCCTGCAGCGCATATGCGCCCGGCCAAGGGTTCACCCCCCGCACGCGATTGTGCACCATCTGCGCGCTTTCATGAAAATTTAGCTTACCATGCTCCTTTTTGAGCATTCCACAGCGGGTTGCGGCGGCGCTATCCTGCGGTATGCGCGTAAGCGTCCCGCCAAGCAGCGCGGCTACGGTCTCTTTGAGCGCATCCGCGCCCAGTTGCGCCATGCGCTCCGATAATTCGCCGGCAGTTTCATCCGGCCCGATTGCCATTTCACGCTTTAAGAGTATATCGCCGGTATCCAACCCCACATCGGTCATCATGATGGTAACGCCTGTCGTGGTCTCACCGCCTATAATAGCCCACTGTATGGGCGCGGCGCCCCGGTATGCGGGTAACAGCGAACCATGCACGTTCATGCAGCCATAGCGCGGCACGGCAAGGTTTTTGGCGCTCAATATCTGGCCAAAAGCCGCCGTTACCATCAAATCCGGCGCACAGGAAACGAGCGCGCTTTGGCCCTCTCCATCGCGTATACGGCGCGGCTGAAACACCTGTAGCCCATGCGAAACTGCAAACTCCTTCACGGGCGGCTGCGTTAATATGGCGCGCCTGCCAACAGGCTTGTCGGGCTGCGTAAACACCGTGATTTCATGCCCGCAATCACAAAGCAGTTGTAGCGAAGGTATGGCGAAATCCGGCGTGCCCAAAAAAGCAATCTTCATAACTTCTCTTCGTTTTCTTCCGGATCGTTGCTTTCGTCAAAGCCTTCAGGCGGTTCCGTCACCATATCGATATAAAGCCGGCCATCCAAGTGGTCGGTTTCGTGCAATATGGCGCGAGCGAACAACCCTTCGGCATCATGCTTCACCCATTCGCCCTCTCTATTTTGCGCGCGGGCGCGTATATGCGCGGGGCGCACCACATAGCCTGATTCGCCCGGAAAGGAAAGACAGCCTTCCATGCAGCCCTCTTCACCTTCGGTAAAGGTTATTTCGGGGTTGATCATTTCAACAAGACCCTCCCCCACGTCTATCACCAGCGCGCGCCGTAATATGCCTACCTGGGAGGCGGCCAAGCCCACGCCATCGGCCTGGTACATGGTCTGTGCCAAGTCGTCCAACAGGCTGCACATGCGCTTGTCTATCTTTGTTACCGGCCTGCACACCTTGCGCAGCACCGGGTCTTCTCCTTTTATGATCTCTCTAATCGCCATGTTCGCCCCTTCAATTTTTATGTTGGCCGCCATTAAAGCGTTCGCTTTCATTGCTGCATATTGCACGCGAAATGTACACCATTATGTTACCAAGCGCGTCAAAAAACGCAAGCTCCTTTATTAATTATTATTAATATAAGTCCCCCGGGTTGATTTCAAGCGCGGCAAAGGTGGCGGGCCGGTTTTGATCCGCATAAGCATATGCCGCCTGTATGGCCGACGGCGTGTGCCTTGTGCGCCGCAGCTTGAGCAACGCTTGGTAACGGTATACGCCTTGCCGTTTTTTTATCGGCGCGGGGCCCGCGCTGACATATAACAGTTCATCCTTACATGCGCCAAGCGCAAGCAGTACGGCAGCCTCCAGCCCCTTGGCATAGGTGTTGCCGTCCTTTTCCAGTATCCCTTCATCCAGCCCCTGAAACAGCACACGCACAAACAAAGCAAACGGTGGAAACAGCGCCGCCTGACGCTGGGATAATTCATACATAAAATACCCTTTATAATCGTGCATTTTGGCAAAGCGTATGCTGGGGTGCCCCGGCGAATATGTTTGCACCACCACGCTGCCTTTATCGCCCGCACGACCGGCACGGCCCGCCACTTGCGTCAACAACTGGAATGTGCGTTCCGCACTCCTGTAATCGGGCAGGTAAAGCGTAGAATCTGCGGCCACCACGCCTACGAGCGTAACATTGGGAAAATCCAGCCCCTTGGCTACCATCTGCGTACCCACCAGCACCTGTGCCTCTCGGCGTTCGAAGGCCTCGATGATCTTCAGATGTCCCTCCTTGCCCCGGGTCGTATCCAGGTCCATGCGCAGTACCTTCGCCTCCGGGAACAGCCTGCGCACC
>JAISXK010000002.1 GCA_031270585.1 Clostridiales bacterium | reverse complement strand
GGGCTGCACAGGTTTTGGAAACCGCTTGCAGGCGCTACGCTTGGCATAGCGTGCATAGGCCATTACAAAACCGGGCAGGAGACTGACCAAGCGTACGCGCTGTTCTTACAGCAGGGTGTGAGCGCCGCAATAGAAAATATGCTTTTAATGATACACGCTTTGGGGCTTGGCGCGGTGTGGCTGAACTGCGACCGCGACCGCCCGCAATACGAGCCCTGTATGCGGCTGCTTCGCATACCCGATACCGCTACGCTCATGGCCATGCTGGCGGTGGGCCACCCCGCGACGGAACTGGGGCCGCGCGCAGAGCCGCTTGATCGTTACGAAGAGCAAAAATGGCATAAGGAATACTGGCACCCGGAGCAATTGGGCGAGGAATAACGCATGCGCATTACGTATCTATCCAACAGCGGGTTTTGTGTGGAAGTGGGCGACGATTATTTGGTGTTTGACTGCCACAACCCCCGCGGGCAGCCGGCGCTGGCGTGTGAAACTCTGCGCCAGTACCGCACGGTCACTGTGTTTATCAGCCATAGCCATGGCGACCATTATGCACGGGATATCTGGAAAACAGAAAATGCGCGCTTTGCCGCAGCTTTTGATATCGACGTGCCAAGCCCGTATAAGGGTGTTTGTACAAGCTTTCGTCCGGGAGACGCTACCGAAATCAACGGCTTATCTGTGCGCGCCTTTGGCAGCACGGATGAGGGCGTATCCTTTTATGTTGAAAGAGGTGACGTCGCGCTTTTTCACGCGGGCGACCTGAACGACTGGCACTGGCGCGACGAGGGCGGCGAAACCTTTGCGCGCGAAGCCGAGGACGCCTTTTTACGCGAACTCACAAAGATAAAGGCAGCAAAACTTAAGCCGATAGATATGGCGTTTTTCCCTGTTGACCCGCGCATAGGCAGCGATTATTACCGAGGCGCGCTGCTGTTTGCTAAAGCCATGCGTCCTAAACGCTTTATGCCCATGCATTTTGGCAAAACCTATGCGCCGCCTAAGACTTTTATTGCGGACATGGCGCCTTACACCAAGCTTTTAACGCCGCCCGCCATGGGAGAAACAATAGAGACGGCAAGACCATAGATAGACCATAGATGCGGATAATATTTGCTTGCTTTTAACGATAGCCCATGCTACAATGGCAAGCAATCGAATGAGTCTGCAATGACGGGGTTGGGTTTGCTGTAAATTTGCTTTTCAGAGAGCGCCGTTAAGGGGAATACCCCCTGCTGCAAGCGGCGCAGGCATGCGGTATTGCCACTTCGCCCCCAAGCGGCGGCCGGTGAAGCCAAAATGTATGGTGTGTAGCCGGTTGCGGATAAGCCCGTTACAGCTTTTTTAAGGCCCCGTATGATACGGGGTGAACTTGGGTGGTACCACGGCGCTATATCGCTTCGTCCCTGTTTTTGGGACGAAGCGTTTTTATTTGCGTTCGGTATTATTTTGATAACTGCCAAGGGAGGTTTGTATGCTGCAAAAATTACAGGATATCGCCGGAGAGGCGAACGCGCGGCTTAACGCCGCTACCACTGAAGCGGAGCTTGAAGCGTTACAGGTGTCGGTGTTGGGGCGAAACGGCCAGCTCACGGAAGTGCTGCGCACCATGGGAAAACTGCATAAGGATATGCGCGCCAAAGTTGGCCAGGAGGCCAACCGCATAAAGCGCGAATTTGAAACCGCGCTGCAGAAAAAGCTGGCGGCCGTCAAAACCACCACCGAGGCGCAAAGGCTGCTAAGCGAGCGCATAGATGTGACACAACCCGGCACACGCCGCGGCCGCGGGCGCATACACCCCATTACGCAGGTATACCGCGAAATACGCGACGCGCTGGTGGGCCTCGGGTTTATGACGTTTGACGGCCCCGAGGTGGAACTGGAAGAGTATAATTTTACCATGCTCAACCTGCCGCCCGACCACCCCGCGCGCGATATGCAGGATACGTTTTATATCAACGACAAAGTGGTTCTGCGCCCGCACACATCCCCCTGCGAGATACGCGCGCTCACAACGCTGACGCCGCCCTTTCGTGTGGTAATACCGGGGCGCTGCTTCCGCGTGGACGAGGTGGACGCCAGCCATTCGCCCATATTCATGCAGATGGAAGGGCTGGTGGTGGATCGCCATATCACACTGGCGGATTTAAAGGGCACGCTGGAAACATTTGCGCGCGCGGTATTCGGTGAGGATGTAAAATCACGTATGCGGCCAAGCTACTTCCCCTTTACGGAGCCTTCGGCTGAGCTTGATATATCCTGTACGATCTGCAAGGGCGCGGGCTGCCGCGTGTGCAAGGGCACCGGCTGGCTGGAGATACTGGGCTGCGGCGTGACCAACCCGCATGAAATTGAAAATTGCGGGCTTGACCCTATGGAGTGGAGCGCGTTTGCCCTTGGCTTGGGTGTGGACAGGATGGCAAGCCTGAAATACGGCATTACCGATATTCGGCTACACTATGAAAACGACGCGCGTTTTCTTTCGCAGTTTTAAGGAGGGATAAGCGATATGAAATTACCTTTGAAATGGCTGAAGGAATATGTAAGCTATACCGTAACCCATGAGGAGTTTATAGAAAAAATGATGTGGCGCGGCTTTGAAATCGCGGAAATTTTCGACGAGCTGCCCGATGTGGAGGGCGTTGTGGTGGGGCGCGTAAATATGGTGGAACGCCACCCCAACGCGGATAAGTTAAGCGTGTGCACCGTGGACGCCGGAGACGGACAGGAGCGCATTGTTGTGTGCGGCGCGCCCAATGTATACGCCGGTATGCTAACACCTGTGGCGCTGCCGGGGGCCAGATTGCCGGGAGATGTTTTCATCACGCCTACCGAGATGCGCGGCGTAATCAGCGAGGGCATGCTCTGCTCCGGCAAGGAACTGGGCATGACTGACGCCGACTATCCCGGCAGCGAGGTGTACGGCCTGCTGGATCTGCGGGACGCGCCCGCGCCCGGTACGCCCATCGCTGTGGCGGTAGGTATGGATGACATAGTATTCAATGTTGAGCCGACACCTAACAGACCGGATTGCCAGAGCATTATCGGCATATGCCGTGAGGTCGCGGCGGCGCTGAACCAGCGGTTTGTGGAGCCCGTTATCACCGAGGTAGCAAGAACTGGCCATGCCGGTGATTATGCCGGCGTTACCGTAGAAAACAGCGCGCTTTGCCCACGGTATGCCGCGTGCGTGGTAACGGATATCGTGATAGAGCCGTCACCCCTTTGGATGCAAAAGAAGCTGCGTAGCGTGGGCTTACGCCCCATCAACAATATTGTAGATATTACTAACTTTGTAATGGTCGAGTATGGTCACCCTATGCATGCGTTTGACCTTGCCTGTGTAACAGATGGGCAGATCGTGGTGCGCAACGCCCTTGAAAACGAAACGGTGCGCACGCTGGATGGCAAGGACAGGCCGGTGGATCCATCCATGCTGCTGATCGCCGACCCCAAAAAGGGCGTGGGTATAGCCGGCGTGATGGGCGGCGAAAATTCCGAAATCAAGCCCGAAACCAAGGTGGCGCTATTTGAGGCGGCGGTGTTTGAACGCGGCAATATTCGCGCCACGGCAAGAAAGCTTCGCCACACGACCGACGCCGCCGCGCGCTTTATCAAGGGGACAGAGGCCGTGAACGCCAAAAAAGCGCTTGACCGCGCAATAGAACTGGTGACCCAGCTAAAGGCCGGCCGCGTTGTGGGTGATACCATAGATGTATGCGCTGTGCGGCTCGGAGACAGGCAGATGCGCGCAAGCGTTTCGCACATTAATAAAATCATTGATACCACCTTCACCGGACAGCAGATGGCCGACATACTTGACAAAATCAACATTTCCGCCGTACCGGATGGCGACGCGCTGACGCTTGCGGTGCCGCATTACCGGCTGGATATTGAAGACGGCATAGAGACCGATTGGGATATCGCCGAAGAGGTGGCGCGTATCTACGGGTATTACAACATCGCGCCCACATTGATGCGCGGCGGCACCTTACGTGGACGGATAACGCGCCCTTTCTGTATGGAGGATGACATCAAGGACGCTTTGGCCGCTGCGGGCGCGTATGAGATGTATAACTATAACTTTATAGGCCCCGCGACGCTTGACGCGCTGCTGCTGGAAGACGGCGACGAACGCCGGCGGGCGGTAAAGATTATGAACCCCTTTGGAGAGGATCAGGGCCTGATGCGCACAACGCTTGTGCCGGGCATGCTCAAAACAGTAGCGCTGAACATCAACCGGCGTACCGGGCATGGCCGCTTTTTTGAGGTGGGCAACGTACATATTGACAATAACCCCACCCTGCCGGAGGAACGCAAGATGATAGGCATTATATGCTTCGGCGCGGGAGAGGATTTTTACTCGCTCAAGGGCGCTGTGGAGGAGCTTTTGGAAAGCCTGGGTGTGTTGACGATAGCGCGCTTTGTGCGCGGCGGAGCGCCCTGGCTACATCCTGGCCGGAGGGCGCAAATCTATGCCGGCGACGTATGCGTAGGTGAGATGGGTGAAGCGCGCCCCGATGTGACGGCCGCTTTTGATGTGAACGCGCGCGTATATGTGGCGGAACTTTCCTTTAATGCGCTGCTTGGGCTGTACAGCCGCGAACGTACATACGCGCCCGCCCCGCGCTACCCCGTTGTGCAGCGCGATGTGGCCGTGCAGGTGGATGAGGATACCGAGGCCGACGCGCTTAAAGCCGTGATCGAAAACGCCGGCACCGGCGTGCTGGTGGAGCACGTGCGATTGTTTGACGTGTTTCGCGGCGGCGGCATACCGGAAGGGAAAAAGAGCCTGGCGTATTCGTTCGTGCTACGCAAGGATGATCGCACCCTGACGGATGAGGATATTACCGCCGCTATGGCGGCCATTATCCGGGCGCTGGAGGATAAGGGGGCTATATTACGCACATAGCTTTGCCTGCGGGAAGCAACGCCCTTGTGCATTGCCGCTGCGTTTTTACTGCGTTTGTATTTGTGAAGCATACCAAAAAGTCGCGCCGCATTGTGCGAGAACACAATGCGGCGCAGAGGGCACCGATTAGTATTATCAGGTTAAAACCGCTTGCGCAGCCTTCCGCAGGGGGCTTTAACCATATGAATCACGTGCGTTTGTAAGAAAAGCGGTCAG
>JAISXK010000110.1 GCA_031270585.1 Clostridiales bacterium | reverse complement strand
ACGCTCTCCTTCCAGTATTTTGACTGCTGGTAGTCCTCTTTCAACGTCTGTTGAGTATCGCTCATAGGTGTCAAACGCTCCTTCCTGTTTGAGTTTAAAATATGTTCTTGTCGGCTTATCCCCAACGCTTACGATTCATTCCGGGTCAATAAGTCTTCTTTTCTCATTAAAGCGGTTTACGTTGCGCTCCAGCGCTTTTTCTGTCGGCAACTCAACTGAAATGAAACGCGTCGTGTATCCGTTATTACGCAATGTATCGGCAATGCCTCGAATGTCCTCCGGTTCACTGCCAATCTTAGAATACACAATATTGTCGCCGTTTGCAATGGACGCGTCAAAAATCATACCCGCAATCAGCACGCTTTCCCCGTGAACCGCGCTAACGCCCATACCGTCGGGCCCGTATTCAGGTATTCCCTTAAATCCGGTGTTTTCGTCTCCGGTCTTGGCCGCCGTATTGGAAGCTCTGAATAAACAGTTGCCGGAAAGTTGCCGGGGCGATAATATAACATGATTTTTTTGCAAATAAAAAGCCCAATAACCTGGAAGTTACGGGCCTTTTTCTTGGTAGCGGCGGGGAGATTTGAACTCTCGACACTTCGGATATGAACCGAATGCTCTAACCGCTGAGCTACGCCGCCACATCACAGGATGCGCACACCTTCCGGTATGCGCATCAATTGGTTGCGGGGGAAGGATTTGAACCTACGACCTTCGGGTTATGAGCCCGATGAGCTACCAGACTGCTCCACCCCGCGACGCCACCGCTTTAACGGTAAGTATTAGGTTACCACGCGGCAAAATAAACGTCAACCCTAAATTAGATAAATTAGATAATAAACAAAACCAATATTGTCTTGACGCGGTGCGGCGGATAGTTTTACCTGCCCGCCGCTTTTTTGATTACAAGGGGCTTTATCCATCAACTGCAATCCGATTTGTAAAGCAGTTCCAAAAACGATATACTAAGTAAGCATGGAATGTGCAAAATTCATACCAAAGGAGGTGCGGTGATGCAAAAGCGCGTTATTTTGATTGTAATGGATAGCGTTGGGATAGGCGAGATGCCCGACGCGGCGGATTTTCATGACGAGGGTTCACATACGCTGGGAAATATCTATAAATACAGAAAAACACTGGATATACCCAATCTTCTCAATCTGGGTCTGGGCAACATCAACAGCAGCGGGCTGCCCGCTGTAACTTCACCTGCAGGCGCGTTTGGCAAGGCGGCTGAGCGCACACACGCCAAGGATACCACCAGCGGCCATTGGGAACTTGCGGGCTTACCCATGGCGCGACCGCTGCGCACATACCCGCATGGGTTCCCCGAAGAAATCATAAAAGAATTTGAAAAGCGCACGGGGCGAAAAACCCTTTACAACAAACCCGCTTCGGGTACCGAAATCATCCGGCTTTTGGGTGATGCGCACGCAAAGACGGGGTATCCCATCGTATACACCTCCGCAGACAGCGTATTTCAAATCGCGGCGCATGAGAAGGTTATCCCGCTGGATGAGCTATACCATATGTGCGAGATCGCGCGCGGCCTGTTGGTTGGCGATTATTTGGTGGGCCGGGTGATTGCGCGTCCGTTTATCGGCAAAAGCGGCGCCTATACCCGCACCGAACACAGAAGGGATTTTTCCATAGACCCGCCCGGAAAAACCATATTGGACGATTTTGCAAAGCGCGGCATGATCAACGGCGGCATTGGCAAAATAGAGGATATCTTCGGCAACCGCAGCCTCGCGCTATCCAACCATACAAAAAACAATAAGGACAGCGTTGCGGAAACCATACGGTTTATGGAGGAAGAAAAGTTTGATTTTCTGTTTGTGAATCTGGTGGATTTTGATATGCTCTACGGCCATAGAAACGATGTGGAGGGGTATGCGCGGGCTTTGGAGCGCTTTGACGCCAGTGTGCCCGCTATTACGCGGGCGATGCGTCCAGGCGATCTGTTGATCATTACGGCGGATCATGGATGCGACCCCACCACAAAAAGCACCGATCATTCCCGCGAATACATTCCGCTGACGCTATATGGCGGCTGCGTAAAGCCCAATGTGGATATCGGCACACGCAAAACCTTTGCCGACGTGGGCGCAACCATATATGAATACCTGACGCAGGATAAATGGCCGTGCGGCGAATCTTTTTTGCCACTTTTGGAGGGATAGCATGCAAAACGTAATTGATACGGCGGTAAATATCATATCCCGGCACAGCGGCCGCCCGCCCAAGGTAGGGTTGATACTGGGTTCGGGACTGGGTATGTACGCAAACGGTTTCTACAACGCTTCCAGTGTGAACTACAGAGATATACCGGGGTTCCCCTCATCCAGCGTGCCGGGGCATGCCGCGCGCTTTATAATGGGCGAACGTGATAACCTGCCCATCATCTCCATGCAAGGCAGGGTGCACTATTACGAAGGGCACTCACAGCGCATGGCGACCATAGGTGTGCGCATCATGAAAAAGCTTGGCATAGAATATCTTATCATTACCAACGCGGCAGGCGGCGTAAACACAGGCTTTGCCGTGGGCGATATTATGCTGATTGCGGATCATATTAACTTTTCGGGCAGTCACCCGCTGATAGGGGAAAATATGGATGAATTCGGCCCCCGTTTTCCCGATTTATGCGATGTGTACAGTGCGTCTATCAGAGGCAAAATCATGGAACAGGCCGGTAAAATGGGGCTGCGGTTACGCGAAGGCGTATATATGATGTTCTCGGGCCCCTCTTATGAAACGCCGGCGGAAATACGCATGGCGCGCACAATGGGCGCGGACGCCGTTGGGATGTCTACCGTGCCGGAAGCTATCGTAGCCGCGCATTGCAGACTAAAAACAATAGGTCTTTCGCTGATAACCAATATGGCGGCCGGCGTATCAAAAACGCCGCTCTCACATGCCGAGGTGCAGGCGGCGGGTAATGCCGCTGCGGGGCGGATAGCTTTGCTGCTGGACCGCATATTGGAAGGGATCGCGAATATGGACATTTAATGTTTTAATTTACCATAAATCGACATACTATGGGCCGCGTATGCGAATTTCGGCTGCGCGGCCCATATTTGCACATTGCCATTGGCGATGATCGGTTTCCTGCGTGTCATGGCTTTCTCCGTAGATATTTGCGCTCAATCCTATCGATTGACTTCTGTGTCGGAAACAATCCGTCCTCATAATAGTGCTTGTACATGCGCGGTATCTTTTTTGAGCCGGAAGTTCATGTCATCCAAGTCAAACGCCGCCATATCAAAATCATCAACCCCAAGCCACTCGCCAAACTGCCTGCGTCCCGCTGTCAAGAATCCGCGTTATGAAGGGAACCGGTATCAGTAAAATTTAAATAACTGCACCGGTCACGGCCATTTTGCTTTGACAAATAAAGCGCTTCGTCCGCGCGTTTTATATAGTCGTCCCAACCATCGCCGTTTTCAACTTTGACAGAGACAAGTCCGATTGAAACCGTGACACGTTTTGCCACGGCGCTTGCTTCATGGGGAATGTTGAGGTTTCGCACATTTTCAAGAAATCTGTCCGCGACCTCGCGCGTCCCGGTTTCATCTGTGTTGGGCAGAACGGCGACAAACTCATCACCGCCATACCGCGCGACGAAATCATCTTCGCGCCTGATGCCTTTTCGAAGATTTTCCGCGACAAGCCGCAAACAGTTATCGCCCCTCAAATGGCCATAAGTATCGTTGTATTCTTTGAAAAAATCTACATCAATCATCAGCAGGCCAAGCAAACTGCCCGAACGGGATAAGGAATCCAGCAGCCGGTTTATACGCTTATCAAAAAACCGCCTGTTGTAAATGCCGACCAGTGGGTCGATATCTCCTTTTTCAACCTCTGCCGACAGTTTCATGCGATCCTCGTCAGCGCGATTATACATGAACACATTCAGCGAGCCGCAAACAAAAACAATCAGCACACCGAAAGCAAGCAATGGTATGAGTATGTTCATGGTATTGTGAATTTCAATGAGTTGTTCGTCCAGAATATCGACGCCAACAACTGCGGCCACTTGCCCGTCAGCATCAAAAACGGGGGCAAAGCCTGAAATCAAATGTTCATATCCAATCAAATATTGGTACACTTCAGCGGCGGCAACGCGGTCATGCAGCGCAACAAGGGCTTTTTCCTCCCATTCAAACGGTTCTGTGGTCAGATCGACGGTTTCTTCCGTGAGATCATTATCGAGAATATACTGCGCCAAATTTTCGTCGGTGTTTCGCATATAATACACAAACAGGATATTGTTTTCATCCGCGAACGTAACCATTCGTTGACGCAAATCGTTAAAGATGGGCTTGTTCAAATCCTCCGGTGTTTGCAATTCATCCAGTTCCCGGGCCGTCACAAGTTCGGCGGCGTAACGGCTCACAGTCAACAAACGATATTCGGTCTCCTGATAAAAAGATTCTGAAAAATTGCTCATTTCCATTCCCGTGTACAGGCAGAGGGCCAGCACGACGGCAACGGATATGACAAACAGCGATACCATTGAATTTTTTCGTCCCTGATATTTGAAGGCGGTTTTTTTGATATTCACATCATACACCTTATTCAAAAATAATAGCCGCGACAAGCCGGATTTCGGCATTATTTCGTTGTAACTGAGCGACCGGGCATAGTCAAAATGTCTACCTTTTGGCAACATCTGACTAAACGCATTATACTCCCATTTTCCTGTTGGAACAACCGTATTTTAGAAGATTTTTTGTAAATCGGCAGTGATACTTTGGGATTTTTGCCCATACCCGTCGCCGATGGGCTTCTGTCAAAAGGTAGACTTTTTGGCGGAATTGTTATTTCCTGCGGACGATTCCATGTTCTCTGAGACGCCTGTACAGCGTGGTTTCCGACAGGCCGGATTGCGCCATCAGGTCTTTTGTGCGCAGTTTCCCGCGTTCCCATTGGCGTACCAAAACGGAGAAATTTTCAGGCGGCTTTTTGGCGGGGCGGCCAAAGCGAACGCCCCGCAAACGTGCCGCCGCAATGCCTTCCGCTTGGCGTTTTTTTATGTTGTCGCGCTCGCTGTGCGCCACGAAAGACAATATCTGCAAGATCAGATCGGCAATAAACGTCCCCATTAAATCCTTGTTCAGCCGCGTGTCCAACAGGGGCATGTCGATCACGGCAATGTCCGCGCCGCGCTCCTTTGTCAGCAATCTCCATTGGTTTTGTATTTCTTCATAATTGCGTCCCAAACGGTCTATGCTCTTGACGTAAACAAGATCGCCGGATTTCAGCTTTTTCAACAGGGCTGTGTAGGCGGGACGCTCAAAGCCTTTGCCGGAAATTTTATCCGTATATATCTGTCCGGCGGGTATGTTCAATTCGCGCATTGCGATCAACTGCCTGTCCTCGTTCTGGTCCTGCGACGATACGCGGACGTATCCGTACTTTTCCATAATCCCATCATCTCCTTCGCGTGTTCTGCCGCGTTCATATCTCCAATCTTTTTTCCGCGCTCTCTGCGGCGGCTCAATCCGCCTTTTGATTCAATACCGGCATGCTTGCGCGCATACTCCTATTTTGCGTATAAAGGGATATCCAAAACCACGCGCATACTGTTCCCCATCATCGTAACCATGATTGCAGGCGTAGTAGCGCCGGAATCCGCAGCGCTGATTGGGTTTTTGATGTTTGGCAGCCTGATACGCGCATGCGGCGTGCTCAACGCGCTTTCGGATACGGCGCAAAAGGTGCTTGCAAACCTGATCACCTTATCAAACTCATCAAACTGATAGCGGAATAAGGGGATAGTATGAACGTACAGGCGTTTTTAGCTGCGCCGCCCATCATGGGCAAAGGCATGGCGGGCGTGTTTGCGGGGATCGCGGTACTATATCTGGCCATTGTGCTATTGCGCAAGCCGCCGCATAAAAAGAAAAAGGATACGGAACAGAGGGACGAAAAAACCCGCGTAAAGAAATGCGGGCAACACCCAACCGCAATTCAAAAATGCAATTTAAAATATTTTTTATTTCAATATTACTCGCGCTTTCTCTTCTATCGCGTGTTTCCATGTAAAAATGTCCAGCAAATTAGCCATTTTTTAATATTTTAGTTATATATTATATTTAATGATGAAATTGTTAATTATATATCCTGCATTTTTTTGTTGACAGGCTTCGGTGGCGGGAGTATAATTCCGTCATGTTAAATTTTTTGTCACATTTATATATTTCCATCCGCCGGATCTCGTGATTCAAATGGTTTGCGGCCCGGGCCGCACGCTTTTTGGTAATAAACATTTTCAGGAGGAACATCACATGAAGAAATTGCTTGCAACCGTGCTCGTGGCGCTCTTAGCGGTATCCGCGTTTGCCTGTGCGGCGCCGCC
>JAISXK010000035.1 GCA_031270585.1 Clostridiales bacterium | reverse complement strand
CATTGCACCGAATACCTTTTTTGCCATATTCCACAGCAATACTTTTTGTCAATCCGTTAATTCCAGCTTTAGCCGCCGTATAGCTTGGTCCGTGATTTCCCCGGACCGCTGCATAGGAGCCGATATTAACGATAGATCCGCCGCCGCCTTTTACCATAGTCGGGATAGCCCTGCGGCATATCCGAAACGGGGCTTTGAGGTCGATATTGTGTATTTTGTCCCACCGTGCATCATCGGTCTCTTCAAGCGGATAGCAAAGGTCGTTGATTCCCGCAATATTGCATACTGCGTCCAATCTGCCGAACCTTTTTTCGGCCTCTCCAACCATCCGCTCGATATCTTCAAGTTTGGTAATGTCGGCAAGCACTGGAACGACATTCTCGACGCCATTCCACTGCGCTAAATCTTTCTCAGAAATATCCGCCGCAACCACCCTTGCGCCTTCTTCGAGAAAGAGCTTTGTTGTTGCGAAGCCCATGCCATTGCCCGCGCCTGTTATAAGCACGACTTTTCCTTCAAGTCTCCCATTTGAAACGCTCATTTTATTTCCTCCTTAATTTGATGATAAGTGATTACTAAATACAAGTTTTTTAATTGAAATTTAGTAATAGCATGCAAAAAATTGAAACATTTCGTTTTAGCATTTTAAAAAACCTTTTTTTGTTGGAAATCATTATGGTTACCTCAACTCATCGGCGATATTTCTCGTTGCATAGGGACCCGAATAGGTTGCATAACTTCCGGCAACACCCAACCCTGGGAAACCTCCATAGTACATGTTCCCAGTTGTAAGCTCACCGGCAGCATACAGACCTGGTATCGGTTGATCCGAGCCATCCAGAACACGCATCAGATCATCCACTTTAATGCCCGGTACGGATCCCGACCAGCTATTATATATTCTCTCCGCATAGTAAGGGGCAGTATCAAGCTTGATAGCCCGTTCTACAGGGAGTCCTAAGCCGGGGCTTTCCCCTGCATCAATCGCCTCATTGTATGCAATCACGGTAGCCACGAGAGCAGCAGCGTCGATACCCTTTGCCTCAGCCAATTCCTCCAGAGTATCATAAGGTTCGACTAGGCCTGCTGCAAGGTGCTCTTGCAGTTTATCTGCGTTCGCAAACTTGCTGTCAAATAACATATATAGAGTATCCGTTCCACTTGTTAATACGTTGACTATCTCGAACGTATTCGCCTCGTTGCCGACACGTTCACCTGTGGAGGCAACAATAAACGTAGAGCCAATTGCATCAAGTGTGTAAGAGGCGCGAAGGCCGCCCGATATCATACTATTCCCTACGACTTCGGTGCCGAACTGTCTCGTCAAAGCAATGCCGTCTCCCATTGCTCCAGAGTTACTTCGATTAATTCCTCCTACATAATTTGGAGAATATTCCTCCACATATGCGGGATTTGAGCCGAAACCGCCGGTTGTCAAAAGAACAGCTTTCGCATGGATTTCGTATTCTTTCTCCCGATCTTGCACCTTTACTCCAGTTACTCTGCCATCAGAAACAAGGAGATCCGTCACTTCCGAATGTGTACGCAGATTAATGGGATCCTTTGCAATTAAATCGTAGTAGAACCGTGCATATCCTCCACCGGAACCGTTAGAAAAGAATGTATAAACATTTGCATTGGCAGAAGAATTGCTGGGTATGGGGTTAACGGTGGTATAGGGGTTATAATAGTTTTCTTCGGTATAATAAGGCGCACCCCAGTCATAGAGCCTATTAAACAGTTCTTCGGAGTTGGAATAAATGGCTGTGATCAGCTCATTGCGCACAGGCCCACCCGCTGCGTACTCCATGAGTTGTATCACGTCGGAAATAGAGGATTCGAGACCCATAGGTTCATGAAGTTTGGAAGTAGTGGCAAAAATAGTTCCGCCGGATAGAGGCAGAGAGCCGGTGATGACATCGCGTTTTTCAAGCAGAATATAGGAAATATCGGGATTTTTAAGTTTAAGATCGTAGGCCGCATTGATCCCTGCTAACCCTGCGCCTACGATAACCACATCAACTTCTTCCGCTTCGCCAACCTCGAGAGGGGTTGTCGGTTGAGCTTCGGTAAGTGCGGCAATATCCCCACCGGCTTCCGTCAATGCTTTTTTCGTAGCGTCTATAATTGCGTAACTCGTAATCGTTGCGCCAGTGACAACATCGACCGCAAGAGATTGCGTTTCTATGATTCGCCCAGGCAACAGTTCGGCCGCAATATCTCCCACCCCCAATGTTTCGATGTTTTCGCCTACGCTAATCGCTTCAATCGTTGTTTCTGAAACTGTAACGCTAACAGGAACATCTCCATACATTCCCTTGGAAACGCTGGAATATATTCCGGGGATAAAGCCGGGTTCAGTTTCAGCAGGTGCTGGCTCTTCAGGCGCCGGCTCACTACTTGGTTGGGGGTTTGGTTCTGCAGGAGCGGGCTGGCACGCCAGCATTCCCATAGTCATCAGTAGACATAATAGAATTGCCGTAACTTTTTGCGCTTTTTTCATACTGTCCTCCAAATTGTTGTTTGATATGATATAATTCGAATACTGCACTTTCTAATTATAAAGCTGCCACTATGAGGTTGGAAGTAGAATACACTTTCATAGGATACAAGGAAAAACTTAAAGCTATTAGGGGCCAATCATGAATTTTAATCATTTTCGATCATTTATATCCATAGCGGATCACGGAAGTTTTTCTAAGGCCGCAAAAGCCATGCACATTTCAACTCAGGCATTATTACAGCAGATTCAACTTCTTGAGCAGAGCGTAGGTGCGTCACTTTTTTATAGAAATTTTCAGGGGGTTACCCTTACGCCTGCAGGAGAGCACCTATATGAAGGGGCTAAGCATTTGTTAGTGTATGCGGAATCCTTACGTAAGCGTTGTCATGAAACGAGCTTTATTGGAGATAAGCTCCTTATTGGGACATCTCATGAAATAACCTCAACGTTTCTCTATCAAATTTCGTATGAATTCAAGAATGCTTTTCCAGAGATCGAATTAGATATCGTATATACTGATTCGAATTATAGATTTGCAGAATTGATGGATAAGAAATTTGATTTGTGTGAGAGTTTTTATATCCGTACCATCGAACAATATGGGCTCGATTTCTTTCCCATTCTTGAAAGTATCCCATATTGCATAGTCAGCAAGACACATCCCTTGGCACGGAAAGAGAAAGTATGTACTGCCGATCTGGAAGGACAAACTATATTGTTAAGTACCTCGCAAACTGATTGTTTTGGGAATGAACAAATCGAGGCTCCTTCCCTAGGAGTTACATATAAGCGTTATCATGATTTCATTAGCAGAAAACTTGAAACGGCGATGGGGAATGCCATCTATTTCGATTATTTACTGGCTGAAGATGAGGCCGATATGGATCTTTTTGTGGCTATACCTTATGAGACTTCTCCCTATACTTTTGGCTTTGTGCATAGGGCTAATCCATCGCCTGTTGTTACGAGTTTTTTGAAGATCGCTGAAAAATGTAGCACGGAAAGTTCAGCACAAAAATAATGCCATCTCGATATTACTTTGAACCCAAACAGTGGAAACGAAGAGACAACTATGCGATAATAGAAACATGGAAAAGATAGATATGCGCAAGTTGAATAACGATGAACTGTATGCCGTTCGTAAGTAGGTGATACGCCTGAAGAAGCAAGGGAAGAAAGGCAGTGAAATTGCTGAAATCGTCGGGATTTACGAAGGACGTGTCAGCCAAATATGGCAGGGATATCAGGTGGGTGGGTTGTCGGGGATACAGACCCAAAAGAGTGGGTGCAAGAAGGATTCGGGGCGGGTCTTGACACCCAACGAGGAGCGGGAAATACGAACGACAATCATAAGCAAAACGCCGGAGCAATTAAAAATGACCCGACAATTGCTGCTGGATTTTCTGAAACGTTTGGCGAAAGATGCACCACGCAAGGTGTTCCTGATTTTGAACCACGCATTGAAAATAGAATGTTCCCTCCGGCGACCACCCTCGCACAAAAAGGGACATGCGCCATAAAGTACAATCTTTTATGCGCCGCTTGCAGCATAAAAAAGAAAAGGTTGCTGCCTTCTTTCACCATAAAAATCTTTCCTACTGTTTGGGTGCGGAGTAATATCACAAAAACAATCAAAACTTTGGCGAAATATTGTACAATTGTGGCGTCTTGCCGGGCACTGTTGTGTATCCGGGTTAAAAAGACTATAATTTGATTAATAAACTTGGCAGTATTGAAGGAGGATGCGCCGCGTGCCGAAACCACCCCATATTTTGATTGCGGATGATACAAGTATCATACACGAAACATTGGGCATGTATCTTACCAGCGAGGGCTTCACCTACGCCTCGGCCTACAACGGCCTGGAGGCGCTTGATATGGTGCAAAGCGAAAAGCCCGACCTCATACTGCTTGATTTGATGATGCCGGGAAAATCCGGCATAGAGGTGTGCCGCGAGGTGCGCCAAAACAGCTTGACGCCCATCATCATGCTCACCGCCAAGGGTGAGGAGATCGACCGCATACTGGGCCTGGAACTGGGCGCGGACGATTATATCGTAAAGCCCTTTAGCTCAAGAGAGGTTGTGGCGCGCCTGAAGGCCGTGCTGCGGCGGCTCAACCAGCAAAAAAAAGAGCCCGCGCAGGCGCTGCGTTTTGATAAGCTTGAAATCAACGCCGGCAACTACGATGTGCGTTATGACGGAAACAGCATACCCTTTACCCCCAAGGAGGTGGAAATATTATACCTGCTCGCATCAAACCCCGGCAGGGTATACGAGCGCGAGCAGATACTCTCGCTGGTGTGGGGCTACGATTACTTTGGCGATACGCGCGCCGTAGACACGCAGATCAAGCGCATCCGCCAAAAGCTGCCGCAGGAGGGGGTAGCCTGGGGCATCAAAACGGTCTACGGCGTGGGGTATAAATTCGAGGCGGGTAAATGAAAAGCGGGCTGCTCAAAAAACTGCTGCTGTTTTTGTTGTTGACACTCTTCGTCAACGCGCTGTTGACGGCGGGTGTTTTTACCTTTACCAGCCGCAACGTATTCGCCAACATCAAGGCGAAGGAGATCATCCCGCGGGCAAGGGGTTTAAGCGAAATCATGTCGCAATACCAGCGCGGCGAAATCACGACCCGCACGCTGGAAATTTTGATGAATATGACGCTGGATAAATCCATGTGGGACGCTTCCGTACACATTTATCCGGGCGACGGCACATGGCTTAGCCGCGCCGCCACCTTTGAAGGCGAAGAGGCGCTGGGTGCGCTGCATGCCTATCTGCCGGATATTTTAAACGGCGAAACCAATTTGCTTGTCACCGCCACGGCCGACCTTGGCATTGTGGTGGGCACGCCCATATATGGGGTGGATGCCGAGGTGACCGGCGCGGTGTTTTTAACCAAGCAACTGACCGAAGTCAATACGGCGCTCAGCGGGCTGAATTCCGCGCTGGTGATCAGCGTGCTGATGGTGCTTTGCGTGATGGTCGTCACGGCCTATTTTGGATCGCGCAGCTTTACGCGTCCGCTTTTGCAGATGAGCAAGGCCGCCCAGGCGATGGCAAAGGGCGATTTTTCCGTGCGGGCGGACGCGCATGAGAATGACGAGGTGGGCCAACTGGGCAAATCCTTAAACGAATTGTCCGAGGCGCTTTCACAAACCATAGGCGCGCTGGTGTTGGAGCGCAACCGTCTGCAAAGCGTGCTGGACGGTTTGCGCGAGGGCATCATAGCCGTGGATGCCGGCGGCCGCATAACGCATTGCAATCCCGCGGCGGCGCGGCTGCTGGGCGCGAAAAAGGGGGACGACGGCCTTGCGCTCGCGCGGTTGACAGAGGTTTGCCCCGATATTTTAGAGGAAGCCGGAAACGGGGATTTGCATTACCACGCGGCGCTTATGGGCGACAGGCGGCTGCAAATCACCGTAGCGGGCCTGTTGGGTCAAAAAAACCGCCATGCGGGCGCGGTGGCGCTCATACAGGATATCACCGAGCAAACGCGGCTGGAACAGACCCGGCGCGATTATGTGGCAAACGTAAGCCACGAACTGCGCACGCCCATTGCCTCCATACGCAGCATAGCCGACAGCCTGCACGACGGCATGGTGAAGAAGGAAGAG
>JAISXK010000020.1 GCA_031270585.1 Clostridiales bacterium | reverse complement strand
CCGACTTGGGCGATATTGTCTCGCCGGATGGTGGGTCCGGGCAGGGTTTTTAGAGCTTCCCCAAAGGCGGTAAAGTATGCTTACTCTTGAAACGATACGTGATAGGGCCAGACCCCTCGCAAAGAAATATGACGTTGTGAGCCTTGAGCTTTTCGGCTCATATGCGGACGGTACGGCAAACGAAAATTCCGACGCGGATTTCCTCGTTCGATTTGCCGTGCCCGTGCCATCGATATTTAAGGTTATGGGGTTCCGAGAGGAGCTTTCGCGCTCACTCGGCCTGCCTGTTGACGTGGTTACGCTGCCGCTTGCCCGCCCTGATCAATTGCGCGCGTCGCGAACGGAGAAGATCCTGTGAGTGAGCGTGACCGAGCAAATATTGAACGCATTGCCGACGAACTGCGCTACATCAAAAGCGTGACGGGGAAAACATCACAGCAAGAATTTTTACGCGACGAAACATTGCAGCGCGCGCTGTCAATGTCGTTGCTTACAATCGGAGAGTGCGCCAACCGGCTTTCAGACGATTTTAAGGATCGACACCCGCAGATTGAGTGGGTTCAGATTGTTGCGGTTAGGAACATCGCGGCGCATGGTTACTGGCAGCTTGACATGAGGCAGATTTGGCAAGCCGCAGAGGAAGATGTTCCGGTGTTGGACGAGTTTATCTGCGGACTGTTAAACATGTAGAATGTACACCAATCGAAGACATTGATTTGTGAAATATCCAAAATTGCTAAAAACGCCAAACTGGAAGTGGAATTGCAATAGAACTGAAGTGGAAAACAAAAAACAAGCGGGAGAGCGGAGGACGGCGGACATGGCGAGTATTTCCCTGAAGAATATTCGAAAAGTATATGGCGGCAGGAAAGAAGAGTTTGAAGCCGTTAAAAATTTTAATCTTGAAATTGCGGACAAAGAATTCGTTGTATTGGTGGGGCCTTCGGGCTGCGGTAAATCAACGACGTTGAGAATGATAGCGGGGCTTGAGGAAATCACCGAAGGGGAGCTTAAAATTGGCGACTCGGTCGTCAATGAAGTTTCTCCAAAGGATCGGGATATTGCGATGGTGTTTCAAAACTATGCGTTATATCCTCATATGAACGTATATCAGAACATGGCCTTTGGCTTGACATTGAGAAAAACGCCAAAGGATGAAATCGAAAAAAGGGTTCTGGAGGCGGCCAACATACTCGATATGAAGCCCTTGCTGAAAAGAAAACCCAGGCAGCTTTCCGGCGGCCAGCGGCAACGCGTCGCCTTGGGGCGGGCCATCGTCAGGCATCCAAAGGTGTTTTTGCTGGATGAGCCGCTGTCCAATCTTGACGCAAAGCTCAGAACGCAGATGCGCACCGAAATTTCCAAATTGCATCAAAAAGTCGGTACGACTTTTGTTTACGTGACCCATGACCAGACGGAAGCCATGACAATGGCCGACAGGATCGTCGTGATGAAAGACGGGATTATCCAACAGGTCGATACGCCCGCGAAGCTGTATCATTATCCGGGGAATCTGTTTGTGGCCGGGTTTATCGGATCGCCTCCGATGAACTTTTTTGAAGGGACGCTTTATCAATCGCATAACGAATATGTCGTTACCATGCGGGATGAGTCGCTTGTTATTCCGCCGGGCAAGAACAAAGGCGGCGTTCTCGACAAGCATATTGGCTCAAAGGTCATTCTGGGCGTCCGCCCGGAGGATATCCTGGAAACAACCGGCAAGGACGCTGTCAATGCATATGCCGCCTCCATTGATATTTCTGAAATGATGGGCTCGCAGACGCTGGTTTATTTTGATTTTGCCGGCAGCAAAGCGGTCGCGTGGATCCGGGTCGCCTCCGACGCGAAAATCGGAAAGGATATTTATTTTTCAATCAACGCTGAAAAGATCCACCTGTTTGACGCGAGCACCGGAAAAACGATCACAAACTGAGGAAAATCAGGCAGAATTCGCGTAGCTTAATCCAAACCGTTTCTTCCATCGGGCTGTATCGATAAGCATTGAAAACGTTTATCAATACAGCCCGAACCCGCAGGATCAGCTATAGAATACCGAAGGGGGCTATTCTATATACACCAACCCATCTTCCGCGATGGTTACCGTCATGCCGGTTTCCACGGCCTTAAGAAACTCGTCGCCCAGACTATCCACCGTGGGCATGGAGGCGTCCGTCCACACATCCGCCAATATAACCCCCGCCGCCGCGAGCGAATCGATGGGCTTGCTGAAGAGCAGGCACGCCGGCTCTTTTGAGAGCGCGGCAGCGCAATAAATCACCATGCCCCCCGTGGTGGAGCCAATGGTTTGCGGCAGGCACAGCGCCTTGCCATGCATGGCTTTCCCGTAGATGTCGGGGTTGTTCTGATCGGAGCAGGTGGCGTCCTTATCGCCAAACATCAAGCTTTTTTGAAAGCTCGCCAGCGTGTTAAACCCCTCGCGGGATACCAACGCCTCTGCCGTAACCGTACCCGGCACAACCACGCGTCCTTTAAACTGCTTCATACCTGGCGCACCTCCCCGCAAATTCGTTGCAGTATCTCGTCACTTTCATAATACCGCGCCGATGTATACGTGCGCAGCTTGTTGGAGTTGGTGATAACCGGCATCTTGCCGCAAAGCGGATTGTTCATATACATGAGCGGACAAATGTAGCTTGTCACCACCCCGGCGTTTTTCAACTTTGCGAAATCATCGGTTTTTTCAAAGGCTTCCAGCACGCCGGGCGCGGCGGTGAATACGGTGGGTATGGCCACCTTTTGCCTGCCCACATTTTGCAGAGCTTTCAGGAGACGTTCCGTCCACGTGTGCAATTGCCGCAGCGATAGATGCGGGCAGCCCACAAAGCACAGTTTGGGCGCAGCCGTTTCACTCTTCCAGATGCAGGGGTAGCCGGCCTTCACCCGCATAAGCTCCTCGTCGTCGATTACATATACCCGCGCGTCCTGCGTGATGAGCGCGTCGCCAAGCTCACGCGCTTCGGGCGTAAGGTTTTCCACATGGTAGAGCCCCACCGCGCCGTTGCTTGCGCTGGCGGCGCCCATATCCTTCAGGTAGTCGCGGGCATCCTGCGTCAGTTCCGTGCCGATCCAAGCGTCCAGCCCCTTGATGTAGGGCACATCCTCCATCACCCGCATGCCTATGGCGCTGCCCAGCACCTGCGCCTCAGGCTGCTTTGTAGTCTTTAGCTGCACAACCCATGTCGCCTTGCGCCCTTCGTCCGTCAGCAGCCCAAAGCAGGGCGCCCAGCCCAAAATGCTGCCAAAAAGCTCCAATATGCCCGAGTTGCGGTTGCATCGCGCGCCCAGTACGCTGTTGGCGTATACTACGGCGCTGCTCTCAGCCCAACTGAGCACATCGCCCTTTTGCGGTATATTGCCCACCTCATCCATATAACAGGTGCAGCTATAGGCGTTATCCTTCGCTATGCCAAGCTTGCGCAGCTGCGCGTCATAATCGCGCTGTTTGGAGTACATCACTTTAAAGAACAGGTTTTGCAGGGGGTTTGCGGGCACGTTTTTATCAAGCGGCCGCGGGTCTACGCTAAAGGGTTGCCGCGAGAGCGCGCCCGCCTCAATGAGCTCGTTCATAAGCCCGTACAGCGGCTTCATCACCGAAAGGCCAAAGCTCGTAACCAGGTGGCCCATCTTCCCGGTTACAGGCACCATACGCTCTGCGCCAAAGGTCTCGCCATACATCACCAGCGTTTTCATGATCCTGGCAAAGGCTTCGCCCTTGCCACCGTCAAGTATATGCTGTTGTTCGGCGGTCAATTGCATTGGCATACTGACTCCTCCCTCTTTCATGTTTTATGGATACTCCTCATAGCTTCATGGCGACATCCCACGCGTTCCATATAACGGTTCTCAGGTTACCCACCTTATCGGCGTCGCCCACTACGCATACACGCCCGCTTGAAGAGGCCAGCGGCGCCGGCTTATAGCCTACCGAGAGAATCACGCTGTCCGCGTCGAGCTTGAAGCGTTTGCCATCCCTGCCGGATACGACCACGCCGCCGTCGATAATCTCATCGAGCGTAGTTTCAAGGTAAACCGGCACCTTGTTGGCCGCGAAGAAATCGCGCAGGTAGCTGGAGTTTGCAAGGCACACGCCCGTAACCGCGATCAGGTCGTCCTTCATTTCAACGATGGTGGGCTTTTTGCCCTGCAGGTATAGCTCGTAGGCAATCTCGCAGCCGGTCAGGCCGCCGCCAATGATGACGACGTTCTCGCCCACGGGCTTTTCGCCCAGCAGGTACTCTATGGCTTCAATGCCGCGTTCCACGCCTTGTACGGGCAGTTTGATAGCGGTAGCGCCTGTCGCGACCACGACCTTATCCGCGTCAAGCGCACCGGGGTCGCTCACGGATGTATTGAGCTTTACCTCTATAGCGGGGTATTTTTTAATTTCACGCTCGTACCAGGCTATGAGCGCGCGATCCTTCTCTTTAAAAGAAGGGGCGGCCGCAGCGTTGAATACGCCGCCCAACCGGCCGCTCTTTTCATAGAGCGTCACGGTGTGGCCGCGCTTTGCCGCCGCCAGCGCCGTTTCCATTCCGCCTATGCCGCCGCCGATCACGGCGACCCTCCTGCTGTTTGCGGCAGGGGTGAGTTTGTATTTTTTTGATTGCATGGTGGGCGGATTGAGCGCGCAGCGGGCAATATGCGACGCGTCGTGTATGGATTGATCGTTTGCGACGCCTTTGTAGTGCGTCATATTGAAGCAGGCGTTGTGGCAGCAGATGCAGGGGCGTATATCGTCCAAACGGTCTTCAATGAGCTTGGTTATCCATTCGCCGTCGGCAAGGAACTGCCGCGCGACGCCCACGCCGTCTATGCGCCCGGCGGCAACGGCCTCGGCGCCCGCTTCCGGCTCCATACGGCCCGCGCAAACCACGGGGATATCCACGCATTTTTTGATATGCGCAACATCTTCAAGGTTGCAGTTTAAGGGCATATACGCGGGCGGATGCGCCCAATACCATGAATCATACGTACCGTTATCGGCGTTGAGCATGTCATAGCCGGCGTCCTGCAGATATTTTGCGGCCTTCTCGCTCTGCTCCATATCCCGGCCGATCTCTATATACTCTTCACCGGGAATAGCGCCCACGCAAAAATCCTTCACCTTGGATATAACGGAATAGCGCAAGGATACGGGATAATCCTGCCCGCAGGCCGCCTTGATGGCCTTCACGATCTCGACCGCGAAGCGATACCGGTTTTCAAACGAACCGCCGTATTGGTCGGTGCGTTTGTTCGTATAGGGCAATGTAAACTGATCGAGAAGATATCCTTCGTGTACGGCGTGCACCTCTACGCCGTCCACGCCGGATCCCATGCACAGTCTGGCGGTTTTAGCGTAGGCGTCGATGATATCCTGAATTTCATCCGCCGTCATGGCGCGGCAGGTAACCTTGTCAGACCACCGCGAAGGCAGCTCGCTGGGGCTGGCGGATTGGTAGGGAACGTCGATGATGGGCTTGCCCACGGCGCGCAAAAAAGCGTTGTTGTGCAGCGCCACAAGGTGGTCGGTAATCGCCCAGGACCGCCCCATGCCCGCCGTGATCTGCACAAAGAGCTTTGCGCCCGTTTTGTGTATGTCATCCATAAAGGGCTTGAGTTCCTGAAACATCTTTTTGTTCTTCCAAAGCCAGCGGCCGCCTATCGTATCTTTGATAGGCGCGATGCCGGGGATGATCAGCCCCACGTTGTTTTTTGCCCGCTCAAGAAAGAAATTGGCCGCCTCCTTATCAAAATGGTTCGGTTCCATCCAGCCAAACAGGGAAGTGCCGCCCATAGGGCATAGCACAATACGGTTTTTAATCTCCACATTGCCTATTTTCCATGGCGTAAACAGTGCCTCGTACTTGGGATTCATAAGCTTCACTCCTTTTTTTAATGCTGTTTTTTTGTTGTCGCGAAGGGATAGGGTGGTTTGCGGTTAGAGTTGCCGGCCTTTTTCCTAAGGATACTTCAGGGTGGGGATAGAACGGGGTGAATACCGAACTACGTTCTATTTTAACTGTAGCAAGCTTTTGCCGTTCTGTCAACGTTTTGCTTAGGATATCGTGGTATAATAAGCTCATCTTAAAAAGAACACGCGGAGGGCATATGCGCGACAAACCGGGCACGCAATATCAAAAATCCGAACTATCAAAAAAAGGCATATTGGATGCGGCCATGCGGCTGGTGCTGCATAAGAGCTTTGAGGCCATGTCCATTCGAGATATCTGCAAGGAAGCGGGGCTTTCCATAGGGGCGTTTTATCACCATTTTCCCAGCAAGGACGCGCTGATGAACGAAGCTTTTTTGCATTTTGACAATACGCTCGATGAGGATACCGCCGCTAAAAAGTATGATAAATTGCCGCCGGTAGACGCCATACGCACCGTGCTCGTGGATCAAACGGCGTTTACGGCAAATATGGGCTACACCGTAATCACACAATACTACAGGGCGCTGCTGCAAAACCAAAACCGCAGCGCCGTAAGCCCCCGGCGCGCCTACTACCAAAGCGTGCGCAGGCATGTACGGCGCGCGCAACGCGCGGGGGATTTTACGAACGCGCTGGAAACGGAAGAAATAGCCGAAATGCTGATCAAATATGTGCGCGGCAACCTGGTGGATTGGTGCTTGCACGACGGCGCATACGACGTTGCCGCGCGCACCGACGCGGAACTCAGGGAGTTCATGCGCGCGCTTATGGCGTGAGTATTTTGAGGCGTCCGCTTTCCCGTTTCTGCGCGTCGCCAACTCCCGCGCGCGGCCATTCAACCATGTTTCTTTTTAAGAATGCTTTTTCACCCACCGCGCGACCGCATAGGGCACATCCCTGTTGCGCCGCCATATGTCGCGGTATTCCTCTATGGCCAAGGGGGCGGGGCCGTCGCCTATCTCCACGGTGAGCGAAGGTATCGAAAGCTTTTCTATTGCCCAATCCTTATAACCGCCGCTTGATGTGCCGTCGTCCCCCTCCAACCGGTAACCGGTGCGTTTGCTTATGGCATGGCCAAGCCGGCGGCTTTTTTCGTTTGCGGGGCAATCGGGGCCAAACGCGCAGTAGATCACGCCGCCCGAGGCGTGGTAGCTCACGGTGGCGGCCATCTTAAAGCGCGTCGTATAAGCGGCCAACGCTTGCGATTCCCGCTCGCTCAGCGGCGCGTCTCCCCGGTAATTGGCGCCGGAGGGCGCCGGGCGCGTATCGACGCGCTCCCACCCGGCTTCAAAATTGCGGTTCAAATCCACACCCCCGGCATTCGCCTTCCACGCGGCAAGCGCCTCTTTGCGCGGGGGCGTGGCATATCCCGCCCGCAGATCGTCCATATAGATCGCCCTTGCTTTCGCGCTCCCGCACCCCGTTTGGCTGATGGCGACGCCGTCGGGGTTCATCATGGGAAGTATATGAAAATTAAAGCCTGCGGGCACATGGCGGCGCAAAAGGCGCTCCAACTGCATCATAGCAAGGGCGCATGTCATATGCTCCCGCGCGTGCAGGCCCGCGTGTATCAACACATGGCGGGAGGCGCCGGGCGCGCCGGCTAAAGCGGCCATGAGTTCGCGCCCCTCAGCGGTTTTGCCAATGACGCCGGCGCGCAGCGTATATGGGTAACGCGCCTGCAGTTTGGTTAGATCCGCCCGCATCCGCCGGTAACCGTAGTGCGCCGAAGGCCGCACCACCCGCCCGCTTGCCGGCGCGGCGTATAAAGCGACCGGGCATAAAAACAAGGTCAAGTTGATCCCTCCTGATTTGGCCCTTACAAGGCGCCTTCCGGCGCGCCCCTTGCGGCGCGTTTGCGCGTATCCGCAACGCAGATGTTGGGACCGTCACAGGCCGCCATGACCCCGCCGCGCGCGTTTGCGCATATCCGCAACCGCCAAACCCGGCCGACTAGCGGGGGTTTTTGCTCCTTGTCCGCCGTATGGTTTCATACTGTTTTTTATCCTATGCCGGGCGCGCGCCGAAATGAACATTTTGTAAAAACGCCGGACAATGAGGCGAAAGTGTTGCCCGCGCTTAATAAACTTGCTAAAGTAATACGGCGCTGTTATGAACATTATTGTAAAATTTAAAATAAAGGGGATACAGGAATGAAGCGCGCTCTGATTTTACTGCTGGCGGCCATCATGCTGCCGCCGCTTCTGCCCGCCAGGATAGCTGACGCCACCGTGCTGGATGGGCTGACGAGCAAGGTGGATTATACCAATACCGACCCCGGCCGGTATCAAATCGAGATCGACCTTATCAATCAGGTGATCACCGTATATGAAAAAGATGACGCCGGCACTTATACGAACAGTGTTCTGCAGGGCCTTTGCACGACCGGCAACGCCGATAACCCCACCGGCGTGGGCGCCTATAAGCTGGGCGACCTGAAAGAGCGTTTTGGCTACTTTGTGGCGTTCGGCCAATACGCCCAATATTGGACGCAGGTTGTGCGCGGCATCTATATCCACAGCATCATGTATGATAAAAAGGATATTGCCACATTATCCAAAAGCGCCTACAATAGCCTGGGCAAGCCGCTTTCGCATGGCTGTGTGCGCGTATTGCCCGCGCATGCCCAATGGATTTATTACAACTGCCCGCCCGGCACCGCCTGCGTGATCACAAAAAGAAAAGCCAAAGACGCCGCTTTGGTATCAAGGCTGAAAAGCCAAAAACCATCCTATGCCGATAGCCGTCATGTGGACGACTTCAGGCCCGACCCGCTTACGCTAAACGCCGTAACGGTGATTGCGGGGGTTGAGGTGCGCACGGGCTTTTCCGCCAGCAAGGATACTACTGTGGTAAAGCTTGACGCGGGCGAAGCGGTAACCGTGCTGCAACTGGGCGCGAATTGGTGCAAAGTGGAAACGCGAAAGGGCAAACTTGGCTACGCGCAAACAAAACATCTTTCCATCGATACCGGCGCGCCCATTAGCTCGCAAAAGATTTATATGGCCAAAGAAACGACGCATTTGTATAGCTACCCCGGCACCGGCGCCGCGAGGCTTGCCGTTTATGACAAGGGCGCTCCCGTGCATGTGATTGGTACGCTTGGCCGTTACTGGCTCACCGCGCATGTGGATGACATATACGGTTATGTGCGCGTGAAGCACCTGGCCGCAGGCGCGCCGGAAGGCGCCGCAAAGAGCGCGCTCACGAAAGCCACGGGGCAGGCCGTCATACAGGACGACATCATCGCCAACTTCAGAAGCGGCCCCGGCACATCCTTCCCCGTTATAGCGGAACTCGCCGCAGGCACCCCCGTCACTCTGCAGGAGGTGAGCGGTAACTGGTACAAGGCCGTTGTAAACGGGCTGGAAGGGTATATACACTCCGGCTGTGTGCGGTTTTACCAGGCAGCCGCCGATTAATTCGGGAGAGAGACGCTTTGTTGCCCCTTCCGCCCGGCCGCGTCATCAAGGCTTGCAATAGCGCGGGAGTGCCCGCTCGGGAGCGCCCGCGCCGCGCCTTACGCGAAAAATCCATCCAAAACTCGCGCTTGCAATCGCGCGGATTTTACGGTAACATAATATACGCGCCGGGGATGTAGCCCAGCAGGTTAGAGCGCTTCGCTCACATCGAAGAGGTCGTAGGTTCGAGCCCTATCATCCCCACCAGCTAAAAACACCGAGATTGATACGATCTCTGCCCTCGGGATTCCGAGGGCTTTGGTGTTTCTTGGGGCGATATAGACTCATCAATGCGTGTTTAAGCAATAAAGCAAAAAAGTCAGCCCAGCGGCTTCCGGATTGATTTTGCCCGCTGGGGAGAAAGAGAAAAGTTTATCCTTGACAAGAAATGAACGTTCATTTATTATTGATGTAGAAGGAGGTGATTCCATGCGAAAAAAAGATGGTGAAAAGGCGAGAAGCATCAAAGAAGCGGTTATCAAGCTGATT
>JAISXK010000114.1 GCA_031270585.1 Clostridiales bacterium | reverse complement strand
CTTCAGATCCCGCCTCGCGACGGACACCCTTGCCATCAGCTAACAGTTCCTACTGCCAAGCCTGTAGTGGACTTTCACCACCAAGTCATCGCCCATGCCGGGCGCACAGCAAAACCGCCGCGCCAAAACGCGCGGCGGTTTTACCGTTGTTTTACCGTTGATACCAGTAACACACGCCAAGCCCGTTTGCGGGCTTTAGCTTTATAACCAACGCCTATCTCGTGAGTATCCCCAGCAGCAGCACCGCGATAATCGCCACGCAAATTACGCCTGTGATGATATCCATGGTGCGCGCCGTCAGCTTGATTTTATCATAAAGACGATAACGCCGGTTTACGAGCGGCGTGGCGTCCTTTTCTTTGAGCGCGTCCTCGTTCAGCTTGAGGGGTTTATATGCTCGCATACCTTACCTCTTTGCAAGATACTTGCGCACATCGATGGATACCGCCAGTATGATGATCAGGCCCTTTACGATGTGTTGGTAATAGGCGTTAATGCCCAGGTAATACAGGCTGTAGTTGATGGCCTGCAATATGATGCTGCCTATCACTACACCCGGCACGGTACCCACGCCCCCGGAGAATGAAACGCCGCCTATCACGCATGCCGATATGGCGTCAAGCTCGTAGTTTATGCCCGTGTTGGCGCCTACCGACTGCACGCGCGCCGCCTCCAGGTAGGAAGCGATGCCGTACATAACGCCCGCTACCAGGTATACCATCATGATGGTTCTGCGCACGCTTACGCCGGAAACCGCCGCCGCTTCGGGGTTGCCGCCCACGGCAAACATGTTTTTGCCAAGCCTCGTTTTGTTCCAGATCAGCCACATTACCACCGCCAATATCAAAAAGTAGAATATGACATATGGTATCTTTACTTTGTCGGTGACGGCTATCGTTTTGTTCACGATATCCAAAAAGGGCTGCTCAAACGTGGATAGCGCCTGCGCGGAGCCTGATGGCTGCATTTCGATATACAGGCAGTTCACACCATAGGCAATCATCTGCGTGCCAAGCGTAATGATAAATGCATGCAAATGCAGCACCGATACGCCAAAGCCGTTGACGAGGCTGAAGAGCACCGCCACCAGCACGGACAACAACAGCGGTATCAGCAAATTGACAGGCTCCGTAATGCCGGGATACATGCGCGAAGCGTAATCTACCGACTGCACAAGCGACGCCGTTAACGCGGCGGAAAAACCCACCACGCGGCCTATGGAAAGGTCGGTACCCGCCAATACGATGAGGCCCGCGCAGCCAAGCGCCAGTATCCCCTTGGTGGATGATTGTTTGAGTATATTGATGATGTTTGTAAGCGAAGCAAATTCGGGCTTTAGTATGATAACGATCAGCAGTATCATGCCCAGTATGAAATAGAGCGCGTAGCTTAATAAAAATTCGCCTATATTTCTTTTCTTGGCCACGGTTTTCACGGTTTCCATTCCCTTTACCCCCAGTTATACGTATTGGGCGGCAAGACGCATGATGGTCTCCTGCTCGCCCTCGATGTTGCCAAAATCCACGCCGCGCTCAACAACGCCGCTGACATAGCCGTTGCTCATAACCAATATGCGGTCGCAAATACCCAAAAGCTCCGGCATTTCGGATGAGACCATGATAATGCCCTTGCCCTGATTGGCAAGATCCAATATCAGCTGGTATATTTCGTATTTCGCGCCAACGTCGATACCGCGCGTAGGTTCATCCAGCAGCAATACATCGGGTGATGTCAAAAGCCACCTGCCTATGATCACCTTTTGCTGGTTGCCGCCCGAAAGATATTTGATATGGGTTTTCTGGCCCGGCGTTTTCACGTTCAGGCTGTCGATCACCCATTTTGTACCGTCCCCAAGCTTTTTGCGCGACAGCAAGCCGAATTTCACATATGCCTGCAGGTTCGCCATAACCGAGTTGAACTGCACGCTCGCCTCGGGGAATATGCCCGTAGATCTGCGCTCCTCTGTAAGGAGCGCGAAATGGTGGCCTATCGCCGCGTGCGGCGTGTTGTTTTTGATGGACCTGCCGTTTAATATCAATTCGCCCGTTCCCAGCGTGTTCACGCCGAAGAGCGTGTGCAAAAGCTCTGTCCGTCTGGAACCCACCAACCCCGCAATGCCCAATATTTCGCCTTTATGCAGCATAAAATTGGCGTCTATGCACGCGGGCGCGTACTTGCCGGAAATATTCCTGGCCTCCAGCAACACCTCTCCCGGCTTGTTGGTTTTGGGCGGAAAGCGGTTTTCCATCGTGCGGTTCACCATCAGGCTGATGATTTTATCGGTGGTCAGTTCACCCGCCGCGTGGGTCGCAATCCACCTGCCATCGCGCATGATGGTGACCTCTGAGGATATGCGCAATATTTCATCTATCCTGTGTGAGATATATACGATGCCCGCGCCATTGTCACAGAGTTTTTTGAGTATTTTAAACAGGTGCTCAACCTCTTCGTCCGTAAGGGAGGATGTGGGTTCGTCAAGCACCAGCACCTTTGCGTTGTAAGAAACAGCCTTGGCTATTTCAACCATCTGCCGCTTCGAAACCGAAAGCGTATGTACCAGCACCCTGGGGTCGATATCGATTTCCAGCTCTTCAAACACCCTTTTGGTGTCGTTATACATCTTTTTGTGGTCTACAAAGCCAAGCCGGGTGGGGAACCTTCCCAGCCACACGTTCTCCATCACGCTGCGCCTGAGCACCTGGTTCAACTCCTGGTGCACCATGGCCACGCCGTCGTCCAGCGCCGTGCGCGGGTTCGCAAACACGATCTCCTTGCCGCCAAGCCTGATGGCGCCGCTATCTTTTTTATAGATGCCGAAAAGGCATTTCATCAACGTTGATTTGCCAGCCCCGTTTTCGCCCATCAGGGCGTGTACGGTGCCGGCTTTCAATCGAAACTGCACGTCGTCCAGCGCTTTCACGCCCGGGAACTCTTTGCTGATTCCCTCCATCTCAAGTAAATATGCTGCTTCCATACGTCCACTCTTTTCTGCTCAATTAACGATCGATACCACACCGCGCCGCCATAGGGACGGGGCGCTTGCCCCAGGGCAAGAGCGATGCATACTTATACGATACCAAGCCCGGCGCGCCTTTGCGGCCGGCATTGCGCGCAAGGCGCAATTTAAATAAAACGGGGCCGGCCCCAAGGGGGCCAGCCCAAATACATTGTGTTATTCTGTGATCTTCGCGTAGGGGATACGCACGGAGTAACCGTCCGCAGAGAGTTTATAGTCGGTGCCGTCCAACCAGTCGCGGCCCAGCGCGCCGTTGATCGCTATGCGGATATTCGCCTTGCCCATCGCATCGCCATCCTGCATGACGGTCGCCGTCATCTTGCCGGCCTTGATGCTCTCAAGCGCGGCGTCCACGGCGTCCACGCCGATCACAACGATCTCGGGGTCGCCCGCAACGCCGGTGTTGTAGCCGACGGCGTTCAGCGCCGCAATCGCGCCAAAGGCCATCTGATCGTTGTTAGCGAAAATAACTTCGATCTGCTCGCCATAGTTTGCGAATGTGGCGGTCATGGCGTCCTGCGCCTGCGCCTGATCCCAGTTGCATACGAGCGTCTCGCCCAGTTGTTCCATCGTCAGGCCGTTGGCCACGGCGGTTTCAACGGAGTACTGGCTGCGGGCAATCGCCTCGGGGTTGTTGGGCTCGCCCATAAACATGATGTACTGCAGCTTGCCGTCGCCATTCTTATCGATGGAAGGATCGGCCGCATACAGATCCGCCAGGATCTCGCCCTGCATATCGCCGGCTTCACGCGGGGTTGTGCCGATGAATATCGAACCGGGGTCTTTGATGACGGACTGGATGGTGTCCTCTATGGGCTCTTTGTTGTAGAAGAGGAAGGGAACGTCGTTGGCCAGCGCTTTGTCAACAAGGCTCTGGCCGGAAGCGACCTCCGCCAGATTGATGATAACAAAATCGGGCTTGCTGGCAAACATAATGTCGGCCTGGTCGTTCTGGGTAGCCATAGAGTCGCCGGCATCCTGCATGGTCAGGTTGATCTTAATGCCCATTTCGTTGCCGATCTCTTCAGCGTACCTGGTCATGGCGGTGCGCACGGTGGAGCCATACGCGTCGTCATACTTCCATACGAGCACGCCGATATTCAATTCTGCGGGCGTCTCGTCGGATGTGTCGGGCACAGCGGGGGCGGCGCCTTCGTCGGCCGGGGGGGCGGCGGGGGGCTCGGTAGCCGCGGGAGAGGCGGATGGAGCGGCACAGGCAATCAGCGCGACGGAAAGCGCGAGCGCCAATATGATAGTGAGTAGCTTCTTCATGGATTCCTCCTAAAAATAATTTATTGTTACATCAAAAAGCAAGACTTTTTGTTATAACCGCTTAAATGAAGATTCCCTTTCATCCGGAGTGTGCAGAAGAATTATGAGTGTGTTTCCATTAACGTTAATGCGATTATACATCCGGCTTTGCGCAAAGTCAATGACAAATATACGGGGCGTCACAACTTTCACACGCAACACACATTTTGATGATGGATTTATTATGGGTGAAGGCGCTGTCCGCGCA
>JAISXK010000059.1 GCA_031270585.1 Clostridiales bacterium | reverse complement strand
ATACCAAAAAACGGCCTTTCTCTACTGAAAGTGCCGCTTTTTTGTTACTCTTTTTTTGTTAAGGGGCTGCCCATTTCTGGACAGCCCCTTTCGCGTTACCGTGGAGGCGTTTGCCGCTTGCTGGCGGCGCGCGAAGCGCGTAAGCGTACTTTCGTCCCCCCCGTCCGCAGCAGGCGAATTCCCCCTTCCACAAGGGGATTATGGGCGCCCTGTAAGCGAACATCCGCTATTTGCCGTTTGAAAACGGTTAGCGGCGAATCACCGCCTGTCCTTTCCGTATGCCGGTAGGCTCGGCGATCACCGTATCCGCTTCGTTCAGGCCCGACAGCACCGTCACCATATCCCCGTTGGATAATCCCAGCGTAACGGGGGCAAGCGTTGCCCTGCCGTCGCGTATCACCAATACGGCGTCGCCCAGTTCCGTTTGCAGCACCGCGATTTGCGGCACCACAATGCCGGTTTGCGACGCGATGGTAAAGCGCACGCGCACCGTGAAGCCGTCGCCGGGGCCGGGTTTTTCACCAAAGTCCGCCTGCAGCACCACGCGCACGCGCTGCTCGGCCAGACCCACGGCAGATACGCTCTCAACGGCCAACGCCGATATTTCCTTCACGGTGCAGGGGTATTCCATATCCCCGTCCCGCCGCTCCCATATGATGGCGGCATCCATGCCGGGGGCAATGCCAGCGGCGTCTTCGGTGAGCACCATGCACTCTATCTGCAGCGTATCCAACGCTACCACCTCGGTAACGGATTGCCCTGGTTGCAGATATTGCCCCTCGTGAAAGGGGATCGCCCCTACAATCCCCGCAAGCGGCGCCGCGAGCTCACACTGCGCTATGCGCCTATCCGCTTCCACAATGCTTGCATCCGCCTTTTCCAGCAGTGTGGCGTAATACCCTGCGGTGCCTGAGCCTTCCTCCAGTGATTGCTCCAGCAAGCCTATTTGATCCCCAAGGCTGTTGCGGGCGCCGCGCGCGCTTTTGGCGGCGGCTGCCGCCTGCTCCTGCTGCGCGCTTAACGATACGATCTGCATCTTGGTGTTGTATAAAAACTGCGTGTATTGCTCTTGTAGCGCAGCCAGTTCGCTCTGTAGCGCCAGTTGGCTGTCCTGCGAAACGCCGCCGGCGCCAAGCCCGTTTGTGAGTCGCGTAACCTGCGCGTCTGCGGACTGTTTCATGGCGTCGTAGGAATCCAGGACGGCATTGTTGTTGTTGTTAAGCTTGTCGATGAGATCCTCGTAATAATCTATTTCCGTTTGCGTGGCGGCCTGCGCCAGCTTACCGTTTAACTCAAAGAGCTGTTGCTGCAATTGTAGATTGTATTGCTCCATCTGGTTGGTTATGGCCAACTGCTGTGCCTGCGCGGTTTCCAGCTGGTATTGCGCGGCGTCATATCCCGTTTGGCCGCCATAACGCATTCTGCGCTCGGTGGCGTCCAGCATGCGTTCAAAACCCCAGGCTACGCTGTGGGGAACATTTTTATCCATAGAGGCGTCTAACAATTCAATTTGTAAGCCAAACATGTCGGATACATCGGCGGTGTCAAACCCCGCGCGTTGCGCCCGCAGCCCGGTAATCTGCTGGGCAATCTGCTCGCGGGATTGTTCCCATCCCGCCAGCACGGCGTTGCGCTCAGTCACGAGCAACGCACGCTCCGCCGTAAGCGCCGCGCTGTCCAGACGCACAAGAATATCGCCCCGGGCCACCTGCTGTCCTTCGCGCGCCAGCACCTCTACCACTCTGCCGCCGGCGTAGGCGCTGACGATGCCGCGTTCAACCGCCCGCACCACGCCAGTCTCATAAAAATAATCCGAAAACGGCTGTGTAACTGCGGCTATGACGGGCACACTTCGCGGTTTGAGCGCCGTATAGGCGGCGGTGGCGATGATCAGCGCCGACACAGCCACGATGGCGATGATACGATTGCGTTTAACGCTGAAAAATTTCTTGCAGGCTTGCACGAGCCGTTTCATTTTCTTACCCTCCGTCCTTAACGAATCCAAAGACCGGTTATAGTTAATCCTGGCCCTTCAAAACATCCGCCATTTTCGTTTTGGCCACCTTGCGCCGCATGACCAATAGCGCCGCCAGCCACGCGCCAAACATGGCAAGCACGCTTGTAATATGGCTGCTAAACGGCACGTCGGCGGGGATGGCATAGGTGTCCGAGGCCATGCTGTTCGCCAGCGCTTCCATAGTGGCGCCCGTAAATGGCAGCCCCAGCAGTATGCCCGCCGCAATGAGCGCCAGCTGCTCAAAGGCTACCACCCGCGACGTTTCGTTTAATGTAAAGCCCAGTACGCGCATGCTGGCAAGCTCCCGCGTGCGCTCGGAAAGTATCACCACACCCGCGTTATATACGATGGCGAAGCATGCGAAGATGGCCATTACCGCCATGGCGTAGAGCGTTCCCATGGACGTTTGTATCAACTCATGCATGTTTTGCTGCATTTGCGCCACATCTGCGACGGAGGCTACGTTTTCCGCCTCGTTCAACCGCTGCGCCAGCCTTTCGGTCTCTGCACCGGTGGCGTGCGGCGCTAATTTGATCATGGCGCCGGTTGCAAACTGCCTGCCGTGTAACAGTGATGATAGATAAGACCGATTGCATAGTACATAACTACTGGTATACTGTTCGCAGAGCGCGCCCACCACGGCCGGCACCTCGGTATCCGGGTAGGAGATATCCAGCAGCAGCGTGTCGCCCACGGCGACGCCCAGTTCCCTGGCCATGCGGTAGGTGAGCACCACGCCCGCGCGCGGCAGGGCGACGGGTTGGCGCGCGTCGTCAAACAGGCGGTACAGCGTCGCGTCTTCCGGCAAGGCCAATAACGCGGTATCCTTGCTTATTGCCCCGGCGCGCAGTTGTAGCGGCAATTCGGCAATGGCCTCGGCCAAAGCTACGGGCCGCATACTTAAAAGCGTTTGTTCAAGCTGGCGGGTGTCGGCGATGTTTACCAGCCCAATGCGGTAGTCGTAGCGCTGCACTTCAGTAAAGTTTTCCTGCATCATATACTCGATCATGGGCGAGAACGCGAACACGGCCGCCGTAAGCGCATAGCAAATGGAAAGCCCCAGCCATGTTAACAGCGAGCGCGAGCGAGAGCGAAACAGATTGCGCAGCGAGAGCTTCGCCGTGGCACTAAAACGCCGCCAAAGCGGTTGCAGCCGCTCCAGCAGTATGGGCTTATTGCCGCCCTCGGGCGTTGCGGGGCGCATGGCCATAGCGGCGGTGCGGCGCAGCACCCCGCGCGCGCCATACAGGCTTGCGCCAGCGCCGAATGCCAGCGCCAGCAGCGAAAGCTGCGCCACCCGTGCAAATGAAAACGTGCCCGAAATGCCCGGCATAACAAAATACGAGGCGTACATATCCGCGATATAGCCTGCGGTCAGCGCCCCCAAAACGCCGCCCATGATGGAGGCCATCAACCCCACAAGTATGCCGTATACGGCATAGTGGCGCAATATGGCGCGTCCACTGTAGCCAAACGCTTTCATCAGGCCGATTTGCGCGTGCTGCTGTTCCACCATGCGCTTTATAACCACGCTCATCACCATGGCGCCCAGCAGCAAAAACAGCACCGGCAACACGCTCACCATGGTTTCAATGCCCTGCAGCTCCAGGCGCAGCATGCTGTGGCTGGCCTGGTCTTCACGGGCGTAAAGGCGGGTGAGCCCGCCCGGCGAAAGCGCGTCTATCAGGCTACGCTCCAGTTGGCGGAATGTATACCCCGGCTTAAAGCGTATACTTACATCATTACGGGCGCCGCCGGCGTTGAGCAGCCCTTCGAGTATATCAAGAGGCACATAGGCGACGCCAAAGTTTTTATTATCCGGCATAATGCTGCCTTCGGGGGTGATATAGATGTATTCCGGTGTTTGTACGGCGCCCGCTACCGTAAAGCTTAATTTGCGCCCGCGAAAGGCCAGCGTCAGGGTATTGCCCGGGGTAAGCCCGTTGGCGCGGTAAAAACCTTCGGTAAGCAACATGGCGTAGCTGCCCGCGTTAAGCGGCAAGCCTTCTGTTATCAGCACGTCATTGAGCCGGTTTTGCTCCGCCGGGTCGTAGGAAATAAGCCGCAGTCCTGTTGTATCCTCGCGCGTATCGCCAAGCACCTTTGCCGTAGCGGTCAGCCTGCCGGATACTGCTTCCACCCCTTCTACGGCGGTAAGCCGCTTGAGGCGGGATGCCGGCAGCGCGTGCAACGTGGCAAACGCGTCCGCAAAGCGGTACTCGCTGTAAAACGCTTGCATAGCTACGGGCATATTGGCCGCAACCTGCGTCATGGCGCCATAAAAGAGCACGCCTATGGCCATCAGCATGGCGCATGCCAAGTATGCGCCCAAGCGCTGGCGCACATCCCGCAGGGCCTTTTTTAGCAGTGTGGGCATTACCAGGCCACCTCCTCCGGCGGGATAGGGTGCGCGTTGCGGTGTTTTGCGGCAATCACGCCGTCGCGGATGGTGAACACCTTGTCCGCCATGCCGGCAATGCCCGCGTTATGGGTGATGATGGCCACCGTCTTTCCATAATCGCGGTTAAAATGCCGCAGCACCCGCAGTACCTGCACGCCGGTTTGCACATCCAGCGCGCCGGTGGGTTCGTCGCAAAGCAGCATGCGCGGGTTTTTAGCCACCGCGCGCGCAATGGCAACGCGTTGCTGCTGCCCGCCTGAAAGCTGTGAAGGGAAATGCCCCGCGCGGTCACTCATATCCACGTCTCGCAGCATGGCGTCCACATCGAACGGTTGCGCGGCAATGTCGGCGGCCAGCTGTATATTTTCGCGTGCGGTCAGGTTGGGCATGAGGTTATAAAATTGAAATACAAAGCCCACCGCCTGACGCCGGTAATGGGTAAGCACGCGCTCGGGGGCCGCGCAAAGGTTCTGTCCCTCAAAAAGCACCTGCCCGCTGGTGGCGGCGTCTATGCCGCCAAGTATGTTGAGCAGTGTGGATTTGCCCGAGCCACTGGGCCCCAGTATGACGATGAACTCCCCTTCATAAAGCGTAATGGAAAGTCCACGCAGCGCTTCTACCTGCACATCGCCGGTTTTATATATCTTTTTGATATCGATGCCGCGAATGAGCTCTTGCATAGATTTTCCCCCATAGCTTCCCGTCCATGATGTCCTCAAGGCTTTTCCGGCAAGTGAAAAAAACCTGTGATTTCCATCTGGAAGAGCTGTTTTAGCCCGCTTCTGAGCGTCTGGTCGTCCATAGCGTAATGCTCACACCAGTTTTGCGCGTTTACGGCGTAATGGGCAATGGGCAAAAATCCGCCGAAGAATTTCATGATGATAAGGCCGGGCGCCAGTTTGCCAAAGCCCAGCGCTTGCATTTGATCCGTCACCGCTCCGGGTGCGCCAAGCAGATCCGACAACCGGTAAAGCAACGCGCGGTTGCCGCCATCTTTGATGGATTCGGCCATCATAATGCGCAAAATACTGCGCCGGCTTGTGAAAAAATCCAATATAGCATCGAACCAGGCGTCGATGACATGCAATATTTGCCGCATGCCCGCCTGATTGGTAACGCGGATATACCCCTCCCCATCAAAGGCCAGCGCTTCGCTGTAAACGCCTTGCGTGGCCGCGCATCGCATGGCTTGGAGCGATAAATCTGCAAGCGATTGTAAAAAGGCGTCTATCAGGTGATCGAGCACTGCCTGCTTGCTGGGGAAGTAGTAATAGATGGTGGCTTTGTTGACGCCGGCCTCGCGCGCAATGGCGTCCACGCTCACATCACCAAAACCCTTGGCGGAAAACAGCGCCTCGGCGGCCCGCAATATCCGATCCCGCCTGGATTGCGCGTTCGTGGCTTCCATGACATATCCCCCCTCAACTAACCGGTCGGTTAGATTTTATCATGACAGGAGCGAGAGGTCAACAGAAAAAGCGGGAATATACCACAACATAACTATGATATCCATTCGCGGTAAACCTTTTGCCGGCGCGAATCCGGTTAAGTGTTCACACAATTTTATCAGTACTGCGCTTGCGGCGCGCATCGGCCTTTGATACAATGTTCAGGCAGGGCTGTCGGTAAGAATTGCGGCGGCCCTTATTTTACAAAAAAGGGACAGAGGCATGCGCGCAGTCGATTTAATAGATAAAAAGCGCCGCAGCGAATCGCTTTCAGCCGTTGAAATACAATGGCTGATCAAAGGCTATCTCAAAGGCGATATACCCGATTACCAGATGTCCGCCTTTTTGATGGCGGTGTGCCTGAATGGCATGGACGCGCGGGAGACCGCCGAGCTAACCATGAGCATGATGCGCGAGGGCGATAGTATTGATCTTTCAGAGATACCCGGCGTGAAGGTGGACAAACATTCCACCGGCGGCGTGGGCGATACCACCACTTTGGTTGTGGCGCCGCTTGTGGCGGCGTGCGGCGGAGCGGTCGCCAAAATGTCGGGCCGGGGCCTGGGGCATACCGGCGGCACGCTGGATAAACTGGAGAGCATACCCGGCCTTTCGGTGGAGCTCGGCATACGGCGTTTTATCGAACAGGTGAAGAATATAGGCATCGCGGTGATCGGCCAAAGCGGTAACCTTGCGCCCGCCGACAAAAAGATTTACGCCCTCCGGGATGTAACGGCCACCGTGAGCAGCGTACCGCTGATCGCATCCAGCATCATGAGCAAAAAGCTTGCCGCTGGGGCCGACGCCATTGTGCTGGATGTGAAAACCGGCAGCGGCGCATTTTTGGAAACTGTGGAAGAATCAAGGCGTCTGGCCAAAACCATGGTGGAAATAGGCAATCATCTGGGCCGCAAGGTGGTGGCGCTGCTTACCGATATGAACCAGCCGCTGGGGCTGGCGGTAGGTAACGCGCTGGAAATGCGCGAGGCCATAGAGGTATTGGCCGGCAAAATCAAAGGCGGCAACCCGCTGTATGAGGTGTGCATGCTGCTTGGCGTGCACATGCTAAAGCTCGGCGGCATCGCCGGGGATGACGGAGCAGCCAGGAAGTTGCTCGAAGAGGCAGTTAAATCCGGCGCGGGGATCGGCCGGCTAAAGGCCATGGTCAAAGCCCAGGACGGCGATGAAAGCTATATCGATGTGGATAAGATCAACGAGCTTTGCGCCGTCAAGGCGCGCATACCTGTTTGCGCGGGACAAAAGGGCCACATCAGCAGCATGCGGACGGCGCGTATCGGGCAGGCGGCGCAGATGCTGGGCGCCGGCAGGGCGACAAAGGATGACGGGATCGACCCCGCCGTGGGGCTCGTGATGCATAAGCGCCTGCATGACGCTGTGGAGGCGAATGAACCCATCTGCACATTTTATGTAAACGACGAAACCCGCGTGCAGGGCGCCAAGACGGTGTTTTTGAGCGGCGTTACGATAGAAGCCGCCGCGTGCCGGCAAAATTCGCCCATGGTGTATGGCGTGGTAGAATAGCAGCCGGTGTCCGAAAGGAAACGTCTCCGGGAGACATCCCTTTGGCGGAAGGCTGAGGGTAAAGCCTTCAAACTAAAAACCTCATGAACGGGGGGACAATGAATAACGAAAAGCTGCTGATCGCCATTGACGGCAACAGCCTGATGCACAGGGCGTATTATGCGTTGCCATCCACTATGACGAGTGAAGACGGCACGCCCACCAACGCCGTGCACGGGTTTTTAAGCATGCTCTTAAAGCTTATCGATCGCGGGCCCAGCCATCTGGTGGTGGCGTTTGATGTGCATGGACCCACATTCCGCCATGAAACATATAAAGAATATAAGGCGGGCAGGCGCGAAACACCCGCAGATCTTCGCCCTCAGTTCCCGCTGCTGCAAGAGATTTTACGGCAAATGGGCATACGAGTCAGCACCGCCCGAGGCTTTGAGGCTGATGATATATTGGGCACTGCGGCGCGCCTGGCGCAAAACGACGGTATGCCCGCTCTGCTGGTAACGGGCGACCGTGACGCGCTGCAACTGGTGGGCGATAGCACGCATGTGCTGCTCACCAAAAAAGGCATTACCGATACGGTTGAGGTGGATATCGCCACGCTAAACGAACTATACGGGCTGACGCCGGTACAGATGCCCGATTTGAAGGGCTTGATGGGGGATAGCTCTGACAATATACCCGGCATACCCGGCGTGGGCGAAAAATCGGCGATCAAGCTGCTACACATGTATGGCAGTATGGAAAACGTGCTGGCGCACGCGATGGATGTGAAGGGTAAGCTTGGCGAAAAGATCGCCGATAGCGCCGGTCTTGCCCGTCTGAGCTATAAACTGGGGCTGATCGATACGCATGTGCCGCTACCCTATACTCTGGCGGATTGCGCGTTTGATCCGGCGCGTATGGTAGCTGCGGCGCCCCTGCTGCACCAAAAGCAGTTAAACGCCATAGCAAAACGGCTGCCGCGTGGCGACGTAGCCGCAACCGCTCCCAAAAGCGCGCAGCGCGCAACCATAAAAAAAATTTCTATTACGGATCTGCCGGCGCTGCAAGCCGCCCTTGCGCGGGTGGGTGAGGGAACGTCCTTCGCCTTTTATGTGGGGGCGGATACGCTTTGCTTTGCGGGCGAAGAGGACAGGGAGTACAGCGTTTGCTTTAATGGCACGCTTTTGGAGCCCGGCATCGAGCCGGAGACCGCGCTTGCCATGTTAAAGCCCATATTGGAAGACGCGGGCATTGAGAAGCGCGTGTATGACGGCAAAAAGTGCATGCACTTTTTGTATGCTTTCGGCATAGCGCTGCGCGGGCTTACGTTTGACGCCATGATAGCGGATTATTTGCTAAACGCCATACGCCCGGCGGCCTCGCTGGAGGTTCTGACGCAAGCGCGCCTTGGCGAGAGCGCCGGTGCGGCGGCGCTTTGGCGGCTCTATACCCCCATGACGGGCGAACTCATGGCAAAGGGACTGGATGGGCTCTGCAGCGAGGTGGAGATGCCGCTGGTTGGCGTGCTGTACCGCATGGAAAAACAAGGCTTTCGCGTGGATGAAACGGTGCTAAACGCGCTGGGCGCGCAATACATGGTACGCATTGCCGATCTTGAGGGGCAAATTTATGAGTCGGCGGGTGAGCGCTTCAACATACTTTCACCCAGGCAGTTGGGCTGCGTGCTGTTTGATAGGCTCGGCCTGCCGGTGCAGCGCAAAACCAAAACGGGCTATTCCACCGATTCCGACGTACTGGACGCGCTTTATGATATGCACCCCATCGTGTCCTTCATACAGGAATACCGCTTTTTGACGAAGCTCAGGAGCACGTTCATCGAAGGGCTGCTGCAGGCGCGTTCTCCGGCGGATGGGCGGGTGCATACAAGTTTCAACCAAAATGTAACGGCCACAGGGCGTATATCCAGCACTGAGCCCAACTTGCAAAACATACCCGTGCGCACCGATATGGGGCGAGAGATCAGAAAGGCGTTTATACCCGGCGAGGGCAATGTGCTGATTGGCGCGGATTATTCGCAGATTGAACTCAGGCTGCTCGCGCATATCAGCGGCGATGAAACGCTGACACAGGCGTTTTTAAGCGGCGGAGATATCCATACAAAAACCGCTGCCGAGGTGTTTGGCGTGCCGGAAGACCGGGTAACGCCTGCGCAGAGAAGCGCCGCCAAAGCGGTAAACTTCGGCATTGTTTATGGTATCAGCGATTTTGGGCTGGCTAAAAATTTGGGCATTAGCCGCAAGCAGGCGGGCGACTATATCGAAACATACTTAAACCGCTACCCCAACGTGCGCGCGTATATGCAAAAAAGTGTGGAAGACGGTAAAGAAAACGGCTATGTCGCCACGCTGTGGGGCAGGCGGCGTGATTTGCCCGAGCTTAAGAGCGGCCAATACAACGCCCGCTCTTTTGGCGAGCGCGTAGCCATGAATATGCCCATACAGGGCTCTGCGGCGGATATTATTAAAATCGCCATGGTGCGTGTGGATGAGGCGTTATTAAAAAGACGCTTAAAGGCAAAACTTGTTTTGCAGGTGCACGATGAATTATTATTGGATGCGCCGCCGGAAGAGAAGGATGCCTGCATGGAACTGGTACGCGATTGCATGCAAAACGCCATGCGTCTGCGCGTGCCCCTTCTGGCGCAGGTGCGTGCGGGAAAAAGCTGGTTTGATACGAAATGACGGTAAAGAAGGGCATGCGTATAGGCTTGACGGGCGGTATAGGCGCCGGCAAAACGACCGCAGCCAATTACCTGCGCAAGCTTGGCGTTTATGTGTTGGATGCGGACGATGCGTCCCGCATGGCGGTGGAGCCGGACTCTGCGGGGTTGGCGGCGCTGGTTTTGCGCTACGGCAGGCGCATACTGTTGCAGGGCGGCGAGCTTGACCGCGCCCGACTGGCGGATATCATATTTTCATCCGCAGAAGAGCGCGCTGCGGTAGAGGCGCTGCTGCATCCGCCGACGATACAGCTCATGCGCGCGCTGGAGGACGACTATAAAAAGCGCTGCCCCACAGCCCCCGTGGTGTGGGATGTGGCGTTATTAATCGAAACGGGCATGCATACCTTTATGGATGAGGTATGGCTGGTCGTGGCCGACGACGAGATGCGCGCCGCGCGCGTTATGCGGCGCGACCGTTGCACCAAAGAGCAAGCCTATGTGCGGATATATAGCCAGATGCCGCAGTATGACAAAATAAAATACGCCGATAAGGTGGTGCACAATTCGACCACGCTCGAAGAGTTTCACTGGCAGGTCTATTCCTGCGTTGAAAGGCTGTTGGACTGAGAACATTGTGAGAGAAACCGTATCAAAAAGAAAACTGCTATGCGTTATACTCGTCGTGCTGTCGCTGCTGGTAGTGGTGCTTGGTATCGCCGTGTTTGTGGAGCGCGCGCTTGAAAGGCGCGCCTGCAAGCTTACCTACGCCACGCTCATCGGCAAATACGCCGCGCGATACGCGCTGGATCCGTACCTTGTGGCCGCCGTCATCCATATCGAAAGCGGCAACGACCCCACTGCACTTAGCAAATCCGGCGCGATCGGCCTGATGCAGGTTATGCCCGAAACAGGCGGCTGGATTGCCCAAAAGCTGTCCATGGATGATTTTAGCGAAGATATGCTTTGCGACCCTGAAACCAACATCGCCTTTGGCTGCTGGTATCTGCACTTTTTACTGGAACGCTACGATACGCCCGTCGCCATCGCCGCCTATAACGCCGGGCAGGGCACGGTGGATAAGTGGCTGGCGGATGTGTCCGTCACGCAAGATGGCGCGCTTGTCAACATTCCCTACCCTGAAACCGCAAACTACGTAAAAAAGGTAACTCACGCATATGAAAAATACCGGCAACTTTATAAGGATGCTTTTTAGTATCCCGCTCGTTTGCGTCGTATTGATTGCAGGCTGCGGCGGGAACGCGCCGGAGGAGCCTGAGGCGACCCCCATCGTGCTGCCCACGGCAATCCCCGAGCAACAGCCCGAAACCGGCGGCGAATTATTGCTGCCTATGCCGCGCAACCCCTTTATCGGCGCGAATGGCGCAGCCACCAACGCGCTTTTGGTGGGCACCGAAGAAATGCGCACACTGTATTCGCTCGTGTACGAGCCGCTTTTGCGCTGCGACGCCAATAATCGCGTCATCGCCTCGCTGGTGGAAAAATGGAGCTGCGACGATACCGGCCGGGTGTGGACGTTTGAGCTGCGCGAAAACGTGCTCTGGCACGATGGCGAGGGCGTGCTCACGGCGTCGGACGTAAAACACACCATCAATTTGATATTGGCCATGGGTGAAGAAAGCTTTTATTATCCGCTGCTGTATCAGGCTTACGAGAGTATGGAGACGCTGGATAACAAAACCTTCACCATCACATTCCGGCGCAGCGGGCAAATGTCGCTTTACGCGCTGATGTTCCCCGTACTATGCGTGAGAAACGCGCCCGAAACGCTCAACGGCACGGGGCCTTATAAGCTACAGTACGCAGGGGAGACCCGTGTGGAGCTTGCCGTTAACACGCAATGGTGGCGGCAAAGCCCCTACATACCCACCGTGCGCTTTCTGGCAAGGGAAAGCAACGACGTGGCGCTGGACAGCTACGACGCGGGTCAGTTGAATATGGTGCCCACGTCCAATGTGGCAGCCGGCAAGCACAGGGAGGAAGGCGTAACGGTGGTGTTGGATATCGGCACGCAGGATTGCGAGGCGCTGCTGTTTAACCACAACAGGGGAACATTGCGCAATCTGCTTGTGCGCCAGGCGATTGCGCACGCCATAGACAGAAGCGCCATCGTTTCCAACATTTATATGAACAGGGCGGCTATCTGCGATGTGCCGGTGCCGCCGGATTCTTTTTTATACGATTCAACCACCAAGATTTACGATTACGATCCGGGCAAGGCCGAGACGCTGCTGAGAGAGGCCGGCTACACCGAAAAGGATGAGGATGGTTTTTATGTAAGCAACGGCAGAAGGCTTTCATTGACGCTGCTTGTGAACGACAGCACCGAAAACACCTACCGCAAAAGCGCCGCAGGCATGATTGCGTCCCAACTTGCCTATGCCGGCATAGAGGTAAGCGTGGTGGCCGAGCGTCTGAGCGTCGGTGAAGAGAACGGCGCATACGAGCAAAAGCTGGCCGCAGGCGAATTTGATCTTGCGCTTGTGGGGCTCAATTTAGAGCGCAGCGGCAACCTTGCGCTGCTGCTAAGCGCAAACGGCATACGCAACTATGGCGGATACCAAAGCGAGTCCATGAATACGCTGATGAACGCCGCCGCCGCCGCTGTGGATGAAAAGCGGATGCGCGAAACAAGCGCGGCACTCCAACAGGCGATTGTGCAGGAACTGCCGTTTATCACGCTGTA
>JAISXK010000055.1 GCA_031270585.1 Clostridiales bacterium | reverse complement strand
TCTCAAGTCGATTGAATATGCCATGTTAACCCTCCTGACGTACTCAATTATATCACATTTTATTAGTGTTGTCAAATTAAATTGCTATACCTATGCCGCGCGCCGAACGCGCAGCCTTTATAGATGAGGCGGTGGAAAGGGGCATGGAGTTCATGGGTTCCGCCCACAATTGGGGCGTATTTCGCAGTAGCGACGGCGAAAAAGCACAAGCGGCCTTCCCAAAAGCAAAGGCCGCCGTGCGTGTGATGCGTTTAAAATTGATCATCCTATTGCTGGCGGCGGCGCTTATTATAGCCGCCGTATCTTTTATATCATCATGATATCCTGTCGGCGCCCATATAGGGCACGAGCGCGCCGGGTATAAGCACGCTACCGTCGGGTTGCTGAAAATTTTCCAATATGGCGGCGACCGTGCGCCCCACCGCCACGCCGGAGCCATTGAGCGTATGCACAAACTCAGGCTTGGCCGCTTTGTCGCGTCTGAAGCGTATGCCCGCCCTGCGCGCCTGAAAATCTTCATAATTGGAGCATGAGCTGATCTCCACATAGCGGTTATAGCTGGGCATCCATACCTCAATATCGTAGGTTTTAGCGGACGCAAAGCCAAGATCGCCGGTACAAAGCGCCACGACGCGGTACGCAAGCGAAAGCTTTTGCAACACCAGCTCGGCGTTTTGCGTGAGGCTTTCAAGCTCCGCGCGGGAATCCTCGGGCTTTACGAATTTTACAAGTTCTACTTTATTAAACTGGTGCTGGCGTATGAGCCCGCGCGTATCGCGCCCGGCGCTGCCCGCCTCCGCGCGGAAACACGCGCTGTAAGCACAGTAGCGGATGGGCATCGTATTGCCGTCGAGTATCTGCTCGCGGTGCATGTTTGTTACCGGCACCTCCGCCGTGGGGATCAAAAAGTAATCGGTATCCGCCACCTTAAAGGCGTCCTCTTCAAACTTGGGCAATTGGCCGGTGCCCGTCATACTGGCGCGGCTGGCCATATACGGGGGGAACACCTCGGTATACCCGTTTTCACCCGTGTGGGTATCCAAATAAAAATTGATCACGGCGCGCTCCAGTCTGGCGCCCAGTCCCTTATAAAACGTAAAGCGCGCGCCCGTTACCTTTGCGGCGGTGGCAAAATCTAATATGCCCAGCGCCTCGCCCAATTCCCAATGGGGGGCGGGGGCAAAATCAAACGCAGGCGGCGTGCCGGAGCGTCGGATTTCAACGTTCGCGCGCTCGTCGGCGCCCACGGGCACGCTTGCCTGAGGCACATTGGGTATGCGCATCAAATCATCATGCAGCCGTTCGTCGAGCGTGGCAAGCTTAGCGTCCAGCGTTTTGATATTAGCCGCGACGGCTTTCATTTCTTCCATCAGGGCCGCCGTGTCCTTGCCATCTTTTTTCAATTTGGGTATCAGCGCGCTCACATCATTACGCCGCGCCTTGAGCCGATCCGCCTCGATAATTAGCTTTCGCCGCACGGCGTCCGCTTCGAGCAGGCCGTTTACATCGGCGCCTTTGTTGCAGCGGTTTTTCATGGCGGTTTTTAACGCTTGGGGGTTCTCGCGTATCCATTTGATATCCAGCATGCGTTTTTTCCCTTTCTGTTTCATGTGATCGCCGATTTTACCAGCCGCTTCATCCGCCGGCCGTATCATTCGGTTGCTTGCGCATATGCGATAGCGCTCTACATGCGCGCGGGCGCGCCTAGGCCAAGCAGGTATAGACCTGTTTCAAGCACCGTTTTTACGGCGGCGGTAAGCGCCAGTCTGGATTTTTCCAGCGCGGGTTCCTCGCCCACAATGCGGCAATCGTAATAGAATTTGTTGTATGCCTGGCAAAGAGCCATCACCGCGCGGGATACGATATAGGGCTCGTATTTTTCCGCCGCGTCGCGCACCGCGCGGGGGAAAGCAAAAAGCGCACGCACGACGCGCATGGCGGCTTCATCAGCCAGCTTTTCGTAATCAAGCGCCGCAGGGATTTCATCGCCCGCGCCCGCCCTGCGCATCACGGCGCAGCAGCGCGCGTGGGTATATTGCACATACGGCCCCGTTTCACCTTCAAAGTTGAGCGCCTTGTCATAGCTAAACACCACATCCTTGATGCGGCTGTTATAAAGCGTGTTCCATATAAGCGCGCCTACGCCAACCTCTTTGGCAGCGGTTTTTTTGTTTTCCAGTTCCGCGCTCTTTTCCTGCATGATGGCGATAGTCTTTTCCACGGAGGCGTTTAATACATCCTCTAAAAACATCACTTTGCCCTTGCGGGTGGAAAGCGTGCCGTCCTGCACGCTGACCATGCCAAAGGATACATGCACGCAATCTCTGGCCCACTCATAGCCCATAAGCTCCAGCACCTTGAAAATCTGGCGAAAATGCAGATCCTGCTGGTAGGCCACCACATACAGGCTCTTGGCGAAATCGTAGGTTTCCTTGCGGTAGATGGCCGCTGCCAGATCGCGCGTGGCGTAAAGTGTGGCGCCATCCGAGCGCAGCACGATGCAGGGTGGCATATTGTATTCTTCCAAGTCCACAATATACGCGCCTTTGTCGAGCTTGAGCAGGTTTTTTGCTTTCAACTCTTCAATCACGCGATCCATCTTATCGTTATAAAAGCTTTCGCCGGCATAACTGTCAAACGTGATGCCCAGCATATCGTATACGCGTCCCACATCGTTGAGTGTGAGCTCTTTAAACCAGTTGAAAAGCCGTATGGCCTCGGGGTCGTCATCCTCAATGCGTTTAAACCAGGCGCGCGCCTCATCATTCAGGCCGGCATCCGTCTTGGCCTGTTCGTGGTAGCGCACGTACAGGTCGAGCAGCACGCGCACCGATCCCTCGTTTACGGCCTTTTCGTCGCCCCATTTTTGGTAGGCCACGATCAGCTTGCCAAACTGCGTACCCCAATCGCCCAAGTGGTTGATACCCACGCTGTGATAGCCAAGGTGGTTGAATATGCGATACAGCGCATGGCCAATCACGGTGGAACTCAGGTGGCCGATATGGAAGGGCTTTGCGATGTTGATGGAGGAATAATCGATGCAGACATTCCTGCCGCCGCCTGTGTTGGCAGTGCCGTACCTGCCGCCGCTTTGGCGTATTTCATCCAGCACTGCGCTGGCATACCTTGCTGGCCTGATAAAAAAGTTCAGGTAGGGGCCCGCAGACTCCACCCTTTCTACAAAGGCCGGCAAGCCTGAAGTCTCCAAGGCGGCGCAAAGCTTTTGCGCGATAACAGGCGGGGGGCGTTTCATGCTTTTTGCAAGCTTAAAGCAGGGGAAAGCAAAATCCCCCATTTTGCTATCCGGCGGAGTGGTAAAGGTTTCGATGAGTTCGTGTTCGCTCATGCCGCAGTGCGCGCCCAGCGCCGCAGCCAATTGCGTAATAAAATCCATATTACATTCCTTTGCAGCGGCAGGGGAATTATAATGCCAAGCACACCCAATACATACGCATGCAAGAGCGCTTGGCGCAATAGCGGGCCGGCGGTTCAACTGGCCCGGGGAAAGGCGCCGGGGCTTCTTCGCGGGAGAAACTGCCATGCGTTTATGCACAAACTTGCTTCGCGTTACAACCGCGT
>JAISXK010000043.1 GCA_031270585.1 Clostridiales bacterium | reverse complement strand
TTTTATAGAGCTTTCCAAATCCATAGCCAACTGGTCGAGCTGCTATCAGGCGCAACGCAAGATCGGCGCCATTATCGTAAAAAACAGGCGCATACTGACCACCGGCTACAACGGCGCGCCCTCAGGCTTACAGAGCTGCGTTGAGCGCGGCGAGTGTTTGCGCCGCAAACGAAATATCCCCTCCGGCACCCGTCATGAGCTTTGCTATGCCATCCACGCCGAGCAAAACGCTATCATTCAGGCGGCCAAGTTGGGCGCGTCGATATACTGGGCAACGCTGTACTGCACGCACCAACCCTGCGTCATCTGCGCCAAAATGATCATCAACGCGGGCATCGTGCGTGTTGTGTATTTGGAAGGCTATCCCGATGAATTCTCCTTCGATATATTCAGCCAGGCAAGCGTAAAAATCGAGCGGTTCACCTACCCGCCCGAGATGACCGATGACCCCGCCTAAATCGTCGGGCCATTATTCGCCCACAATATCCCATACGCCCTCCAGCACATACTTTGGGCGATAGGGAAATTTTACGAGCATTTCACGCTTGGTAACGCCCGATAAAACAAGCACCGTATCGATCTCGGCCTCTACCCCTGCCATGATATCCGTATCCATACGGTCGCCCACGATGGCCGTGTCGGTTTCATCAATATTTAATTTTTTGAGCGCGTGCCGCATCATCAGCGGGTTGGGCTTGCCCACAAAGTAAGCCTCCACACCGGCTGCCATCTCAATGGGCGAAATCAGCGCCCGGCACGCGGGCGCAAGCCCCTGCTCAGTGGGCCCCGTTAAATCGGAATTGCAGCCGACCAGCCGCGCGCCGTTGAGCACAAGATGCGTGGCCCGCTCCAGCTTTTCAAAATTGAGACCGCTATCCTCCCCCACCACTACGTAATCGGGGTTCACGCTGTTCATAGTAATGCCCACATCATATAACGCGTTGATAAGCCCCGGTTGGCCCAGCACATACGCACTGCAGCCCGGCGCCTGACTTGCCAAAAAGCTGGCCGTTGCCAGAGCGCTGGTATAAAAGCCATCCTCATTTACCTCAATACCCAGTCGCAACAGCTTGTGCTGCAACTCGCGCGGGGTAAGACCACTGTTGTTGGTTAAAAACAAAAACTTTTTTTTGGTCTTTTTTAACCACTCGATAAACTCCGGTACGCCGGGCAGCAATTTATCGCCATGGTAGAGCACGCCGTCCATATCGCAGATGAAAGCGCTCTTGCTTCTTAAAATATCCATACATCCGTTATCCTTTTCATCATTATCATGTTTAGTATAACCGATGAAAGCATATATTGGCAAACGCCGCATAGCCGCGAAAGAGCGATCTTTGTAGCCTATTTTAATAAATCGCTGTTGTTCGGTATCAACTCGCCATATAAAAACAACACGTCATCCGCCCTCAGGTTCACGTATTCCTCCAATAGAGAGCTTTCGATATAGCGCAGATCCACCAGTGTAATCCTCTCATAGCCTTCTATCATCAGCGGCGCAAGACTGCTCGCAAACGAATCGCGGAATACCAGCAGCCCTTTTCCGTTTGTACAACGGCTGTTTTTCAGCGTGAGCACGGGCGTGGCGCCGTTTAAAAATACGTCGTAGGCGTCCATGCCGGCAAGGCCTTTTTCATAATATACACCCGTTAAGCCGGGGTGCTCTATATCGTTCACCTCAATTTCGTCTATGCCATCCCAGGACAGGTAGCGCAATGTATCAGGCGTGATGTTAGAAAGCCCAAGCTGGCCGTAGTAGCCACCGTAAAACGGCGCGTATTCATGTGGTTGGTAAGCGTTTTTCCCCACCGAAAAACCCATATACGCGCTTAAGCGTTCCACCACAGGCATGAGCGATTCCTGCCTCCAGTGCACATCGGTTTTATAATAGCTTTGCAGCGATAAGGTGTCCTTTAAAGGGATGTATGCAATATCCTCGTGCAGATGCGCCTGTATAACGGCAGTCATTTCGTCGTAGGGCAGTTGCAAATGCGCGTGGGGTCTCAGGTATTGCGATTTATCGGGGATCACGGCCACATAGACACTTGCCTTTTTGAAATATGTATCGACAAGCGTATTTAATTTTTCGCTGAAACGCATCACGGAATCCTCTTTGTAGGAGCCGTTCATTTTAAAGATATTACCATCCTTTACGTATACGCCATTGTTGTCGGATTGGCATAGCGTATAAAAGAGCGCGCCCGCCTTCACGCTTCGCAATCCGTCGCGCATGGGAAATTGATCCAGCAGATATGTTTCAAACTCCCCCATCCAGGACGCATTGAGCACGACGGACGCCGACATCTTTGGGAACTGCTTATAATAGCGCCTTTCGCTATAGGAAACCACAGCATCCGGCAAAAGCGGGTGCAGCAAAAGGCCGCAAGCAAGCGCGCCCGCAAAAACGGCTGCAAGCGCAATATTTTTTACTTTTTCCACCTTTTTCAAACTCATCACCTTCCGGTCTTTAAAACCGAAAATATAAAAACGGATTAAACGATCCATCCACCAAATACGCCACCACCAACACCATCAGCGCGCAGCATAGCACGGGCTCCAATACCGCAGCAAGTATGGGCTGCCGCACCCGCAATGTGACCGCAGCCTTTTTAATGAGGGGCGTTGCGCCTATTACACCCAGTACACACACCAGCGCATAGCTTTTCAGATAATATGCCGTTGGGGCGGATACCACGGGCAACCCTCCCGTGCCAAACATGCCCGTCAACACATTTTTCCAGCCTATGCCCGCATCGGCGTTAAATATCACAAAGCTAAGCGTTATAAAAAGCATGGCATACACCCTCCGCAATATGGCGGGCCATTTTTCCACCACGCGGCCCATCAGCAGCTTTTCCAGTGATATAACCACCGCGAGATAAAGCCCCCACATCACAAAGTTCCATGCGGCGCCATGCCACAGACCCGTCAGCGCCCATACTACCAACAGGTTGAACACCCAGCGCGGCGGCTTTACCCGGTTGCCGCCAAGGGGAATATATACATAATCGCGAAACCAACTGCCCAGCGTCATATGCCACCTGCGCCAGAATTCGGATATGCTTTTGCTGATAAAAGGGTAATCGAAGTTTTCCGGGAAGCCGAAACCAAATAGCCGGCCCAAGCCGATCGCCATATCCGAATAACCTGAAAAATCAAAATATACCTGTAGCATAAACGCCAGCGTGCCCGCCCAAAGCCCCATCACGGAACTTCCTACGCCGTTAAGCAGTTCGCCCGACAGCGCGCCCAGAGAGTTCGCCAGCAGCACCTTTTTGCCAAGGCCCAATATAAATCTGCGCACGCCTTTTGCAAAACCATCCAACGTATGCGCGCGGTTATCCAGTTCATCCGCAACCGTTACATAGCGTACAATCGGCCCCGCCACCAACTGCGGGAACAAGCACACATATGTGGCCATCGACAACAAATTTTTTTGCGCGTGCGCCTTATTGCGGTATACATCGATGGTATAGCTCATGGTCTGGAAAGTAAAAAAGCTGATACCTATGGGCAGACGCAGATGCGGCAACGGTATGCTCGTTTGCAGCGCCCCGTTTACGGCGCCAATCAAAAAATCCGCATACTTGAATACGCCCAGCAGCAGCAGGTTGACGACGATGGACGAGACAAGCGCATATTTCGCCCGCTTTGTGCCGCGGCGGTTTTCGATATACAGCGCGTGCAGATAATCCGACAAGGATGAAATCACCAGCAATACGGTATACCTGGGCTCACCATAAAAATAAAACAGCAGGCTCGCAACCAGCAAAACCGCGTTTTTCGCCTTTCTGCCCACAAGGTAGTACACCGATAATACAACCGGCAAAAACACAAACAAAAAAGCGATGCTTGAAAATACCATGTCTTGCTACCTGCGCTAACCTTTTTTATTACTTTTTATATTATGAATAACTTTTTTGCCCAACCGCCCGCTTTTCAAGGATGCAGGGCAAGCCAACCATACACCTTTTTGCGCGGCTGGCAATTATCCCTTAAGCGCTACAAAGCTGTCATGTATGCTCTTTGCATACTCGTTAGTCATAACCAATATGATCACATCGCCCGCGCTATCCACAATCACATTGCTCTCATCCACATTTACGCAAATCCATTTGCTTGGGTTGGCGTTTTCCTTAATGCTTTGCTTTACCTTTTCAATATCCTCTCCGGGCTGCACGCGCACCAGGCATACCGAATACGCCACCGCGCCTATCATAGGCTCGGACGCAATCGCCTCGCTGAATTTTATGCCGGATGTCCCCAGAAAGGCGGTTTCGTTTTCCGCCGTGATCTCTATTGTCCCCAGCGAAGGGATATCCACACCCGCCCCGGCGTAAATTTCATCCATAACGGTTTCAAGGGTTTTGCCGTCAAACGGGCCCTGCGCCGCGCCGCCTTGCGCATTGCCGCAGCCGATTGATAGCGCCAT
>JAISXK010000006.1 GCA_031270585.1 Clostridiales bacterium | reverse complement strand
CTGTCAACGCATCGCATTGCCCCAAAAAATAACCAAAAAATTTTTCTTGTGAAATCTCCTCTAAAGTCTCTTGCCCATATTGACATCAGGGTAGGACGCAACTACAATATATAGTGTTGAGAAATAAAAAATGCACTATATTGTGTATTTTTGTGCGCAATACGCGCAGTTTAAGGGATGTTTGCGATGGAATTGGGAAGCAACGCTGGTACGGTGCTTGAGCGCCGCTACCTTACGAAGGATGAAAACGGAAACATAATTGAAACGCCGGAGGAGCTTTTTTGGCGCGTTGCCGCCGCTGTCGCGGAAAGCGACAGGGTTTTTGGCGCTAAGAATGTTAAGAATACCGCGCGTGAATTTTTTGAAGCCATGACAAGCCTGCGATTTTTGCCCAACTCCCCCACGTTGATGAACGCGGGCAAACCGCTGGGCCAGCTTTCCGCATGCTTTGTGTTGCCCGTGGGCGACTCCATGCCGGAAATCTTCAACACCGTAAAGAGCGCGGCACTTATACACAAAAGCGGCGGCGGCACGGGATTTTCTTTCTCTCGCCTGCGCCCCTCGGGATCTGCGGTGCGCTCCACCGGCGGGGTAGCTTCAGGGCCGGTCAGTTTTATGAAGGTATTTAACGCGGCCACAGAAGCAGTCAAACAGGGCGGCACACGGCGCGGGGCCAACATGGGAATACTGCGGGTAGACCATCCTGACATATTGAGCTTTATAGACTGCAAGCGCGATGATAATACGATCACCAATTTTAACATCAGCGTAGGCGTCACGGAAGCGTTTATGCAAGCCGTGGAGGCCGGCTGTGATTACGAGTTGCGTAACCCTCATAACGGAAGAGAAGTAGTAAGCAAGCTTAATGCCCGCGAGGTTTTCGATCATATTGTGGAAATGGCTTGGGGCAACGGCGAGCCGGGCATCATATTTTTAGACAGGCTCAACCGCGACAACGTGGTGCCCGGCGAGGGTGAGATCGAAAGCACCAACCCCTGCGGCGAGCAACCCCTGTTGCCATATGAGAGCTGCAACCTGGGTTCTATCAACCTTGCTCGCATGGTCAAAGCGCACAACGGCGGGTATGCAGTCGATTACGACGCGCTGGGTGGCATTGTAGATACGGCCGTGCACTTTCTGGACAACGTTATACAGGCAAATAAATACCCTCTTGACGAAATCGAAACGGCCACCAAAAAGACGCGCAAAATCGGCTTGGGCGTGATGGGCTTTGCGGATATGCTTTACCATTTGGGCATTCCCTATAATTCGCGGGAAGGGTTGGATACCGCCGAAGAGCTTATGCGCTTTATCAACGAGCGCGCGCATAAACAAAGCCAAAACCTGGCCAGGGAGCGCGGGGCCTTCCCGCTGTTTGATCAAAGCACCTATAAGAACGAATTGCCACTGCGTAACGCCACGTGCACAACTATCGCACCCACGGGCACCATATCGATATTGTGCGACGCTTCCAGCGGTGTGGAGCCGTTGTTTGCGCTGGCGTTTGTGCGCAATGTAATGGATCGCGACGCGTTGCCGCAGGTGAACGAGTATTTTCGTCAGACGGCCATTGCACGCGGTTTTTATTCGGATGAACTGATGAAGCGCATATTGCGCGAGGGTACGCTTGCGCATACTGACGAAGTGCCTGCGGATATCAGGCGCGTATTCGTAACGGCGCATGATATTTCTCCGGAATACCATATACGCATGCAAGCGGCGTTTCAAAAATATACCGACAACGCGGTATCCAAAACCGTCAATTTCCCGCACAGCGCCACCAAAGAGGATGTGACACAGGTGTATATGCTCGCCTATAAGCTTGGCTGCAAGGGCGTTACCATATACCGGGACGGTAGCCGCAGCGAGCAGGTGCTGACTGTGGGACACAAGCGGGAGCGGGGCTATGCCAAGTCTACGCGCATCGCGCCCCGGCCTCGGCCGGATGTGACGCAGGGCATCACCGAAAAGGTGGTGATTGGCTGCGGTAACCTGTATATTACCGTAAACTATGATGAGAGCGGCATTTGTGAGGTGTTTACGAACCTTGGCCGGGCGGGCGGTTGCCCCAGTCAGAGCGAGGCCACAAGCCGTTTGGTTTCTACTGCGTTGCGCGCGGGCTTGGACGTGGACGCCATCATTGAACAATTAAAAGGCATACGCTGCCATTCCACATTGCGTCAACGCGCGTCCAACAGCAATATCAAGGTGCTTTCCTGCCCGGACGCCATAGGCCGCGTACTGGAAAAGGTGAAAAAGCTGCGCATGGACGGCGCAATGATTTCTCAAAACAGCCAGGTTGCCACCTGCGAAGCGGAAGAACCGGTATCCGCCCCCGAAGAGCTGTTGCGCGAAGACAACGCGCTCTCTCTGTCGGAAGAGGATATCGCCGCAGACAACCCCTGCCCCGAATGCGGCGGTGAAATGGATCACGACGGCGGTTGCGTAGTATGCCGCGGATGCGGATACAGCAAGTGCGGTTGACGGGCGGGATAGATAATACAAGCTGTTTCCCTTCATATATTTAGATAAAAAAGCCGAAGGGGTACAAGCGCCAACAATACCAACTACACTCCAATTGTAAGTGCTTTGCAAAAAGCAAAGGGCCGGTGCTGTGACCGGCCTTTTGCTACCCTATAAACCACTCGTACCCACATATACAAAAGCCGATAGCTTAAAGGTTTTTATAAAATTGAGCGGCCTTACAGCTTGCCCACATCGTTTTCCACAAAGCCTTTGTATGCCTGCTGCAGAGCGCCTAACGCCTCGGGCGCGCGTCCGCCCACGGGGATTTTATCAACGGTGGCGGCGGCTTGGCCATGCTGGCTGGTACTGCATATAAACACCTCGTCGGATAACAGCATCTTATCATAGGTAAAATGCGCTTCGCGCACGGGCATCCCTAACGCTTTTGCCAGAGCAAGCAAATGTTCGCGGGTAACGCTGGGCAATATTTCGCCGCTTAGCGGCGCTGTTTGCAGCGCGCCGTCTGTGATGATGAATATGCCGGATGAAGAGCATTCGGTAACATACCCGTCGCGCACAAATACGGTTTCGGCGCAACCCTCCTCGCGGGCGCGCTGGGCCGCCAGCACGTTGGGCATCATGCTGATGGTTTTTACATTGCAATGCGCCCAGCGGCAGTCGGGCTCGGTGCGCAATTTAACGCGCGAAGAAGTGTCCGCCAGGCGGCCTTCGCGCGTAAAGAGCAACAGATTGGGCGGGATATCCGCCGGCGGGAAAGCATGGCAACGCGGATATGTGCCGCGCGAAATCTGCATATAGAGTATCTGTTCAAGCGCATCTACACGCGAAACAGCCAGAAAAATCAACTCTTCCAGTTTTTCAGGCGGCATGGGCCGGGGTATGCGCGCCATTCGAAGGCTGTTGTCAAGCCGCAACAAATGGTCATGCATGGCAAAGGGCTTGCCGTTACGCACATACATGGCCTCGTAAACGCCATCGCCAAAGTATATGGCGCGATCATTCATGGGTATCTTCATCTCTTCCATAGGCGCAAACACGCCGTTATAATACGCTATATTTTTCATATTCACCTCGGATTATTAAAAAAAGCGGCGTGACCACTTTTTATACCATCTATTGGGTTCAGTATTAAAGAGTGCACGGTTTCCCTGAAATATTGCTTTTATCCTAACGCACCCGGAATATCGTGCGTCTGCAGTTGCCCGCAATGGCGTCGCTCAGCTTGGCCGAACCGCCGGCGATAATCACGGTGGTACCCTGCCGCACAGGGCCTTTGATAAACTCCAGCTTGGCGCGCGCGCCGCCCGATTCCTGGCGGCTGGCGCCCACGCAGGATTGTTGCAACGCCTCGATGCCGGCAATTACCTCGTCGGGGTTTTTTCCTTCCACCGCGCCAACAAGCGTTGAAGGATTCTTCGCGTCGCGGTAAATGCCATCCGCTGATGTCAGTATCACCAGATACATGGATTTTACCAGCATGCAGATGACGGAAGCCGTTTCATCGTTATCCACGCATTCCACAACATGATCGTTGGTTTCGCGCAGGGCGTCAAGTTCCCAGCGACGGTTTTCTTCAAAACTGACAGGGTCGTTGTAGTTTACAATGGGTATGGCGTTTTGCGCGGCGCAACGCAACAGGAAGCGCTTGATATGGTTGCGCTTTTCTTCATCGTTAAAATGCGTATGCTCTACCAGGAGCTGCCGCATGGAATACGCGGGAGGAATAAATCTGCGGTACTCGCTCATCAATATGGCCTGACCTTGGGCGGCATAGTCGGTCATTATGTCGCTTTTATCACCATAGAGCACGCGGCCCATGCGTTTCATATAATCCACGCGGCCAATCTCCACCGCGCCCGAGCTCACCCAGATAAAGCCCGGCCGCAGCTCGGCACCAATACGGCTGAATACGTTGTAATCAATCTCGTTTTCGTTTTTTCGTATCAAGGCCATGGAGCCTATCTTTCCCACAACCTCAAAATCAAACTTCATCTTTTTCTCCCGCAGATAACGGGCAACGGGCAATGATTCAAAATAAATCACGCCGTTTCACCACCGTTTTTAGCTACAGCCTATCGCTCATTATCGATTGTTCGCTGCGAATTGTCAACCTGCGAATTGCTTCATTGCCCTTATTACCCTTACCGTCATTGCCTTTATATGCTGATTTGTGTAACGGGGTTTTTGCATAAGGACAAAAAGCGTAACAGGTCGATAACGCTTATTATGATGGACGCCGTATTGACGTTGGAATGCACGATGAGTCGATCCCAGTTGGCAACGTCTTTATCCAACAGCACATGCACCCGGTGCTCATGGTCGTTGATAAGTCCCATGGGTGAAACGGCGCCCGGCTTTAGCCCCAATACGGCTTGCAATTGTTCGTCCGTGCCAAAGCTCAGCCGCGATATCCCCAACTGTCGGCTTACATCCTTGGTGTGGAACCGTTTTTCGCCGTTCACCAGCAGCAGGTAAAACCGCGTGCCCTGCCGATTGGCTAAAAACAGGTTTTTGCAATGCGCGGCGGCCTTGTTTTGATCAAACAGGTCGCAATCATCCATGGTCATGGCGGCGTCATGCTCAAAGCGTTCAAAGGATATGCCCATGGCCGTTAACACATCAAACACCGCAAATTCTTTTTCCGCAATCATACATCAATCCCCAATCGCTTATTATCCTTTTGCTTTTCGCCTATCGTTCATCGCCCTATTTATGGTAAGGTTCGTTTGCCGCTATTTTAAACGCCCTGTACAACTGCTCCAGCAACAGTACCCGGCTGAGCTGATGCGTAAACGTCATATCGGATAAGGAAATGGCCGCAGTTGCCCGCGCGCAAATCTCCTGCGACAGACCCAGCGAACCGCCGATGATAAACGTGAGCGTCGCGCCGCCCTGCCGCATCCACTCCTGCACGGCCCTGGCAAACCCTTCGGATGAATGCCGTCCGCCGTTTACCGCCAGTATGGCGGTAAATTGCTTATCCCGCATATGCTTCATCAGCCTTGCACCCTCCTTTTGCATTGCCGCAAGGCGTTGCTGCGGAGAAAACATTTCGGGCACAGGCTCGTCGGCGCACTCGATAATCTCAATGGCGGCATAGCGGGAAAGCCGCTTTTTATATTCATCCGCCAGCAGCCTGAGGCCGGGCTCTTTTAATTTCCCTACGCAAAGTATACGGACACGCATTATTCTACCATATAGGGCAGCAGCAACATAATAGCGTTGGCCAGTATAAGCGTAACATACGTCAATATCACGGGCGCCTTGCTTGTTCCCTTGTTGATGGATACCGTTAACGGGTTATGGATTACCGGCCTTTGTTTTTCATCTGCGTCATTTTGATTGCTGTCATCATGCCGCAAATCGGCGTTTGTGCCGGTGGAAACCCCGGTCATCAGGGCAAATTCGCGCAACCCTTCGCACTTTTGCCCACTGAGCCGTATGCTGTACGCCATTTTGTCGGCGGCTATGGTTCTGGCTACGGCACATTTGAACGCGCGGTAGGAAGGGTAGCTGATGAAAAGCCCGATAATGCCATATAACACGCCCGCAAAAATAAAATAGCTGCCGCCTATGGGTTCCGCCGCCGCGCGCGCCGCCTGTGCCGGAACCGCCGCATAGGATACCAGCACCCCCAGCAGATTGAATACGCCATGCAGCACAATCGGCGGCATGATGGAATCGCTAAGCACCGCCATATTGCCCAAAAATATGCCTATCATGCAATAAACGGGCAATGCTGTGGGATTGCAGTGCAACAGCGCGAAAAACAACGTGGTATGTATGATGGCCGAGGTGCGTTTGCCCGGTAGCCAGGAAAACAATATGGCCCCGCGGAACAAAAACTCCTCCGCAACGGCCGGCACAAGCACAATCGCGAATATCGCGATGAGTATCTCCCATCCCCCGCCCAGATAGATGGCATCCGATACGTTGGTGGTAGGCACGCCCAGCGCATCCCACAGCACCTGTAAAAACGAGTTGATGCCCGTGGAAAGAAAAAATATTCCCACGCCCAAAAGCGCCGCCCACAGCACTTCGCCATGTTTACAGGCCGGCGCCACCCCAAAGTGGCCCAATCCTTCATGGCGGCGCATAAACAATACGGCGGGCAACAGCAATATGCCCAACTCGCCCACCGCCGTCGCGACCAGCAGGAATTGTATTCTGCCTAACTGTGTAAACAGAGCGATCAAAACCTGAGAAAATAAAAAAACAAATGTAATAACCATTGCCAGCCAGTTTACACTACGCTTGTTTTCC
>JAISXK010000138.1 GCA_031270585.1 Clostridiales bacterium | reverse complement strand
CCGCGCGCCGCGCTCAAAGATATGGGGCAGCAGTTCGGGCGCTATGCCCGAGCCGTTGTCCTTCACCCAGAGCAACGCCCCGCCGTCCTCGGCCTTTGTCCCCACTTCGATCATGCTCTTTTTTGTGTGGCTGTTGGCGTTGGTCAGCAGGTTCAACAGTATCTGTGTCAAGGAGGCGGTGTCCATGTTCGTGTCGGGCGCGTCGGGAGCAAGCATAGTCCGCAGTTTGTTTTTCCGCTTCTGCAGCAGCGGCTCCATCAATTCTGCGCAACGGCGGGCCGCCTCGTTCGGTTCGCTAAGGCCGTCCCCGCCGCCGGGAGCCGGCGTTTCGTCCATCAGCCGCGAGGACAGCGCCGACAGTCGGTTGGCCTCCTGCGTAATGGCGTCCAAGCGCCGGGGGATGTCGGCAATGTCCCCGCCCTCACGCAAAATTTGCGCCGAAAGTTGCGCGTGGCCCGACAGGATGCCCAGCGGGGTATGCAGTTCGTGGGAAATGGTCTGCATGAATGTCTGCTGCAAGCGGTTCAGCAGATCGAGCGACCGGTTGGACTGCTGCAATGTTTCTTCCAAGCGCCGCGCATCCTCCAAATCCTGTTCGCTGCGCAGGGCGTTCATCGCCAGCGCCACCATGTTCAGCAGCACCATCGCCACCATCGCCGTGGCCGTGAGGAAGCCCGTGCCATACCAGTAGGGCAGCACCCAGCGCAGCAGGCTTTCCTCCAGCGCGGCGGTCAGCATCAGCAGTAGCGCCGCCGCCAGCACCAGCGCCTGTTCGCCGCGCGGCCTGTGCACCCGCCACAGCAGCATCACGGCGACGTACAGCATGAGCAGTATTTGGATGGCAAGGTAGACGGTGCGCAGGGGTGTGAACTCCCACGGGAAAAGGAATATGATGCTCGCGCCGAATATCCCCATCACGACAAGGGCGGCGATGCGGGCCGCCCTGTGGAACACGCCGGGGAACAGAGCGTCAAGGTAGGCGAAGAAAGCAAAGGCCGCGCACCACACGGCCAGATATTCGACCCGCGCGGCAAAGACCGCGTCCACCGGCCACACCAACGACAGCGGCACGCTGCCGGTAACGAGGCTGTACAGTGCGAGGCACCCGCAGCACAGCGAGAAAAACAAAAACTGCGCCTTTCGTCCATACAAAAGGAACATGCCGAGAAACAAAAGGCAGGCCGTGAGCAGACAGGCGGCGAACAGCACGTCCCTCATCACAAGGCGGCTCAGCTGCAGGCCGATGTTCTCCACGCTGCCCACGTAGGCGGTGGGCGCGCCATAGTGCCGCACAAAGCCGCTGTGCTGAAAAGATAGATCCACTTCGCCGCCCCGAACCGCGAAGGCCCCCTGCAGGGTGCCGGCCATCGCCCGGCTTTCATCGGCCGTAGCGCCGACTGTGCCCCACGCGGCCACGACCCTGCCGTCTGCGAACAGGCGCAGGGCGTGATCCGGCGCGGTCTGGCTGAAGGCGTACACGCCATCAGGCAGGCGCAACGTCACGCGCGCCGTGCCGGTGGGCGCTGCCCAGTCGCCGGTTTCACCTCCGTCCTCGCCGGGAGCGAGCAGTTGATCCGGGTAGTGGGTGAAGCACTCCGGCCCCAAGGAAGCGACATCTCCGGCAAAATCCACGTCGGATAAATCCGCAACACCGTCGACGGTGACAGCATCCACAAAGTTGTCGGGCACGGTGCGCACCCCCAACGCCAAAAAACACAGCATGGCAAAGAGGAAAAAGCTCGTGCCGATGAGCAGATATCGTTTCATGTCCGTTCCCTTCCTGTACTTGAATTACGTTTCAGTATACCATAGAGGGCTCGACAGGGTTGGGGCTTCCTCCCGAGTTTGACAGCACGAAAACGCCGCAAGCATTGCAGCTACAATGGTTGCGGCACATTTTCGCGATATTTTTTCATAGGCACATGAATACAGTCTCTCAGATCATACCTGCGCTGTCGATGGATTTCTTGAGTGCGCGCAATTCCGTCGAGGTAGGCAGACGCAAATCGGCGTCCACGCCCATGCTTTTGAGGATCAGCTTCATGTCGACGTTCGGACGGGTCAGACGGTGATATCCTCCGGGCAGCGCGTCCGCCATAAATGAACCAATCGCTTCTTTTATCCTCCCGGCAGTAACGCCGGATTCCCATCCATCATCATTGCGTGTGTCCTTGCCTTGGAATTTCAGGATCCTATATTGGATCAGACGTATCATTGTCAGCGCAATGAAACAGATCAACTTGTGGAATGTAGGCTTGCATTTTTCAAAATCGGCTCCCCGCAGGCTTATTTTGTCCTGCCCTTCCGCCGTATTACTTCGTTCTTTTTTCCTCGTTTTGCCCTGCTCTTACTGCATTTGCTCCCTTCCAATCCCCTTCCCTCCTTTGCTTTCCGGATTTTACTCACTCTCTCGCCACCGTTCTCCTAACTCCGGAATTTAACTTTGCAATTCACCAATCCATCTTCGTGCAGTACAGCATGCATATACGCATCGTGCCGCTCCATAGGAAGGGCCGCGCCGCAAAGCTGTGCGGTCAGGCAGAAGCCCGCGCGAAAGGCGTTTGTTGTTTTAAAGAAGCGGTCATAATACCCCGCCCCGCGCCCCAGTCTGCCGCCCCCGGTATCAAAGGCAAGCCCGGGTACGATTACGAGGTCGATATCCGTTGGATCTATGAGGATGGATTTTTTTAAGATGGGGGTACTTATGCCAAAGCGTCCCGTTTCAAACGCATCCGTAGCGGAGGGTTCCAGCGCGAGCATATCATTCCCGCAGCAATAGGGGTATGCCACACGTTTGCCAAGCTTTCGCGCCATATCCGCAATGCCCGCAGGGTTCGCCTCATGTGGCATTGCCCTATAGCAAAGCACAATGCGCGCGCGCCCAAACGCAGCCAAACCCTCGGCGCAATCCGCCGCCCTTTGCGACGCAGCTTGTATCGCCGACTCATTTATTTGGCGCATGACAGCTTGAAAATGGCTGCGTAGCCAGCTTTTATCCATTTGTAAATACCCCGTTGCCAGTCATATGTTACGCAGCCGGTCAATTTGTTTTTCAATCTTCCAATACGGCCTGCGCGATGGCCAGTGCTTTTATATGGGATATGCTCACATGAATTTCGCGGCCGCCCAGGCTCTCCATACGCGCCTTGGCGGCGTTCCAAAGCCGCACATAGGGTTTACCCAGCCCGTCGTGCAGTATTTCAATATCACGCCAGCTGATGCCGTTAAAGCCTGTGGCCAGCGCCTTGGCGGCGGCCTCTTTTGCCGCAAAGATACCCGCCAGTGTTTGCGCGCAACAATCGCGGGCTTCGTAATACGCGCATTCCTCTTTTGTGAATACCCTGTTAAGAAACGTTTGTTGCCCGGCCGCGCGACGAATTCTATTCACCTCAATAATATCGATACCGGTACCTACTACCATTACGCCTCCATATTGTCACAACAGCATATGTGCTACTTTTGTGGGGATACACTATTGGTTAAGCATAGTGCGCCTGCGTTGTCAACGAACGGCGTCCTGTATGGCAAGCGCCATCACCTCAGCCGCCGCCGCCAACAAGGGCAGAAACGAGGTATACGCCGTTTCGCCGGTGGCAAGTGCGAACACCGTGTCGCCATCCATAGACGTATGCACGGGCCGTATCGCCATAGCGTACCCGTCATGCGCTATGGATGCAAGTTTATTCGCCTCTTCCCGCGTAAGCGCGGCATTGGTCGCCACCACGCCCAGCGTTGTGTTGACGCATCCAACAAACGGGGGCATCCGCCCCGGCGCTTGCCCTATCATCCGTTCCGGCGCGCCCATGCATGGCACAATAGCGTCGTCCATCCGCGCCCCTGCAAGTATTTCCCCGGTATGATGGTCGTAAACATCGCCAAAGGCGTTCACCACAGCCAGCGCCGCCACCCGAACGCCTCCGATATCCGCACAGCACGTGCCTATACCGCCCGGCATAGCGCCCCTTATCCCCAAGGACATACCCACCGACGCGCCCGTGCCCGCGCCCACCCTGCCGGTAAGCTGCGCATCCGCCGTGGCCGCCTTGCAAGCCAGGTATCCCTCCCGCTTGCCGGGCCGCACGGATGCGTCCCCCACGGCAAGATCGAATATCACCGCAGCAGGCACAATGGGCACCTTTGCCACGCCCACGTCTATACCTGTATCGTTTTCCTCCAAATATCGCATGGCGCCCGAAGCCGCATCCAGCCCAAAAGCGCTGCCGCCCGAGAGCATAACAGCATGCACCTTTTCCACTGCGTTATAGCCGCGCAGCAGATCCGTTTCGCGTGTACCGGGCGCCGCGCCGCGCACATCCACGCCGGCCACAGCCC
>JAISXK010000088.1 GCA_031270585.1 Clostridiales bacterium | reverse complement strand
CAATGCGCCAAGGCCCTCTGTATGTGTCAATGATGTGCTCATCCGCATCGTCAAGTTCGCTCGTTATGATCGCGTAGTATCCGTCGTATTTTTCTTCTTCGGCTATCTTTTCTTGATTTAGCAAGAGGGTGTCGTCCACATTGAGTATCTCGCCGGTTTCCTTGTCAATCCTGAGGTTTTCGATATACCCCGCAGCCCCGTAATCGAAAGAGCGCCGATATTTGGATGGGTTATTGACCAAGGCAATGGCCTTGGCCATTGCCTCTTCCCGTTTATGCTTAGTCCTTAGGGCGTATTTTTCGCTGTAAAACACAATCTGTTTCCGTTCAATGAATATTTTTTTCGGCTCTACATCTGCAAGAGTGATTCCGAAAACTCTAACGTATATTGGTGATTTCAGTACAACCATTCCTCCAAAGCAGGAAACAGTAACGCAAGAAATTTCCATCACGCATTGCGCGTGGAATGTTTTGGATAAAAAGCCGCTCGCCAGATATCTCTTTTTTAACAAAAAGCAACCATTTGTACAGGGAGAGTGGTGGTAAAGCCCCATCGTTCCATGGGTTCATAAGGGGTGCTCTGAAATGCTCTGAAATCAAGGCGAAAAAAGTGTAAAACGGAATCCTGTGTGATATAATAAAAGACATTGTCAGGGCAAGTTTGCCCACAGACGGAGGAGGACGTGTTGCGCATCATCGCAGGGTCGGCGCGGGGCAGGCGCGTAGACGCCCCCAAAGGGCAATTTACTCGACCCACGTTGGATCGCGTGAAGGAGTCCCTCTTCAACATATTGCAGACGCACATAGCCGGCGCGCGCGTGCTTGATCTGTATGCCGGCAGCGGCAATCTGGGGTTGGAGGCGTTATCGCGCGGGGCGGACTTTGCGCTTTTTAACGACCATGAGCGCATATGCGTGGCATTGATTAAAAAAAACCTGAAAACGCTGGGCTTTGAAAATCGGGCAAGGGTAATGGGGTTGGATGCGCTTCGCGCCGTCGAGTCGCTTGTATGCGAACTGCCGTTTGATATTGTGTTTGTGGATCCGCCCTACAAAGAAAGCGCGCTATCGGCGCTATCAGCGCTGTTTGAAAATGGCCTGGTGGCAAAAGGCGGCAGGGTAGTGATAGAGCACGCGTGGGCGTTGCCGCCCGATCCGGCTCCGGCGGAGGCATATTGCACCGGTCGCCGTAAATTTGGCGATACGGGCCTGAGTTTTTTTATACACGAGAGCGAGAGAGTATGAACATTGGCGTATATCCCGGCAGCTTTGATCCGTTGACATCCGGCCATATGGATGTGTTGCGCCGCGCCGCCGCCCTGATGGATAGGGTGGTGGTAGGCGTATTGATCAATACAAGCAAAACCCCCTTTTTCAGCATAGAAGAGCGTATAGCTTTTATAAAAGAGGCAATAGACGCAGAAGGCATAAAAAACGCGGAGGCGACCCATTTTGACGGTTTGCTCGTGGCATTTGCCCAAAAGGTTGGCGCCAGGCATATTGTGCGCGGCTTGCGCGCGGTGATGGATTTCGAATATGAATTCTCCATCAGTTCCATGAACAAACGGCTGGCGCCGGGTATCGATACGGTATACTTTATGGCGGAGCCCGAGCATTCCTACTTGAGCGCGAGCATTGTGCGCGAGGTGGGGGGCTTTGGCGGCTCGATCGACGGGCTTGTGCCGGATGTGAACAAAAGCAAAATTATTGAGAGGTTGAGTTGACCATGAGCGAAGCAAAGGAAAAAGTAACACTTGGCATATTTACAATCATATCGCAGATAGAACAATTGATGGAGATGGCGCCGCGTCCCAAAATAGGCGGCGGGGGCGGCAACACAAAACGTCTCGTGGATATTAGCGACGTGTTTGACCTGCTGGGCGATTTAAAGGTCACCATACCGGAGGATATACGCCGCGCCAACAGCGTGCTGATAGAGGCCGACACCTTGCTGGAAAACGCCAACCAGGAGGCGCTGGATATCGTGGATCAGGCGCATAAAGAGGCAAACTCCATCGCGCGCCGCGCCGAAAAAGCGGCGGAACTTTCACGCAAGGCCGCCGAGCAGGAGTTTGAGGCGCGCGTTGCGGAAGATACCGTGTTGTTGGAAGTGCAGCGCAGGTGCGATCTGCTGCAAAAGCACGCGGAAAAGAACGCCAATGACGTATACCAGAGCGCCAAGCAATATGCCGACGCCATACTGCAGCACCTACAAAATTACCTTGTGGAAAACTATCAGCGCGTGGGTATGAACCGCGAAGAGCTAGGAGTGGTGGCGACGCAGCCGCTGCAGGGCCAGGGCGGCGCGCCGGTCGTGATGCGCCCGCAGTTTGCAGAGCAGCCGTATGCGGCGCCGGAGGCGCAGGAGACTGCCCCCGCGCCGGTTGAGCCCATGGAGTCCGCAGAACCCATCAAGCCTGCGGAGCCGGGATTGGCAGAGCCTGATGGGGAACCGCCGCGCGACGAGGATGGCGAATGGGAAAAGCCCGCGCGCTCACGCCGCAGGCGGGGTCTCGCGCGCAAGATGGATGACGGCCTGTTTGAAACGGAGGTTCCCGCGCGGCAGGAGTTTGCGGGTGAAGACTCATACACGCCGCCGCCTGCGCCGTCACGCCGCCGCCTGCGCCGCAAAAACCTGGCGGATGATTTGGAACTGGATATGGATCTGGACGATTAAAAAGAGTTATCGGAAAGAGGAGCGGTATAAAACACAAAATAAAAACCGGCACCCGCGTTTTTTACGGCGGTGAGGCCGGTTTTGGCTTAGATGCAAGGGGCGGTTTACTCGTCGTAAGACAGGTTGAATATCGTAAACACAAGGCTGTCGTTGTATGTAACCGAATCATAAGAGCCCGAAGCAAATTTTTTATCGCGGTACCAACTTTTGATCCAATCCTTGATATTCTTTTTAAACTCGCTCATCTGCAGTTCCGTTTCAAATTTGCCTATGATGTAGTTTTTCTCGCTATAATAGGAATCATCCAACAGCGCGTAAAGTATGGGGCCGGGGTCTTGCGCGACGGTAATCAGCGAGCCGCTTTGCGCGTGGTAGGATAACGAAGCGTCGTCGCAGACGGGCAGTGGCCACGCGCCGTAAATTTCGTCAAGCGTGCGGCTTCTATACATCTCTTCATCCGTCAGGTTAAAATAGGCATAGCTTGTATCAAAGGGCAGCGCGCCGTCCGGGTCGTCCCAGGTGGCGTCAAGCTGGTAGTAGTTCCCGTTTATTTTTGTTACGTTCCAGGCATGCTTTTCCACACGCGCTTCTTTGTCGCTGCTGGATGTGCGCGCCTCCCCCGTGAGTATCAGGCTTTCAAACCCGGCCGCGCGCATGGCCATGCATAGCGATTTCGCGTAGCCCTCGCAGCGGGCGCTGCCCAGTATCAGCGCGCCGTAAACCGAGCCCGCATGGGTAACGTTCTCGCCGTAGGCGCAGGTTTTGATCAGGTTTTCATAGAGCAGCTTTTCGGTTTCAAAGGCATTGAGCGCGCCGGCGTCGTTGATCCAGCCGGATAAAAGCGCCGTTACCCGCGCTATGGCAGCGTTGTAGGCTTCTTCATCCATCACATACGAGGGCTTGACGGATATCGCCATATCCTGCATGTTTTCGCGCACATAATAGGAATAATCACCGCTGATTTGAAATAGCTCGGGGCAATCATAGCTGATAAGCCACATGATTTTACTGAGCGTGTCAACGTCTACGGGTTCGGGCAGTATGATTTCTTCCTGAAAGCTTGCAATGCCCCCGTATATGCCCGCGCAAAGCCGGCGCGTGTCTTCATCCAGATGCTGTATAAAGTAGGTATCCGCAAGCGTGGGTATGTTAACATCCCGCCACTGCGACCACGCGTCATCCACGATAACGGGCGTGGGCAGGGGCAACGGCTGCGGTTGCGCAAGCGTTTTATCATGCGCAAAGAATAAGCCCCTGCTTTCAGGTTTGCATAGCATTGTATAGCCAAGGAAGGCGAAAAGCAAGGCGGAGCAGCACAACAACCACAGGGCTACGCGTCGCAACAGCTTCACTTTCTTCACCCCTTCCCTTTTTATTCGCGTTTTTATTTATTTTACGCCTCTCTAGGCATGTTCAAACCCGCGATAAAGAAAAAAGCGCACGATGCCTGTAAAAATCACAACAGCGCCGCAGCCTCGGCGACGTTGCGCACAGGCGTCAGGTTCGCGCCGGGCACGTTGTATTTCGCGTCCAGCTTAGGCACGATCAAGTTGGAAAAGCCCAACCGCACGCACTCGCGCATGCGCTTTTCCATCTGGGATACCGCGCGCACCTCCCCCGTAAGGCCGATCTCGCCTATGGCGGCGGTATTTTCAAAAAGCGGCCTGTTCTTTACACACGACGCGACGCAGAGCGCCACGGAAAGATCAACCGCGCGTTCGATTAGCCGCAGGCCGCCCACCACGTTTACATATACGTCTTTATTGGACGCGCCCACGCGCGCCTTGTTTTCCAGCACGGCCAGCAGCAGGTTGAGGCGGCCGGGGTCTATGCCCGTGGCCATGCGGCGCGGCGCGCCAAAGGGGCTAAGGGATAACAGCGCCTGCACCTCCGCAAGCATGGGGCGGGTGCCCTCCAACGCGCAGGTAACGGCGCAGCCCGGCATATGCTGGCCCGATAAAAACAGGCGCGAAGGATCGCGCACCTGGCGCATGCCGGTTTCGCACATTTCAAACACGCCCACCTCGTTGATGGAGCCAAACCGGTTTTTCACGGCGCGCAGCAACCTGAGATCGGCGTGGTGCTCGCCTTCAAAGTACAATACGGTATCCACCATATGTTCGAGGATGCGGGGGCCCGCTATGGCGCCGTCTTTGGTAACATGCCCCACAATCAGCACGGCGGCGCCTGTGCGTTTGGCGATCTTTATGAAAGTGGCGGTGCCCTCGCGCACCTGGCTGACACTGCCCGCGCTGCCGGAAAGATCCTGACTGTGCATGGTCTGTATGCTGTCTACCAATAAAAACTGCGGGCGCAGGCGGTCAATCTCCGCTTCAATGGCGGCGATATCCGTTTCGTTGATCAACAGCATATCGCTTTTTACCCCAAGCCTGGTGGCGCGGGATTTGATTTGCGCGGCGGATTCTTCGCCCGATACATACAGTGTCGCGCCGGATGAAGCCAGATGCCCCGCCACCTGCAACAGCAGCGTGGATTTGCCGATGCCAGGGTCGCCGCCCAAAAGCACCGCCATGCCGCGGCATAGCCCACCGCCCAGCACGCGGTCTAGCTCTTGCATGCCGGTGCCGTAACGGCGCAGATCATCATCCTGCACGCTGCTAAGCGGCTGCGCCTGCGTGCGAAGCCCGCCCGCCTTTACCTGTAGGGCGCTGCTTTCCACCATGGTGTTCCAACTGCCGCAGCCCGGGCAATTGCCCAGCCATTTGGGGCTTTCATGCCCGCATTCGCCGCAGAAAAATGTTGCGCGCGCCGTTTTTGCCATGGTTTATTCCATCCTCGCGTATTTCATTACTTCGCGCTCACGCGAAGTGATATCCATCCATATCACAACGCCGTTGGTTACGGCAAGCAACTGCGTGCGTTCCTGATCCACATTAGGCGTAATATCTATCTCAATATCTTTATCGAACAGATACACCTTGATGGGTTCGTTATACTTGCTATATGCGACAAATGAGTCGCTGATGCCATACTCCAGTATATTTTCCGCAATGAGCTGCGGCGCGGATCCGCCCTGTGTGTAATAGAGATTGTTATTTTCACCATAAAGCCCGTCGCGCCATACCCAGTGGCTGCCGTTTGTCATGGGGTTGTGCACATAGGTTTCGGGGCGGTATACGCTGCTTTCACCGGTGGATACCCGCACGGAGTAGATGCCGCTTGTGCCTTTTTCACCGCCTGCGGATTCGTCGGCGTAGGGATCCTCATAGGCGTATACGATTTCGCCCCCGCACAGCGATATGCCGGACATGCCATAGGGCGTTTTATCAAACGTTTGCACCGTTACGCTTTCGAGCGTGGTCAAATCGCAAACAAAGAGCTTATCCATGCCGCTGCCTGTGCGCTCCATCCAGGCGAGTATGCCGCCGTCCAGGTGCAGCCTCGGTTGCCCGGTGCCCACATCCTTTACTTTTACAGACTGGCCGCTATCCCAGCGCATGGCGCGTATGGCGCCGCTGCCGTTGGCGCGGCTATCCAGGTAAACAAGCCATTCGTCGTTTAAGACGGGATATACATAATCCTGGTATTCCAGCTGCGCGTCCACCGGCAAAACCTCGCCGGTATCCATATCCAGCAAAAACAGCGCGTTCATGTGTATGTCGTTTTCCACAAGCATGCCGGCAACAAACACAAGGCGGCCGCCGTAGGCGTAGGGGTCGGCAAACCAGCGGTAGCTTAAATAATCGCGATCCGCCGGCAGTTCAACCTCGCGCTGTATCTCATAGGGGTCGGCGCTCATGATAGGGTGCGGCGTGGGCGTGGGGCGTATGGTTGGCTGGGGGCTGGGCGTGGGCTGCCAGGGCAGACGCACGCCGCCAAGGCCAATCAGCGGCAAAAGCCGCGGCAGCGCCACGAATACGATAAGCGCCAGCACGGCCGCTATGCCCAGTATGCTTGCAAGCATGGTCGCAATAGGGCCCGCGTTGCCGCTACGCAGGTTGAGTTTTTTTCGTTTGGGCTTGTAACGTGTGCGTTTTGCCATAATCTCTCCATGAGCGCGTGTATAATCGGTTACATTTTTTATCGGCATAACCGGCCGGGTTGTAAAGCCGCGTGCAAGAACAAAACAACCAACCGGCGTATGCTAAAATGAGTATACCATACATGCGCTGCGCGAGCCAATGCGCAAAACCACAAAACCCCACCAATAAGCCGCGCGTTATTGCGGGGCGCTCGCGGCGTGTGATATAATAGCCGCAAGGCGTATTTACAAATAAGGGGGAGCGTATGCTGGGCACGTCAATAATCGCCTTTGAGGGCATTGATGGCAGTGGAAAAACGGTGCAGATGAACCTTCTTGCCCGTGCGCTGAAAAAGCGGGGCATGCGGGTGGATACGATATCCTTCCCGGTATATGGCAGCTTCTTTGGCCGCGAAATAGGCAATTACCTTACAAACGCGCAGGGCGTGGCGGCGTCGGATGTGGACAGCAAAAGCATGGCGCTGTGGTTTGCGATGGATCGGTACTTAGCCTTTCGGGAGCTTGATTTGGGCGATACCGACGCGCTGCTCATCAACAGGTATGTATTATCGAACGCGGTATACCAAAGCATACGCGAACGCGATCTCGATGGGCCGGATATACTCGGCTTTGTGATGGATCTGGAGTATGGCCGGCTTGATCTGCCGCAGCCGGACGCTATTATTTATCTTGACGTAAACATAGAGGAAGCCGGCGCCAACGTGTTGCGTAAGGGCTATCGCGCGTACGCGGGCAACGCCAGAGACGTTTACGAGAGCCAGGCGGGCATGCAGCGCCGCGCGCGGGCAAAGTACAGGGAATACGCCGCGTTGTTTGAAAACGTTTTTCTCATACCCTGCATGGATGAAAACGGCATGAAGCCCGAACGTGAAATTGCCATACAGGTGGAAGAAGCCCTGCTAAAACATAATATTTTTTAGCTAACCGGCGCCTGTCCGGCGCAAAATAAAAGGGGGATTTATGTTTATAAACATTATCGCGTACATGTTTCTCATCATGTCGGGTCTGGGGTTTATTTTGACGGTGGCCGACCGCGTACTGGCCAGGATTTCCAAGTTGCGCGTTCATGAAAACATACTCTTCATAGTGGCCTGCCTGCTGGGCGCGCTGGGCGTTATGCTGGGGTTCTTTTTCGCAAAGCGCGATTTATACAAAAGAGAGATCCGCGTGGGCATACCCGCTATAGCCATAGGCGAAGTCATATTGCTGCTGTGGGCCGCGCCCGGCTTTTTTGCCGCCGTGCGCGATATTTTTAAATAGGGGCGTTGCGGCATGGGTATTTTACAGGTACGCGCGTATTTTGAAACGAACGGCATACCCGAGCGTATTATAGAGTTTGCGGAATCCAGCGCCACGGTTGCGCTGGCTGCGCGGGCGCTGGGCGTGGAAGAGAAGTTGATCGCGAAAACCCTTTCCTTCGATGTGGCGGGCGAGCCTATATTGATCGTTACTGCGGGGGATACCAGGATAGATAACAGAAAGTATAAAGATACATTCTCGCACAAGGCAAGGCTGTTAAGCGCGGATGAGGCGTTAAAAGCCACAGGCCACCCCGTTGGCGGCGTGTGCCCTTTTGCCCTGGCCGGGCCGGTAACGGTATATTTGGATGTTTCGCTCAAGCGGTTTGAAACGGTTTATCCGGCGGCAGGCAGCGCCGCCTCGGCGGTCGCCATCACGCCCGGACGTCTGCAAGAAATCACCGGCGCCGAGTGGATAGACGTGTGCAAGCTGCCCGGGGAATAAATACAAAAATTTTTTAGATATAATAAATAATTTTAAGATAATTCGTTTACAAACCACCCGCGCTGCGCTACACTATGGATGGAACCCCTTCACATACGTGTAGTTTGCGTGTAGTTTTTTCTCCAGGTAAAAATTTATGATTGGAGCGGTATCGTCATGATTGATTTAACCATCAATAAAGAGGGCTTGCGGCGTACCATCAAAAGGGCGCGCGAAAACAAAATCGTTATACCCACATTGGCGCAAATGCGCGACCCCGCGCTGATACCCGATAAAATCAAGCGGGCGCTAAAGGACGTTGGCATGTGGGATATCAGCCCCTTAAACCTGTTTCGCATCAGCTGGCACAACGAGCCCGTTACGCGGGGCGGCGGCTTTGCCGACGTAAACTATTTAGAAATACCCGCCGCGTTAAGCGGCGTTGCGGCGCGCATTATCGTGCTTTTGGGCAAGTGGTTCCCCACAGGGTGCCACAAGGTGGGGGCCTCCTTCGGGTGTCTCGCGCCAAGGCTCGTTACGGGCCAGTTTGACCCTACCTACAACAAGGCGGTGTGGCCCTCCACGGGCAATTATTGCCGCGGCGGCGCGTACAACTCGAAGCTGCTCTCGTGCGACTCCATAGCGATATTGCCGGCGGAAATGAGCCGTGAGCGCTTTGACTGGCTTAAAAGCATCGCGGGCGAGGTAATAGCCACGCCGGGATGCGAAAGCAACGTGAAAGAGATATTCGATAAAACGTGGGAGCTTCGCAATACCCGCGAGGATGTGGTGATATTTAACCAATTTGACGAGATGGGCAACCACCTGTGGCACTACACCGTTACCGGCAAGGCCATAGAGGATTGTTTTTTAAAGATCAGGCGTGAAAACGACCGCCTGGCCGGCATGGCGTTTACATCGGGATCGGCCGGCACCATGGCCGGCGGCGACTATATAAAAGAAAAATACCCCCATGCCAGGCTGGCCGTGGGCGAGGCGCTGCAATGCCCCACGCTATTAAACAACGGCTTTGGCGGGCACCGCATCGAGGGCATTGGCGACAAGCACGTGCCCTGGGTGCATAACGTGAGAAATACGGACATGGTGATCGGTATAGACGATAACGACTGCCGGAACCTATTGCGGCTTTTTAACACCGATACCGGCAAAAGGTACCTGCAAAAAGAGCTGGGGCTGCCCGATGCCCTGCTAAACAGGCTCTCGCTATTGGGTGTATCCGGCATAGCCAACGTGCTGTGCTGCGTAAAGATGGCCAGGTACTACGAGCTTACCGAAAACGACACGCTCTTTACCGTGGGCACCGATTCCGCAGAGATGTACGGCTCGCGCCTAGAAGAGCTAAACTGTGAGCAAGGCGCGTATAGCGAAGTGCGCGCGGCCGCAGACTATTACGGGCATATGCGCGGCGCGCGTACCGATTATCTCGAAGAGCTTACCTACGAAACCCGCAAGCGCATACACAACCTGAAGTATTATACCTGGGTAGAGCAGCAGGGCAAGGATGTGGAGGAGTTGAACGCCCAATGGTATGAGCACGAAAGCTATTGGGGCGGCATACACGGGCAGGGCAAGGATATCGACGCGCTGATAGAGGCGTTTAACGAGGAAACGGGCGTGCAAAAAGCCCTGTAAAAACGGGCAAAATGTTCAAGTATAACGGTTTAAAAGCGGGGCTGTACCGGTAAGCGTTTTTAACGCGTAACGATACAGCCCCGTTCGTTTACTTAGTTTTGCCCCTTGCGCTTTTTATAGAGTATGCCAATCGCGCAAACACAGGCAAGCAACAATGAAAGCGTGACGGCAAGCGCCCCCCACGAGAAGTAAACGGGCTCGCCGCCGGTCTTGGGCGGGTCAACCACGGTATTATCGCCGGGCAGGTTACTATATACGCCGTTGAGCACCGCAAAGGGCGAAAGCGACGCATAGGTGCTTGCCGCGTACCCGTTGTTTACGGTAACCGTGCTTCTTTCAAGATACCCGCCGTTATCGTGCACCATGGTGAGCTGCTGGCCGTTGTAGGCGCTGCCCACGGGTATGGAAACGAGCATATCGCCCGTGTAGCCGTTGCTGATGTTGATGTTATAGGTCTTTATTACGTTGCCTGCGGCCATCCACTCGCGTATGGTGTCGCACGCCGTGCAGGTACCCTGCGCGTGCAGCGAGTTTTCCACTACCGATAGCGAGGCGGAACCAACCATGCGGCCATACACCCGCACGCCGGTGGCGCTATGGGTTAAGGTGCGGGTGGTGTAGGTGGTGCTGCCCCAATAATCGTCGTCTTCCACCACAAGGGTTATGGGAAAGTAAACGGGTGATGTGCTGTTGCCGGCGGAGACGGTGACTGTGGCGGTGTATGTGCCGGGGGAAAGCCCTGCGGCGGGCGTTACTATGGCCAAGGTATCGCCCCCGGGGGCAAGCGTGTTAGCGGGCGGCTGCGTCACGCTAA
>JAISXK010000075.1 GCA_031270585.1 Clostridiales bacterium | reverse complement strand
GAGCACCTGCGCTTCGCCGCGCCGAAAGGCGCCAAGCATATCCTCGTGCGCGTCCTTGGATCGGGTGCTGTCTTTATCCATACGCAGGGCGCGCACACCGGGAAACTGCGCGTACAGTTGCTCTTCCACCTGCTGGGTACCCACGCCGAAGTATTTGAGGTATGGCTTTTGGCATGCAGGGCAAACGGATGGCACCGGCGCGCCATAGCCGCAGAAATGGCATTTCACACGCTCCTCAGTTTTATGGTATGTGGCCGATATGTCGCAGTTGGGACATTGAAATACATGCCCGCAGCCCCTGCAGGAAACAAATGTGGAATACCCCCTGCGGTTGATGAAGAGTATGGCCTGCTTGCCGCTTCCCAAACAATCGGCAAGCCGTTGGCGAAGCATCCCACTGAATATACCGTTGTTGCCGGCTATAAATTCCTGTCGCATATCGATGATATCTACCGCCGGCATACCGTATGCGCCTATGCGTTCCGGCAGTTCCAGCAGCGCGTATCTGCCCGCTCTGGCACGCAGATAGCTTTGTATGCGCGGGGTGGCGCTGCCTAACACCAACGGCGCGCCAGCCAACGCGCAGCGCCTGATGGCAACCTCTACGGCGTCATACCGCGGCACGGTCTCGCTCTGGTAGCTCTGCTCATGCTCCTCGTCAATGACGACTAGGCCTAAGTTTTCAAACGGGGCAAATATGGCGCTTCGCGCGCCCACGGCCACTCTGGCCATCTTTAAACGGATACGCCGCCATTCATCAAACCGCTCGCCTGCTGAAAGGCGGCTGTGCATCACCGCCACCAAGTCGCCAAAGCGTGCGCGAAACAGCCCCATGGTTTGTGGTGTAAGCGCGATTTCCGGCACCAGCAGTATGGCCTCTTTACCCATCCCCAGGCAATGGCTGATGGCGCGCATATACACCTCTGTTTTGCCGCTACCGGTAACGCCATGCAGTAAAAACGCGCCAGCACCCTCTTCTATGCCTGCCACAACCGTTTGCAGCGCCCGCCTTTGCGCAGGGGTAAGGGCGTGCCGCGTTTCTTCCGCTATGCTTTCACCTGCAGCCGGCCGGCGGAACGTGACGGTATCGCTCTCTTCCAAATACCCCTTTTGCAGCAACGCCTGCACGGCGTTTGCGCTGTCGGGTACATACTGCGCGATATCCCTGCGCTTTATTTCGGCATCCGTCTGTACCATAAAATCAAACACCAGCAGTTGCTTAGGCGCTTTGGGGGCGCCATTTTTTTTCAGTAGAGCAACTCTTGCTTCCCCGATAGAGAGCCCCGGCGCCACGCGCAGCGTGTGCAAGCGTTTTTCATGCACGCGCCCACCGCGCATCTGCGCGGGGATCATCTGGCGCAGCGCGTCAACCAAAAGGCAATGGTAGCTTTGCTGCATCCACCGCGCAAGCTCAAGTTGCTGCTCGAAAAATATGGGATATGGTTCTATGAGCTCCGCAATTGTTTTGATGTTGGCGATACCTGCGGGCGGCAAATCGCAAAGCGCAATCACAAAGGCTTCTTTAGGTTTATTCCCCTTACCAAAGGGTACCCGTACATGCTGGCCACAGGCAAGCGCCATCCCCTGGGGCACGGCGTAGGTAAACAGGCGGTCGACATCGGCATGCGCGATATCCACAATCACTTGCGCGTACATGCTGTTTCCTCCTGTTCCATTCAAGTTAAATCAATAAAAGCCGGGCGCGCCCCGGCCTGCCGTTTTGTCACGCGGGCTCATCCATCAAGCGCCGCAGCGATATAGTTTAGCAACCAATCCGCAAGCTCGCGCTTTGATTTCAAGCCGCTGTCAACTTTTTGGCCGTCCTTACAAAAGAGCGTAACGGCATTGGTGTCTACGCCAAACCCCATATTTGCCGCGCTTACATCGTTTGCGGCAATAAAATCAAGGTTCTTCTTCCGTATCTTTTGCAGGGCGTTCTCTTCCAGTTTCTGTGTTTCGGCGGCAAAGCCCATCACGATGCAGTTCCCCTTCCGCCCGGCCACTTGGGCAAGTATATCCGCTGTGGGTTTTAGCGAAAGCGTTATCCCTTCGCCCTGCTTTTTTATTTTATGCCGCGCCGCGTCAATCGTAAAATCTGCGGGCGCCGCCGCCATGATCAGCGCGTCGCACCAATTTGCGGCGCCCAGCACGGCCTCGCATAACTGTGCGGATGACGTGACATCCTGCCGTATTACGCCAAACGGTGTGGCAAGCGCCACGGGACCCGCGATCAGGCGCACCTCCGCACCCCTGTTTGCCGCCGCCCGCGCGATGGCAAACCCCATCTTGCCGCTGCTACGGTTAGATAAAAAACGTACGGGGTCTACCGCTTCGCGCGTGGGGCCGGCCGTAACGAGAATGCGCTTGCCTGACAGATCTTTTTCCCGTTGCAACGCGCTTTCTATCGCGGCAACAATATCACCCACCGGCGCGAGCCTGCCGCGGCCCGTATCGCCACAGGCGAGCAGGCCGGTTTCCGGCTCTGCAAATATGCAGCCATCCGCCTTTAATGTGGCAATATTGCGTTGCGTTGCCGCACGCGCGAGCATGCTTTCATTCATAGCGGGCGCTATTACAATGGGCGCCGTTGTTGCGAGGTATGTTGTGCTCAACAGATCATCCGCTATGCCATTGGCCGCCTTCGCAATAAAATCCGCAGTTGCCGGCGCCACCGCAAACACATCTGCCCGCTTTGCAAGCGCGATATGCGCAACCTCATAGGGCGCGTTACGTGAAAACTGACCGCACGCCACAGGCGCGCGGCTTAAGGTTTCTAATGTGAGGGGCGTTATAAACTCACTGCCGCCGGCGGTTAATATCACTCTTACCGCATAGCCGATCTTGCCCAGTTTGCTTACCAGTTCCGCCGCCTTATATGCGGCGATAGAGCCCGTCACACCCAGTACAATACACTTTTGAGCGCTCATGATTTCCTCAACGTGTACTCCTCGGGGTAGTCTATGGTGATTTTATCGTTATATAGCTCTTCTACGGCCATGGTAACAGGGTTTTTTTCGCCAAGCTTTTCAGGGCCGTTGAGCAGTTGCCGCGCACGACGCGCTACGGCCATCACAAGCATATACCTGCAACCTACCCTTTCCACCAATTTGTTTACGCCCGGTTTGTTCATCATATCTTATCACGCCTTTCTAATAGCACACTTATTAAATCATCACTACGCGCTACGCGGCTCTTTTCCGCATGGACAATGGCACCGATGCCTTCCGTCGCCGCCTCCACAGTAGAGTTTACTACCACATAATCATAATACGAAACATATTCCATCTCTTTGTAGGCAATCTCCGTACGCTTTTGGATGGATTGCGCCGACTCCGTGCCGCGCTGGGTCAGCCTACGCTTTAATTCATCCATGGACGGCGGAGCTAAAAATATCAGCACCGCTTCGAGGTATACATTTTTTACACGCAGGCCGCCGTGTACGTCTATCTCCAAAAGCACATCGTGCCCCTGAGCAATTTTATCCTGCACGTATTT
>JAISXK010000050.1 GCA_031270585.1 Clostridiales bacterium | reverse complement strand
ATACCATGGGATTCTGGTTTTGACCCGACTTTTACAGTTAAGAACGAGCAACGGGCAAACCCCCGGCGCGCGCTAAAGGCGGGGGAGTTCTCACCTCAAGAGAGGGATAGGTTTGTTATATCATGTCTGTACCGAGCATTGCTCCTTTTTCAACACGCCCTTCAGTTACTCGGCAACCCACCTGGGGTGCCGGATTGAGCCTGTGCATACAGGCATACAGGTTTCAGGCAGGCTTCAGACAACGAAAAGTCGGCAATGGCCGACCAATCTATGATATAATGGATGCTGTCATATATGGATGCTGTGACGCCATCGGAGGTACGGTATTGGAATTTACAGATCTGAATAAAGAGCAGTTGCATGCCGTGCGGTACACGCAAGGGCCGCTTCTGGTTCTGGCGGGGGCGGGTTCAGGCAAAACGCGCGTGCTGACCACACGCATAGCCAACCTGATATTGAACCACGGCGTGCGTCCTTACCAGATTCTCGCGCTTACGTTTACCAACAAGGCGGCGCGCGAGATGCGCGAGCGTATCGAGAGCATACTGGGCGCGGGCGCCGACGATATGTGGGTAAGCACGTTTCACTCCTTCTGCGCGCGGGTGCTGCGCTACGAGGCGCAATATTTGGGTTTTGAAAAAAGCTTTGCCATATACGACGACGCGGACCAATTGATTGTTTACGCGCAAATCATCAAAGCGATGCGGTTAGACGATAAACAGTTCCCCAAACGGGTATTGCGCGAGCGTGTCAGCCAGGCGAAAAACCACGCGTTAAACCCCGAAGAATACCTGCGCGACGATGCGTTTGGCGATATCTACGTCAAGGTATACAAGCAATATCAAAAACAGCTCAAACAAAACAACGCCATGGATTTTGACGACCTGCTTTTAAAAACCATTGCGTTGTTTCGGGAGCATGACGAGGTGCTGCAAAAATACAGCAACCGTTTCCAATACGTGCTGGTGGATGAATACCAGGACACCAATATGGCGCAATACCGGTTGATCAAACTGTTGTGCGAGAACCGTCGCAATATCTGCGTGGTGGGCGACGACGACCAAAGTATATACGGCTGGCGTGGCGCAGATATCCGCAACATACTCGAGTTTGAAAAGGATTTCCCCGGTGCGCAGGTAATAAGGCTGGAGCAAAACTACCGTTCGACATCCGTCATACTCAATGCCGCCAATAGCGTGATCGACCACAACAAGGGCCGCAAAAAAAAGAAATTGTGGACGACCGTGGCGGGGGGCGAGCGCTTGCGTGTGTACCAAGCACAGGATGAACGCGAAGAGGCGGATTACATCTGCCGGCGCGTGTTGCAGGGGGCGCGCGAAGGGCGGCGCTATGACGCGTTTGCGGTGCTGTATCGCACCAACGCGCAAAGCCGTATGTTGGAAACCGCCTTTACCGGCTTTGGCATACCATATAAGATGTATGGCGGCACGCGTTTTTATGAACGGGCAGAGATCAAAGATATCATGGCGTATTTACGGCTGATATACAACCCTGCCGACGACGTGGCTTTCCAACGCATTATCAACGTGCCCAAGCGCGCCATCGGCGCCGCAGGTATGGATGAGATGCAGAGTATCGTCAGCCGAAACGATCTGCCGCTTTTTGTTGCGGCAATGGAATGTCAATCTGAGCTATCCTCGCGGATAAGGCCCAAAATAGCAGGCTTTGTTGATCTGATTACAAAGTTTGTTTCCCGGCGCGAAACCATGGCGCTTTCGGATTTTGCCGTAGAGATTTTAAAAGAGATCGGCTATGACGCGTATTTGCGTGATGATAAAAAAGAAAATTACGAAACCCGCGCGGAAAATATCCAGGAGTTTTTGGGCGCCGTGCGCGAGTTTGAAAGCGGGCTTGACGGCGATGCCGACCCTTTGGGCGCGTATTTGGAGAACGTGGCTTTGATATCCGATATCGACTCCATGCGGGAGGATAACGGCAGCGTGGCGTTGATGACGTTGCACAGCGCCAAGGGGTTGGAGTTCCCGGTGGTGTTTATGGTGGGTATGGAGGAAGGGATATTCCCCACGCGGCGTGCCAGGTTGGATCCCGCCCGGTTGGAAGAGGAACGCAGACTCTGCTATGTGGGCATCACCAGGGCCAGGCAGGAGCTGTATTTTGTTTATGCGCGGCGGCGCATGCTCTTTGGCGATATTTCCTACAACATGCCCTCACGTTTTTTGGATGAATTGCCCGACGAACTGATCGAAAAAGAGGCAAGCCAATACGTGCAGCGCGCGCCTTTACGCGAAAACTCCATAGAGCAGCCGCGCTTTACCGTCAAAACCTATGGCGCATTTGGCGCTTCGGCGCAGGCGGCCATACCCGATGTAATAATCCCCAAGAGCGGCGAGCCCGGAAAAATATTTAGCCGGCACCAACGCGTGCGGCATGCTGCCTTTGGCGAAGGCACGGTGTTGCAGGTGGAAGGGGCTGGCAGCGCCCAGGTGATCACAATTGACTTTGGCGGCACAATAAAAAAATTCGCCGCCGCGTTTGCGCCCATCACACCGACGGAACAATAAATGAAAATATGAAACATATAAAGGATGAAAGCATGCCATGCCCGCAAGTCAACGCCAGCGAGAGCTGACAGAACAATTAAACCTTTACGCGCAAGCATATTACGATAACGACGCCCCGTTGGTGAGCGACGCGCAGTATGACGCGCTGTATGACGAACTGTTGCAGCTGGAAAGCGAGAGCAATACGGTGCTGGATGCTTCGCCCACAAACCGCGTGGGCGGGCAGGTAATACGCGGCTTTTTGCCGCACAGGCACCTCACCCCTCTGTGGAGCTTGGATAAGGTACGCTCACAGCAGGAGTTGGCCGACTGGAGCAAACGCGCGCAAAAGTTGGCTGTGGATTATGAAAATCGCACGGGCCTATCCCTGCCGCCGCTTGCCTACGGGCTGGAATATAAATTCGACGGGCTCACCATCAACCTGACGTATGAGGGGGGCAAACTGGTGCAGGCCGCCACCCGCGGCAACGGCGCTGTGGGCGAGGGGATATTGGCGCAGATCAAAACCATCGCCGGTGTGCCGCACACCATATCCTTTAAGGGCAGGATGGAGGTGCAGGGCGAGGGATATATGAAGCTTTCCGTGCTGGAAAAGCTTAACCGCACGTTGGAAGAACCCCTGAAGAATGCGCGTAACGCTGCGGCGGGCGCTTTGCGCAACCTTGACCCCGCCGTAACAAAATCGCGCATGCTTTCGTGCTATTGCTATAACATAGGCTATATAGAGGGAAAAACTTTTGAAACCCAAGCGCAAATGCGTATGTTTTTAGTAGAAAACGGGCTGCCCGTGAGCGATTTTTATAAAGAAAGCGACAGGGTGGAGGCGCTTTTTCCATATCTGGATGAGACACAGAGCAACCGGGGCAAGCTGGATTTTTTGATTGACGGCATGGTGATCAAGCTTTGCGGCATGCAGGTGCGGCAGGTGCTGGGCCATACCGATAAATTCCCCAGGTGGGCCATTGCCTATAAATTTGTCGCCGAAGAAATGACCACCACCGTAGAGGATATCACCTGGGAGGTTGGCCGCACCGGCAAACTAACGCCGCTGGCGCATGTAGCGCCCGTCATGCTTTCCGGCGCTACCATTCGCCGGGCCACGCTCAACAATTACGACGATATCGTGCGCAAGCATGTGGGCAGGGGCGCCACAGTGTTTATCCGGCGCAGCAACGACGTCATACCGGAAATACGCGGCTGCGTGCCGGGCGGCGAGCCGGAAAAAATCGAAGAGCGCCCCGCAAAGTGCCCCGCATGCGGCGCGCATGTAGAGCAGCGCGGCGCGCATATATATTGCACAAACTCGCTTTCCTGCAGGCCGCAGATTGTGGCGCGGGTAGGGCATTTCGCTTCGCGCGACGCCATGGATATTGAGTCGCTGGCCGGCAAAACGGCGGGGTTGCTGCTGGATGAGTTGGGCTTGATATCCATACCGCAGCTTTATGAGCTGGAGTCCGCGCAATTAACGCCGCTTGTGGGCTTTGGCGAAAAGAAGGCGCAGAATTTGCTCGATGCCATCCATAACAGCAAGCAATGCACGCTGGGCGCTTTTTTGTACGCGCTGGGTATACCAAATGTGGGCAGTAAAACCGCGCGTGAGCTTGCCAGGCATTACCATACGCTTGCCAACGTGCGCGCCGCATCCATAGAAAGCCTGACCGCCATCGATGATATCGGGCCCATTGTGGCCCAAAGCGTGCGCGCGTTTTTTGATGATCCATCTATCTCGTCGCAGATGGATGCGCTGTTGGCGCATGGCGTAACACCGGCGCCCGAAGAAGCGCAGGCCGACACCAACGCCGTCAGCGGCAAAACCATCGTGATAACGGGCACGCTGCAATCGCTTGGCAGGCGCGAGGCGGAGCAGTTAATTGAGCGCGTGGGCGGCAAGGCGGGCGGTAGCGTCAGCAAAAAAACTGATTTTGTGGTTGCCGGCGAAAACGCCGGTAGCAAGTTGGCAAAAGCGGTTGGGTTGGGCATACCCGTGCTGAGCGAAGCAGAATTTTTAGATTTAATAGGGCGCGTGCAGCAAGCAGCGAATACGCACGCGGGGGAGAACAAACATGCGACTAGGTAAACTAAGCAACAGTCAGTTAAGCGACCTTGTTTTGGGAAAGTATAAGCAAACGCGCCCGGAAGTGCGCAGCATGCCTAAAGTAGGCGAAGATTGCGCCGTGATAGATTTGGGCGGCGATTTGGTGGTGCTCTCAACCGATCCCATAACCTCCACTGCGGGCAATCTGGGCACGCTCAGCGTGCATATCAATTGCAATGACGCCGCTGCCGCAGGCGCCACGCCGGTTGGCCTTTTGGTAACGCTGCTTGCGCCGCCCACCGCCACGGAGGAGGAAATTGCCGTCATCGCCGAAGAGCTAAGCGCTGCGGCGCGAACCGTAGGCGTGGATATTTTGGGTGGACATACCGAGGTAACGGACAGCGTTACCAGATACCTTACCAGCACCGCCGTGATAGCGCGGTTGCCACATGGCAGGCAGCTTGGCGGCATGCAAGGCGGCAACGATATCGTGCTTACCAAATGGGCAGGGTTGGAGGGCAGCGCGCTTATCGCTATGGATTACGCCGCCAGACTGCCCATGCTGGATGACGCGCAGTTACGGAAGATGCGGGGCCTGATGCAACACTTGAGCGTGGTGCCCGAGGGTTTATACGCCGCAGCACACGGCGCCACCGCCATGCACGATGTAACCGAGGGCGGCGTATATGGCGCCGCTTGGGAAATGGCCTTTGCCGCAGGCACGGGCATCACCTTATTTAAAGAGCAAATACCCGTTTTGCCGGAAACAAGATTGATTTGCGACGCGCTTGGCATCGACCCCATGCGCCTGATATCCAGCGGCTGTATGCTTATCGCCTGCGCGGATGGCGAAGCCATGACGGAAGGGTTGGGCGCGCTTTCTATCCCTGCGGCGGTAATCGGCATTGCCGGCGGCGAGGGGCTGCGGCTTTCGGATGGGAGCACGCTTGACCCGCCGGAAGCGGATGAGCTTTATAAACTGTCCTGAATTGCGGCGGATGCATTAGATTTTATATCCCATATTGGTTTTGAACCGCCGGCATAGCGGCCTGGAGAAAAGGGAATTCCTCGTTACACACTCGGGAATCCAGGTTGTCAGGGGGGGCGCTTCTTCATACAGAGACACCGATAAAATCATCGTTTCCCTGTATTTTTGGGGGCGCTGTTTATTTTCGGGGGCCCGCAAGACCATGTCACGCCTGCCATCCTGCGCAAGCGAAATGATGCTTCGAAGTTCACAATTTGTAAAATTCACAGCTTGGCAAACGGTATACATACGCCATGGCAGATGCCTGTGCGGGTAACAGATGTGGGCCGCGCCGTATATAATGGGGCAAGGGTAAATCGGGTTCGGTTTTGCACTATGCTTAAACTTCAATGCCGGGGGTAATGTATTATGGCGATTGTATTGATGTATAACGACCATACCGGCCGAATGGAGCGGTACGAGTCCGGCCTGCAGGATAGCATGCCGTATAATACCGGCCATACGCTCACAGTGGGGGAATTTAAGGGCTCATCCTGCTCCAACGTGTTATGGAGTAATCGGGCAGCGATGGAGTCATGGAACGTCACGCGCAGTGCCTTTGGCAGGCCCATACCGCTGGGCTACGCGTTTAAGCGCATTTGGGAAGGCGGGCACGGCGCGCAATCGCAGCATTACGCGGGGGTATCGTTTGATGCGGGGCAAAGTCTCACTGGCGCCTGGCGCAACGAGTTGCGCGATACGGCAATCCGCTTGGGCGTGTGGGGCTATGTGGAGCCTGCGTATCTCACGCCCACTTGGGTGCATTTTGACAAACGCGCTCCAAACCCGGCCTGCGCCACGGGCGGCTACCCGCGGGTGCTCATGGGCTCAAAAAACACATATGTGCTTGTACTGCAGGATGCGCTCAACGCCCTTGGTCATACCACCCACGGGTTGGATGGCATATTCGGCAACAACACAAGGGGCGCGGTGCTGCGTTTTCAGGCGGATAACGGCCTTATCGTGGATGGAATTGCGGGGTGCCAAACATGGCGCCGGCTTGTGGATAGGGCGTTGGGCATCGGCCAAACCGATACGGTAGTGTATACGTGCTAAAGCGCGAAGCGCGGCTATTTCGTTATCCCGTCAGTGGAAACGGCAACGAACTTCCCCTCCCGCGTTGCGGTGACAAGCCACAACCGCAGGTCGATATCGATGCTGCGGCCCTGGTCATACATCGTGGCAAGCCACGTATCCCGGCGAAGGGCCACAAGGGTAACCCAATGCCAGCTATCCAGATTTTTCAGCGCGCCGTTGGAATAGTTTTGAAAGGCAACCGGCAGGTCGCGTTCAAACGCGCGCATAATAAATGCAGCCAGTTCGGCCATGGATGGGCGAAGCGCCATCTCTTTGGGGATATTCAGCACTTCGATTTCGGGGGGCACGCCGTGCTGACGCATATAGCGCGTAATGCCGTCACAAAAGATCTCTATGGATGAACCATGCATGTCCGGCGTTACGTATTCCCATACATCGTTCATCAGCCGTAAAAAGCCGCTTTTGGTAGCACCGTTATAGGGGCACAAACCACGGCAACCGGGCTTTGTCTGTGCCAGGTACCACAGCAGGGTGGAAGCTACCGTGGGGCCGCAACCCGCCTGCCTGCGCCAGAGGGCGGCGTACCAGCTCTGGTTGGCCGCGAAGTATGGCGTGTCGTTTTTGTCCGTGATATGCAGCAGCGCGGGCTGCCGTATAGAAAATACACCGTTTTGCATTGCCGTCATTGCCGTCATTTCCCTCTATCGAATATACCAAAGTATAGCATGTTTGTACCGCGAATACTATGTGCTTTGGCCGGCGCATAAGTATTTTAACGCAAGCCCGAATAGAAAAGCGATGCTTTTGTTTAAGGGTATAAAAAATGCGGGGTTTTTCATGAAAGAAAACAGGCGAGGCAGGCTGAAGCGGCTGATTTTGCCGGGGCTGATATTTCAATCCGTCGTGATATCAGGCGGGTATGGCACGGGAGCCGAACTGACGGAGCACGTTTTTCCGTATGGCGTAAAGGGCGGACTGTTGGCGATAGGGGTATCCACTTTTTTGATATGGACACTTGTTTGCGCAATATCCTTCGAATTCGCGCGCGTTTTTAAAACGTTTGATTATAGATCGTTCTTTCAAAAACTTTTGGGCAGGGGCTGGGTGCTGTACGAAGGCTGCTATCTCGTGATGCTCCTGCTCGTGCTGGCGGTGATATCCGCAACCGCCGGGGAGAGCGCCATAGTACTCTTTGGCGCTAGCCGATGGTGGGGGGTTGCGGTGATGGGCGGCTGTATAGCGGCGCTGGTGCTCAAGGGCACGGCGGCGGTGGAAAGGTTCTTATCCTATTGGTCGTATGTGCTGTATGCCGTATATACCCTGTTTTTGGTTATGTGCTTTCGGGCGTTTCACGGGGCGATTGCCGCGCAATTCGATCCCATGGTACAGATACAAAGCGGTTGGGCGTTGGGCGGCGCCAAATACGCGTTTTACAATTTGGGCATTATTCCGGCAGTTCTATTCGCCACACGCGGCGCCAAAAGCAGAAAAGAAGCTGTGTTATCCGGCTCACTGGCGGCAGCAATCGGCGTGGCGCCGGCAATATTTCTGCTTGTGGCCATGGCCGGGTTTTATCCGGATATTATGGATGCCGCAGTGCCCATCAATACGGTTTTTCAAGCACTTCATATGCCATGGCTGGAATATCTCTTCCAGCTGGTATTGTTTGGCACCCTGGTGGAGACGGGCACGGGGTATATCAAGGCGCTAAGTGACCGGATAGAGAGTACCAAGGGTGGCGGCGCTATTGCCCGGCGGCGCGTTATGCTTACGGGCGGGTGTATCCTGACAGGCGTATTGGTATCGGGTTTTGGGCTCACAAGCTTGATCAGACAGGGGTACGGCACCATCACCTGGGGGTTTTTATTGATATACGTACTGCCCATCACCACGGCAGGCGTCTATAAAATCATAAGGGAAAAACGCGCGATCAGGGTATATATGCCCCCAAAATAACGTAATTTCCATGCAGAATATAGCATGAAGTATCATAACGAACATTGACAGATATTCCTTTCGACAATATACTGAACGTAAGCGTTTTATAAATCAAAAGAAAAGGATGTTTGTATATGGCGTTATTAAAAAAGGTGAACTTTAACGAATCGGCGGAAACGACTGAGCTAAGCATACCGCGCAATACGTCTTTCACGGGCAACATCACAACGCAGAGCAACGCCAGGATAAATGGCACTGTATCCGGTGATATAACGTCGGAGAGCGGCAACATACTCTTTGGCGTGGGCTCCAGCGTCACGGGGAACGTTTCCGGCGTCGACATAGCTGTGGGCGGCGATATTCGGGGGGATATTACTGCCAACGGCCAACTGAGCGTGTTTACGGGCGCCAAGGTGTTTGGCAATGTGCACGCAAACGCCATGGTAATCGAGAAGGACGCCATATTTGAAGGGCATGTAAAAATCGAGGCCGGCGAAAAAAAGCAGTTGGGATCCACGCATGAGCGGAGTAAAAATAAAGAGGGCAACTACACGCAGGAAGCGTAACGCGGCTTGTCGATGAGCGCTGATAACAATTTACAGTAATCTACGCCCTCCAATCCAGTTTTTGCGCCAATAGCTGTTTCTGGTAATATCGCTGCTGATGCGTACCATGCCTTCGTTGGACGAAGCGTCGATCATTTTGCCATAGCCGATATAAATGCCCACGTGCCCGTCAAACATGCAGATGTCGCCAACCTGCAACTCATCCATATCCGCCACAAACGCATACTTTCTGGTACCGCGCCAACCGGAAGATGTCATATAGTCTATTTCGTATCCGCTCTGCTTCAGGCAATAATAAACGAGGCCCGAGCAATCAAACATGCCGGGGATTCTGCCGCCGCGCACATACTTTGCTCCCAACTGCTGATAGGCGATATCCACCAATGCGGATACATTGAGGGTTTGGTTCTCGTCTACGGCGCTTTTATAGGCGGAACCGTCGGCGCAGAGCGCGCCCTCCGCAAACAGCGCTTCTTCCATCTCCTGATCGAGCGCGCCGGTTGCGTCAAAGCCATTGTTTAATTGAAACGCGCATATGGCGCTTTGCATGGGTTCGTCAAATATGCCGCTTTCCCGTACATCATACCCCAGTTGCGCAAGCCGTTCCTGCAGGTTGCTTATGTATTGGCCCTCCTGACCTACGGATATGACCTTATTCGCCGCCTTCTCCGAAAACATGACGAGCAACGTTTGGTAGGATGCTACACCTGTGGCTTCCAGACCGTGCTGTGCCTGAAATTCTCTCACGGCGGTTTCCGTGGCCGTGCCGTAAAATGTGGTGGGCTCGTCGCGCTCAAGGTAATGCAACTCCATCAGTCGCTGTTGCAGAACGGGCAAAAAATCCGATTCCATTTTGGGCTGTATATCGTCGGAATATAAATCGCCAAATTTGCTCGCGGACAGCATCCGTTCGAAGGCGACTTCCACAACGGTGATGTTGTCGATAGCGGGGTCTTGCGGTTCGGTTTGGATTTGCGTCGTGCTCGTTGCGGATTTTTCCGCGCTTAAGGGATTTTGCCGCTCCATCTCTTTTACATAATAGGCAGGGATACTCTGCTTGTTTTGCTTGTCCAGCACGATCATCAAGGATATAGCCACCGCCACCAGGCATGCCGCGTTGAAAGCCATGATTTTAATCATACGCGCGCGCGTAGCGCTTGCGTGAAGCCTTTTCTTATAAACGGCCGCTCGTTTAACGGTGGAAGAACCCGCCGCTATATTGCCTATTTCTTCTAAAGATCTGTTGAAAGTTTTTTTCATAGCAATCCTATCGTTTGAATTGGGATTATACCCCATCGCAGCCGTATTGCGGCATCTCCCCCTATTTATAACACCCGCGTAAAGATTAAAACGCGGCCTTCCACCGGCACGCGCATTTTGTTGACAAGCCGCCGCAATTCTGGTATCATACACCGATGAGCCGCTCCGGAACGGCATATTTAACGTGGGCGAATATGTGCCCGGGCCTTTTTCGGGCGAGACTGGTAAGAGGAGGTAACGCAGTGTACGCAATTATACAGACGGGCGGCAAGCAGTACAAAGTAGAAAACGGCGATGAAGTATGGGTAGAAAAACTCAACGCCGGCGAAGGCAGCGAAGTAAGCTTCAATGTGCTCTTGCTCTCCGACGATAGCGGCGTAAAGGTGGGCAAACCCCTGGTGGAAGGCGTAAAAGCCAAGGCCAGGGTTGTAGAGCACGGCAAAGGCAAAAAGGTGGTCGTGTTCAAATACAAGCCTAAGAAAAACTACCGCAAAAAGCAGGGCCACAGGCAGCCATATACGCGTGTGGAAGTCATCTCAATAGGCTAGCATGGTTACGGTTTGTATGCTGACGCAAAACGGTCGGCCCGCAGGGTTCGAGGTGACGGGACATGCCGGGTGCAGCGCATACGGGCGGGATATCGTATGCAGCGCGGTTTCGGCCATCGCGCAGACGGCGCTTTTGGGCTTAACGGATGTTTTGGGATTACCCGTGCGGCACCAAAGCGAGGCCGGGCGGTTATATTGTGGGACGACCGGGCTTAGCGCGGCGCAGTCGCGCGACGCCGCGCTGATACTGAATACCATGCTTGCGGGCCTTGAAGCGATTTTGATGAATGAAGAGTATCAACAATACCTCAGCATTACACAAAGGGAGGTGTAGGCAATGTTTAAAATGAATTTGCAGCTGTTTGCACATAAAAAGGGCGTAGGCAGCAGCCGTAACGGCCGCGACAGCAATTCTAAGCGGTTGGGCCTGAAGCGGGCTGACGGGCAGTTTGTGCTGGCCGGCAACATTCTGGTGCGTCAGCGCGGCACGCACTTTCACCCCGGCAACAACGTGGGCATCGGTAAGGATGATACCCTGTTTGCCGAGGTTGACGGCGTGATGAAGTTTGAGCGCAAGGATAAAAACCGCCAGCAGATCAGCGTTTACCGCCAGGAGGCGGCGCAATAACCAAACAAACAGGTTTAGAGCGGCGGCCTTGGAGAAATTTTTTCGAGTTTTTTTGTGGCTTTATGTCAATAGTTAAGCATAGCGCGCCAACCCGCATTCGGATTGGCGCGCTATGCTTAGGGCAGGCAAAGTGGTAGACAAAAGGATAAATGGAACCTGATACGAAAGTATGATGGGGTTCCATTTATTCACTGCAGCGAGAACATTGCGGCGGGAATGATCGAAGCTGCGGTAAAGATTGCGAACCGCCACGACAAATATGTGAGAGGGAATGAAACACTGCCGCGAACAAAACGCATTTTCGCGGCGACATGGAGCGGGTGATGGGAATCGAACCCACACGACCAGCTTGGAAGGCTGGAGTTCTGCCATTGAACTACACCCGCAAAATATGGCGGGGTACTGCGAAAAAGATGTCACATGGTTTAAGTTGGCGTTGCAGTCCCTCGCGTAATTCGTGTAACATTTAATAATATATCTTGAAACCACGCAAAATACAAGCCCCATTTGTTGTTTCTCTGATAAGCGCTCATCCATAAGTTCTTCATAATCATTATAGTCCATTTTATCGAGCATCCACATCCCCTGCCGTTTTTCATGCTCGTAAATAGCCAAAGACGAGATGTCGGCAATAGTCATGTTGCCGACATATTTTTTTTGCCGCCGCATAGGTATTTCATAAGCATATGCATCAGTGGTATAGTCGAAGTCGCACCGCAATTGCCGGTCATATGCAAAGCTGCGTTTTGTTTAAGCCAGTTTTGGAGGGGGAAGTGTCTGTATGAGAACACGCCATAAAAAAAGAAGTTCGTCGCCAAAAAGGGCGTTGATGCTGCGCATAGGGAAAAGCGCGTTGTTTGGCTGCCTGCTGACGGTTGCAATTATATTGCTCTTTGCGCTCATATTGAAAGCGGAATGGCTTTCCGAAAACAGCATACCGTTTGTCACCAGCATCATCAAAACCATATGCGCGGGCCTGGTTGGCTTTTTATCCGCCAATAAGTGCACGGATCGCGCGTGGGTGTGGGGCGGCGTAGGCGGCGCGAGTTATATACTGCTGGCGTTTATATCGTTTCTAATTTTGGAAAGATCCTTTTCCATATCCTTCGCGCTGTTGTCGGATATCGTCATGGGGTTTGTTGCCGGCGTTGCGGGCAGTATGGTGCTGCATATTAAGCGCACGAGTTAAACGAGGCGTGCGGTCCACCGTACTATAACGTTTTAAAATACAACATATCCTTGCAATTCCCGCGCGGATACTTTATAATTGTCTAGGCGAATCGTTTTTAAAAATATATCGGAGGTTCCCTTGAAACAGATTGCAACCACAGACGCCGTGGGCCATGTATTGTGTCACGATATTACCGAGATTGTGCCCGGCGTCGTAAAGGACGCCGCGTTCCGCAAGGGCCATGTGGTGACGGATGCTGATATCCCCAAGTTGCTATCCCTCGGCAAAGAGCACCTGTATGTATGGGAGTGCCAGGAGGGTATGCTGCATGAGGATGAAGCGGCCGAAATACTCTACGGCCTTTGCGCGGGGCCGCATATGCTGCCCACGCCTGTAAAGGAAGGCAAAATAGAGCTCATGGCCGGGCAGGACGGATTGTTTACTGTGGACGTTGCGCGCCTGTGCGCCGTGAATGCGACAGGCGAACTGATAATCGCTACGCGGCACACCAATTCACCCGTGAAAAAGGGCGATAAGCTTGCCGGTATGCGGGTAATCCCCCTCATCATAGAAGCGCGTAAAATGCGGATCGCCCAAACGGTCGCGGGCGATGCCCCGTTGCTTGCGCTGCATCCCTACACCCATAAAAAAGTGGGGATTATCGTCACCGGCAATGAGGTATACGCCGGGCGCATAAAGGATGCGTTTACGCCCGTGCTGCAAAACAAATTAGAGGCCTTCCCGTCGGAAATCATAGGCCATAAAACGCTGGGCGACGACCCTGTGGCCATCACCGGGGCGATAGCGGACTTTGTCGGGGCGGGCGCGGATCTTGTGTTTGTCAGCGGCGGCATGAGCGTTGACCCTGACGATAGAACACCCCTTGCCATCAAAAACACCGGGGCGCGCGTGGTATCCTATGGCGCGCCGGCCCTGCCGGGGGCCATGTTTATGCTTTCTTATATGGCAAGCGGCATACCCATCATGGGCCTGCCGGGCTGTGTGATGTACGCAGCGCGCACCATATTCGACCTTGTGCTGCCGCGCGTGATGGCGGATGTGCCCGTGACGCAACCCGACCTTGCGGCGCTTGGCCACGGCGGCCTGTGCCTTAACTGCGCACCATGCTTATTCCCCAATTGCGCTTTTGGCGCAGGGCAATAAAATAAACCACCAAAGATTAAGGAGATTTTGTCAATGAAACGTTTGATTGGTATTTTCGCTGTACTATGCATTCTCGTATCCCTGCTTGCCGGCTGCACTACGTCTGCGCCCACGCCGGCCGCTACCGATCCTGCGGTTACGCCTGCGGCAACGGATGCTCCGGCCGCGCCCACCGCCCTGCCCGAGCCCGACCCCGACCCGGTGACCATACTAGTGGCCGCAGCCGCCAGCTTGGAAAATTCCTACGTTTCCTCGCTCATCCCCATGTTTACGGTACAATACCCCTGGATCACCGTGGAAGGCACATACGACAGCTCCGGCAAGCTGCAAACCCAGATTGAAGAAGGACTTGCTGCGGATGTGTTCATGTCCGCCGCGAACAAGCAGATGACGGCCCTTGTAGATGGCGGCTTTATAGACCCCGCCAGCGTGATAAAACTGCTTGAAAACGAGATCGTGCTGATAGCGCCCATCGACAGCGATACCGCCATCGCATCCTTTGAGGATGTCGGCCAAGCCGAAACCATCGCCGTTGGCGACCCCGAAAGCGTGCCCGCAGGCCAGTACGCCAGCGAAGCGCTCACCAGCTTGGGCGTTTGGGATGGCATACAGGATAAGATAAGCCTTGGCACCAACGTAACGGAGGTGTTAAACTGGGTAGCGGAAGGCAGCGCGGATATCGGCTTCGTATACGCCACAGACGCGGCGCAGATACCCGATAAAGTGAAAATACTCGCCTCGGCCCCCGCAGGCAGCTTGGCCACCAAGGTCATCTACCCCGTGGGCATACTTGCGGCCAGCGAGAAACAGGATGCCGCTCAGCTCTTCGTCAGTTTCCTGCAATCGTCGGAAGCCATAGCCGTGTTTGAGGCGGCGGGCTTTAAGTCCAATATCTAACACAGTATCAAAAAAGTGGCTATGCCACTCTTTTGTGGGTTACATGCCCTGATTGTTTTGCGATGTGATCAAGGGGCCATAGGCCCCTTAATCACTTTAGAAGAACCTTTTGGGCCATAAAACTTGGCTCAACCCTTATAGCAACCCCGTAAACTTCAAAGTGGCGAAATGGCCACTTTTTTGAACCGGAAGGGTTTGCGCTCTGCTTTATCTAAAATCGCGCCGAAATAATTTGGCGTAGCGTGCCGTCAATCCTGTTTTCGGTAGCTTTATCATTGAGGATTACTATTATGGATATCTCCCCCATCCTGATCTCGTTAAAAACGGCGTCGCTCTCCATCGTTATCACATTCTTTTCAGGCATACTCGCCGCCTACCTCGTGGTAAATATGAAAAACGGCAAGCTCAAGGCAGTGATAGACGGCCTGCTGACGTTGCCGCTGGTGCTTCCCCCCACAGTAGCAGGGTTTTTCCTTCTATATATATTTGGCGTGCAACGCCCCGCCGGCGCGTTCCTTTTAAACTTTCTGGGCGTTAAAATCGTATTTACCTGGGGCGCAACGGTGTTGGCGGCCGTCGTCATCTCCTTCCCGTTGATGTATCGCAGCGCGCGCGGCGCGTTTGAGCAAGTGGATGAAACGCTGCTATACGCGGCGCGCACCATCGGCATGCCCGAATGGAAAATATTTTGGCGTGTGCTGATGCCACCGGCGCTGCCAGGCATTGTATCCGGTTGCATATTGACGTTTGCGCGCGGTCTGGGTGAGTTTGGCGCCACGGCCATGATCGCGGGCAACATCGCCGGCAAAACGCGCACGCTGCCGTTGGCCATATACTCCGCCGTGGCGGGCGGCAATATGGATGGCGCGTATGAATACGTTGTGATATTGGCTGGCATCGCGTTTTTGGCCGTAGTGGGTATAAACTGCCTCACCGTAAAAGAACGCCGCTGTAAGGGCAAGGGGGCGGCGCAATGAGCATTACCCTTGATATTAAAAAACGGTTTCGCGGTTTCGCGTTGGATATTTCGTTTTCATCCAACGGGCGGCCGTTGGGCATACTAGGCGCGTCCGGCAGCGGCAAAAGCATGACGCTCAAATGCATTGCCGGCATTGAAACACCCGACAGCGGCTATATCGAGGTGAACGGCAGAGTACTCTTCGATTCCGCGAAAAAGATCAACGTCAGACCCCAACGCCGCCGGGTGGGGTATCTTTTCCAAAGCTATGCGCTTTTCCCCAATATGACGGTAACGCAAAACATCCGCGCCGCGATCATCGGCGGCAAGGCTGAAAAGGCACGGCGCTGCGAGGCCCTTATAAGTCGCTTCGCGCTGCAAGGGCTTGAAAAACGCTACCCCGCGCAGCTGTCGGGCGGACAACAGCAGCGCGCCGCGCTGGCGCGCATACTCGCCTATAACCCGGATATGCTGCTGCTGGATGAGCCGTTTTCCGCCTTGGACGCTTACCTGAAAGAGGCGCTACAGATAGAGATGAAGAAACTGCTCGCGGGTTACGAGGGGGATGCCATACTCGTATCCCATAACCGGGATGAAGTGTATAGCCTGTGTGAAAACCTGCTGGTGATGGATGAAGGCAGAAACATCGCGTCCGGCCCCGTACGGGATATGTTCCAACGCCCAGGCAGCTTGGCGGTTGCGCGGCTGACGGGTTGCAAAAACATCACTCCCGCCCGCAGAGCGGGCTTTGCGCTTGTCGAAGCGCCGGAATGGGGGCTGACGCTTGCCGTAGAGAGCCCCGTGCCCGAGGGGCTTAAATATATCGGCGTGCGCGCGCATGATTTTATGCCTGCGGGCGAAAGCACCGTTAACGCGTTTGATATCCATGTGCTGGATTGCGTGGAAAGCCCCTTTGAATGGAATTACCTTTGTCACAGCGAAAACGCGCCGGGGCAAAACGGCACCCTTTGGTGGAAGGCGCCAAAAGAGCTTCGCAACATGGCGCCCATAGCCGCGCCGCCGGGCAGGCTTTGCGTGGCGCCGCAAAATGTGCTATTGTTGGAATAACTGATCTCAAGCGTATGGGGGGATAGCGTGACGGCAGCGCTGATTATCGCGGCGGGGCAAACCAAAACCAGCCAGGGGTTTGAACCTATGAAGCGGGTGGGCGGCATATCGGCCGTAGAGCGGCTGATACTCGTCTTCCAGCTTGCGGGGGTTGACCGGGTTGTTGTGGTTGGCGGCCCACACGACGAAGGGCTGGAAAAGCACGTGGCCCACAAGGGCGTGGTGTTTTTGCGCAACGAAGATGAAAACGCCGAAATGCTGCACAGCGTAAAGCTTGGCGTCGCCTATCTGGATGGCAAATGCAGCCGCGCGCTGATAACCCCGGTGGATGTGCCGCTTATAAGCGCCGAAACGATACGGCGGCTGATGGGCGCAAACGAGCCGGTGTCGGCGCCGTACTGCAACGGCCGGCCGGGCCACCCGCTGATGCTTTCTGCGCAACTATTCCCTCTGGCGCTAAATTATATGGGCGCAGGCGGGCTATCCGCCGCGTTGCGGCAAGCGGGCATGCCGCCCGCGCGTATCGAAGTGTCCGATGAAGGCGTGTCGACCGATATACAAAAACAGGCCGATTATGAGCCGCTCATAAAAGCGCACAGCCTGGGGGTCGTTCATCCCAAATCCAAGCTCTATCTAGCAAAAGAGGTTACGTTTTTTGGCCCCGGCGCATACCAGCTTTTAAGTCTTGTCAGCGAAACGCAATCCATGCGCGCCGCGTCGATGCAAATGGGTATATCCTACAGCAAAGCGTGGAAGATCATAGAAACCATGCAGCACCAATTGGGGTTTGAGGTGGTAAGCCGCAAGCGCGGCGGACGCGAAAAAGGCCGCACCGAAATCACGCAAAAGGGCAGGGCGCTGCTTGTCTCCTACCGGGCATATATAAAAGAATGCAACACCATGATGCAAACATGCTTTGAGAAGCATTTTCAGGAGTTGTTGTTATGAAGCAATCGCGCTTGGCGGCGGTTTTTTGCGCGCTGTTGTTAACGGCGGCGTGCGCCGCGCCTGATATACAGGCTTCACGGCCATCCGCCCAACACCGGGCGCAAACGCCGGCGCGGCAGAGTCTGGATGTCTATATCGGCGATATGAGTCTGGAAGCGCAGGTGGAGCAACTGTTTATCGTGCGGTTGGGCGCAAAGAACGAGCGGCTTGACGCCCCCGGCGACGCGATGTTTGCCTTTATAGATGAAAACCCGGCGGGCGGCTATGCGCTGTTTGCCAACAATATCAGCACCATCTCCAACGCGAACGCTCTGACCGCCGCGATATCCCGCCATGCGGTCGTCCCGCCGTTTATCGCCATTGATGAAGAGGGCGGGCTTGTCAGCCGTATAGATGCCGCCGGTATGCCCGGCTTTACGCCGCAACCCGGCGCCGCCGCGCACGGCGCCACGCGGGATACTTCTGCCGCCTATGAATCCGCGCGATATATGGGCCGGATATTGCGCGATATGGGTATCAATCTGAACTTTGCGCCCGTAGCGGATGTTTGGATCGAAACAGGCTATAACGTGCTCGGTAGCCGCTCTTACGGTAGCGACCCCGCGCTGGTGGCCGATATGGCCGCAGCCTACCAGTCCGGGCTTATGAGCGAAGGGATTTTAAGCTGCCCCAAGCACTTCCCGGGGCTGGGCGGGGCCGTCGGCGACCCGCACGACGGCCAATCCGTGGGCGACGACAGCGCCCTTGGCGCGGGGTACCTGCCGTTTGTCCGCGCTATAGAGGGAGGCGCGCCCTTTATCATGGTGGGCCACATAGTAGTCCCCGGCGTGGACGAAAGCGACGTACCGGCAAGCCTGTCCCGCTATTTTATAACGCAGGTATTGCGCGAAGAACTCGCGTTTGAGGGCCTTATCATCACAGACGCCATGAACATGCGCGCCATCACCGATAGCTACACGCCCGCCGAAGCCGCCGTTTTGGCCATATCGGCAGGCGCGGATATCATACTGATGCCCGCCGATTACGCCGCCGCTAAAGAGGGCGTACTGTTTGCCGTGGCAAACGACCGCATCACCCCGCAACGCATACGCGACTCGGTGAAGCGGGTTTTACAAACCAAGCTGGATGCGGGGCTGTTTACGCTTCCGTGATGCGTTTCACATTTTGCCATTCAAATCCTCAGTTTTTTCCAAACAACGGCGTGGAAAGGTAGCGTTCGCCCGTGTCGGGCAGCAACACGACCACATTTTTCCCCTCGAATGCAGGCTGCCCGGCTATCTGCGTCGCCGCGAACAGCGCTGCGCCTGACGAGATGCCAACGAGCAATCCCTCCGCCGTCGCAACCCTGCGGGATGTCTCAAAAGCGTCCTCATTGGAAACGGTGATGATTTCGTCGACCACGCTTTTGTCGAACACGTCCGGCACGAACCCTGCGCCGATTCCCTGAATCTTATGCGCGCCGGGGTTTCCGCCGGAAAGGACAGGCGAGGCGGCGGGTTCTACCGCGAATATTTTTACGCCCGGCACTTCTTTTTTCAACACCTGGCCCACGCCCGATACCGTACCGCCCGTGCCGACCCCCGAAACAAATGCGGCGATATTCCCGTCCGTGTCCGCCAAAATTTCCCGCGCCGTCGTTTCCCTGTGAATCCTCGGATTGGAGGGATTTTCAAACTGCTGCGGGATAAACGCGCTGGGCAGGCTTGCGGCCAGCTCATTGGCCTTTGCGATGGCCCCCTTCATGCCCTCAGCTCCCGGCGTGAGAACGATTTCCGCGCCTAAGGCCGCCACAAGCTGGCGGCGCTCCACACTCATGGTTTCCGGCATGGTAAGTATCAGCCTGTAGCCCTTAGCCGTCGCGACAAAGGCAAGACCAATGCCCGTGTTGCCGCTCGTAGGCTCAATAATGACTGTTCCTTCCTTTACAAGTCCTCTCTCCTCGGCGTCGGTAATCATCGCGTAAGCAATGCGATCCTTTACGCTGCCGAGCGGATTAAAGTATTCGAGCTTCGCGATAACCTTGGCCGCGACGCCGGCCTCCGCCGCATACTTGTTGAGCTGTAGAAGAGGGGTGCGTCCAATCAAGTCGGTAAGGTTTTGATAGATGTTCGCCATAACGAGCCTCCTTTAATATCATATAATACATAGATACTTAATATGTTTATATGATACATGATCAGTCCCGAGATGTCAACAGGCGAAGGAAAATATTTTTATCGCATATCTGTTTGCTATGTTTTAATGATCCCGGCGTATCCGCCGTCGCGTTCCTCA
>JAISXK010000103.1 GCA_031270585.1 Clostridiales bacterium | reverse complement strand
ACGGCGACGCTTTGGCGCAGCTTGGCGGAGTCGAAATCGTACACGTCGTCCCACGTCAGGCGCAGTAGGTCGCTGATGCGCAAGGCGGTGTGCACGCCCATCACGATTAAAAGATGGTTTCTGAGTTCGCCGCGCTTGAGGTAGTATCCCGCGAGTTCGCGCACATGGTTTTTATTACGAATGGGTTGGGTAGCTGACATAACGGCATCCTCCTTTGACTTATGGAAAAGGGCAATGTAACAAATTCGGCAAAGTGTTACATTGCCTGTTTGCTGTTGTTTTTAAATGGGTTTTCCGCCCCGTTTTGCCGTTACGCTTTTTTCTAAAGCGAACACCCTTCGCCGTTTGCGCCAAAACAGGCGCATTCCACGGCAATGTAACACTTTGCCGAATTTGTTACATTACCACCGCAGAGGTTTTTGTAAACAGTTTACAATCAAAACGCCCGGCGGGCGCGCGATGCGTGAGGAGGTATACGGTGCGGGATACCTTGACGTTCCATTTGTTACGTCGCACCGGTAAATCATAAAGAACCAACAGGAGGAAAAGACATGAAAAAGATCCGCATATTGTTGACGTTGGCGCTTACGTTGTTGCTCGCGTTGTCGGCCTGTACGCAGCAGCCGGCGCAACAGGACCCTGCGGCCCCCGCGCAGCCAACAAGCCCGCCCGTGCAGGACGAAGGCGGCATTAAATTCACGGCAGGCACGTATTCCGGCACCGGTACGGGCTATAATGGCGAGATCGCCATGGATGTTACCTTCTCTGAGGACGCGATCACGGATATCCAGGTAACCGCGTCAAAAGAAACGGAGCATGTAGGCGACATTGCCTATGATATCCTGTTTCAGGATATCATGGCGTATACTTCCACCGGCATAGATGCGGTATCCGGCGCCACATTTACGAGCTTTGCGGTGAAAAGCGCGGTAGAGCAGGCGGCTGAGCAGGCCGGAGCGGACGTAAACGCGTTGCGCAAGGGCGCGAAGCCATACGCGAAAACGCCCGGAGAGAAGATTGTGGACACGTATGATGTGGTGGTCGTAGGCGCGGGCGGCGCGGGTATGGCTGCGGCGGCCGCTGCGGCGCAAAATGGCGCTACCGTATTGGTAATTGAAAAAATGGCCGAGATTGGCGGTAATACCATTGTGGCGGGCGGCCCGTTCCAGTCTGCGGAGCCATCTCTCGCCTGGAATCCGGACGACCCGGAGGCGGCCGAAGCCGTGTACGAGGTGACGGGCGAGACGGTTCCCAAAATGAAGATGGACGTTGGCAGGTTGGATACGCTGCGCATGATTCTTGATTGGAGCGAGGAGCCTTTCGATGAGACGGTGGAAGATGCTTCCGCCATCAAAGATGTGAACGACTATCGTCTTCCGGAGCGGGGCGTACACGCCGCGTATTTACCCACCCTGCAAACGCTGAAGGGGCAGATCCGCGACTATCTGAAATGGGCGGACGCCAAAATAAAGGCCGGCGCCAGGGAAACGGATCTCACGCTCTTTAGCACCATAGAGCTGCACATTTTCCAGACCTATTACGGCGGCCTGCGTTTGAATGGCGGGAAGGACAGATGGATCGCCAGCGATTTTGATCTGGTCAAGCAAATGTGCGAAGAGGCGCTCAATGTGAAACCGTGGCTGATCAGTCAGGGATCTGTATTCGTGAACAGTATGCAAATCACGCTGATAGGCTGCATGTGGCAGCGCGTCAATGTTATGGCCGGCGGCGTAGTGGATGGCCAGATGTATGAAAACAAATGGGGCGCTTACTTCATGGTACCCAGGAACACGTTGCTCAGCGCCAACGAAAAGAACAGCATCATGCTGCGTACCACCGCCAAAGAGCTGATGGTGGAAAATGGCCGCGTGACCGGCGTAAAAGCCGTGCAGCATGATGGCACGGAAGTGGAGATTACCGCGAATAAGGGCGTGATTATCACAACCGGCGGTTATGCCGCGAATGTCCAGATGGTGATGGATACGAATGACTATTGGGATGAAAAGTATCTGACCAACCGCATCCTTACCACCAACCGCAACCTGTCGCAAGGCGAGGGCATTGTGATGGGCCAGGCGGCGGGCGCCGGCGTGGTCGGCATGGAATGGACGCAGTTAATGCCCCTTGGCTGGGTGGATAACGGCAATCTTGCCGGCGGCACCGGCGAAAACGTCATCTACATCAGCCCGGCGGGTACTCCCAACGCAGGCAAACGCTACGTTGACGAGGCGGCGGAAAGGGATGTGCTTTCTCAGGGGGCGTTTGATTACGGCGCGGAAAACGGCGTATATGTGGAAATCGCCAATGCCGGGGTTGAAGCTGATCCCAACTTTGATCAAAGCCGGGTAACGGTAGGCACGCTAAGCGAGGTTGCCGCCCTGTTGGAGATTGATGAAGAAGTGCTGCGGCAGACGATCACGGAATACGACGCCTTTATCATCGGCGCTTCGGATACGCCTTCCCAGCCGGCAAAGTCTGGTTATCGCGGCACCATCGGCGATTGCGAGCAGGATGCGAACGGCAATTACCTGCCTGAAACCTATAAAATAGGCCGGTTACAGGTCAGGTTTATGGCTCCGTCCACGCATCATACAATGGGCGGTCTGACTGTAGATACCGGCCGGCATGTGCTTTCCGCCGCCGGCGATGTCATCCCCGGCCTGTATGCGGCGGGCGAAGTAACCGGCGGCTTTTTCGCGGGGAACCGGCTTGGCGCGAACGCTATTCTGGAGATCATCGTTTCCGGTAAAATAGCGGGCGAAAACGCGGCAAAAGCCCAATAACCACGCAATAGAACGAACGGCGCGGCGGCCCGGGTATACGCATATCCGGGCCCGGGCCTTGTCCGGCGCGGCGTAAACGTAATCGCCGCCACACCCCCGCGTTTGATCTTATCTCTTTTACCGGCGCCGCCGCGTTCGCGCAAAACTTTATCGTGTAACCTTTTTGCGCCGCTTGAATTTTGCCTTTCGTATTCCCGTTCTGTTATCAGTAAAAAACCCAAAACACGCGCCGGCGGATTGTATTGACCAATTGGTAAATGCGTATATACTATACCTGACGGGGCGTAGTTTATGAAAAAAATACCGAATACGGAAAAAGACAGATCGCTCTCATTTGATATACTGCGGAAAATCGTTTCATCCAGCACCAGTTTTGGATGGAAAGCTCCCCATGTGGCTTATGTTTATGAAGCGGACGCGACCGAATTGCTCGACGCGTTTCAATTATTAAACGACGGTAAAAACGATGAGGAAAAAATATCGTTCAATACGATAGTAATAAAAATCATCGTTGAGAGTATAAAGGCTGAGCCGCGTTTAAACGCGCATATTTCTTTTAATAAATGGTTCTGTTCCGGGCATATAAAAATTATAAACGGCATAGATGTTAACACGCCCGTGTTATTGCCAAATAAAGAGGCGATAACCGTTAAAATACCAGATTGCGGAGCAAAATCGTTAGCGGAAATTGAAAAGCATATCAAAAAATTAATGATCAGGATAAATACTACGAACACCGGCATAACCCTTTTGAAGGTTGGCCTCAAAGACACGTTTGAACACATGAAACGCGGCGATTTTTTTCATCCCATGGGGCGCTTTTTAGGGCTAAAATTCGGCAGGGACAGATTGAAGAAATTTTCAAAAAAGGAAAAGGACAAATATAAAAACACAGAAGATGATTTGCGCCTTTGTACCGATGATATAAACATGGGCACCGTTACCGTTTCTAATTTAGGGGCTTCCGTGCGCGGTACGGCTGGTTCGCCGGTTCTCATTGATTTGGTGTCGCCGCAGGTATTGGCTGTTGGCATAGGGGCGTTGCAGCATAAGCCGGTCATTCTGGATTCACAGATTATTTCTCGAAAAATAATTCCCTTCTGTATCGTATTTGATCATCGCGCCCTTGATTTTGGGCATATATCAAAGCTAATCAATCAGATGGATTTCTTTTTTCGGCACTCCAAGGTTATAAACGCCTGGTAAAGGTTAAAGGGTTGCCTGCGCTGCTCCGGCGGCCCCTTTTATTGTTTTAAAGCCTTACCGATCCCGCCCGCCGGATACTTGAGCCAAACGGGGGTATCCAAAGCCATACATTTGCGGTATAGTGATACCGGCGGCTTTTAAAATGATCAAAAAAATAAGGCGGTGTATACGGCATGCGTATAGCGGTGATAGACGGGCAGGGCGGAGGCGTTGGCGCAGCGCTTGTGGAGAGGTTAAAGAACAAAGGCCATACCATCATCGCGCTTGGCACAAACGCGCTCGCGACATCCGCCATGCTGCGCGCCGGCGCCGGCGAGGGCGCCACAGGCGAAAACGCCATATGCCACTGCGCCGCGCAATGCGATGTGATAACCGGGCCCATAGGCATTGTGGCGGCAAACGCCCTGTTGGGCGAAGTTACGCCCGGTATGGCGGCGGCAGTCGCGTCTTCGCCCGCGCCAAAGATACTGGTACCCAGCCAAAAATGCAGCATCCAAATCGCCGGCATGCGCAAACTGCCGCTTTCGGGGTATGTGGATGAAGCGGTGGCGTTGATTGACGCTATATAGAGACGCGGGCCGGGCACACACATGTCGTACCCGCCCGCGTACCATACGGGGCTGTATCGATAAGCATTCTAAACGTATACTGTAGTCGATACAGACAATGTTTTGGGCGCGCGCTTATGCGGGGTTCGGAGCGCTTACGGGGCATACATCGCTGCAAGCGCCGCAATCGATGCATGTATCGGGATCGATCTCATAGTGATCGGCCCCCTGGGAAATAGCGTTTACCGGGCATTCGCTTTCGCAAGCGCCGCAACTGATGCACTCGTTGTTGATGCTATGTGCCATAACACACCTCCAGATTTTATGCCACCATTATATCATATATCGAATGATTTACAATTCAACTTACATAAATTTTATGCGCCGTCAGACGTATTGTTTGCTTGCGGTTTGGGATTGCGGTTCCTGCCGCCGCGGCGGTTTTTGCGCGGTTTGTTGCCGGGTTTCTTTTCCGCGCCGCCGCCGGGCGCATAGCCCTGCCGGGCCGGCTTATCGGCCGCATTGCCGCCGGTTTCCCCTTTTGGTTGCCGCGCGCCGCCCGTTTGCGTGCGCTGCGCCTTTGCGGCGTCACGGCGCGGCTTTTTCGCGCTCCCCTGCGGGCGGGCGCCGCTATCCCCGCGTTGATCTTCGGGGCGTTTATTCCCCGAACGGTTATCGCCGGCATTGCCGCTTGCGGGGCGGCTGTCGCCCTGGCGGCTATTTCCGGCATGACTATGGCCATCACGGGGATGCGTATCTTTGGGGAGAGCATCTTTGGGATGAGCGTCCCGGCGGTTGCCGCGTGGGCGGTTGTTTGCGAACCTGCCGTTTTCGGCGGGCTTGCTCTCGCCCGGCGCGCCGGGGGCGGTTTCCTCCGGGGTTTTGATTTCGGGGGCGGCGCCCGTAACAAAGCGGAACTCGTCCTCCTTATCGCCAATCAGGCGCGCTTTTTGCATGGCGTTTTTTTCAAGCTCATTTTGCATAGCCTGCTCTTCGGCTTGTACGCCGGTCGCCTTGCGCACGTCGTTAAAGTGGTATTCGCGCACGTCGGGCGTACCATCCTGCAGGGTAACGCGCACGCGCGTGCGCTCGGTGATAGCGTTGTTATCAAGCACAATGCCCTTGCCGTCTGCGGTCATCACCTCGCGGTTCACGCGCGGCATAAGCTTGCGCATCTCTTCATAGCCGTCCTGCTCGTATTTAAGGCAGCACATCAGCCTGCCGCACAACCCGCTGATCTTTGTGGGGCTCAGGCTCAGCTTTTGTTCCTTCGCCATTTTAATGGATACGGGCTGAAAATCCGCCAGAAATGTTTTGCAACACACCGGCCGTCCGCAGGAGCCAAGCCCACCCAGCATCTTGGCTTCATCGCGCACGCCGATCTGCCTAAGTTCTATGCGCGTTTTATAGATAGCGGCAAGGTCTTTTACCAGATCTCTAAAATCTACCCGCCCCTCGGATGTAAAGAAAAACGTAATTTTGCTGCCGTTAAATGTGTATTCCACATCCACCAGCTTCATTTCCATCCCGCGTTCGTTGATTTTCTTTTGGCACAGCTCGAAGGCTTCATTTTCAAGCTGTTCATTGCGTTCGTTCGTGAGACGGTCTTCCTCCGTGGCGACGCGCACAATATCCTTCAGCGGCGCCACCAGTTGCTCTTCGGACAGATCCCGCGGGGGTATCACCACCTCGCCAAACTCCATGCCGTGAATGGTTTCCGCTACGATCCCGTCATGCATCGCAATCTCTTTATCGCCGGCGTTAAAATAATATACACGCCCTGCCTTTTTAAAGCGGATGCCTACAACACGCTCCATATATTCCTCCATGCAAACGCAGCCGAGCGCAAAGGCCGATGCCCGCGCGCGCACGCGCTCCGGCGCCGCGCAATGTCGTTTGCCCTTTATTTTAAAATATCCGCCGCACGCACAAGCCGCGCCAAAGGCCGCTTGGCCGCCTCATTTTAGCGCACGTTTAAAGCGCTTATAAGCGCGTCAAACGTAAGGGCGGGGTTTGCCGCGCCGTTGCGCTTTTGCGCGGATATGATCTCGTTCATGATACCCTGAATTTGCCCGGTTGTAAAGCTTGCGCACGCGTCCGCTACCTGCCGCGATAATTTTTCCGGCGGAGCGGGCGGCATGCCAAGCTTGCCGTATAACATCCGCATGGCAAGAATCTGCCATATTGCGAGCGCGTAGCCAAGCGTCCTTCTGCGCTCTTCCGTTTGCGTGCGCGCGCGCGGCTCGTCCAAGAACGCGGCGCGTTCTAAAAGCTGCCGCGCTTGCGCGTATGGCGGCAGCGGCGCCGTAAGCGTGGTGAAAAACAACCCCGCAGCCTCCTCAAAAAATGCGGTATACGGTTCTTGCGCCATTTTCACGGCTAAAAGCGGCGCGCCGCCACAGAACGCCGCCGCAACGCGCGCAGCCTTTTCGCCATAGCCGCTACGGATCAACGCGTCGTAAATCTGCCGTTCGGGCACCTCGCTAAGACGCATAAACATGCAGCGCGAGCGTATGGTAGGCAGCAATCCCTCCTCGCGCCCGGCCAAAAACAGCATGGTGTCGTGGGGCGGCTCTTCCAGCGTTTTTAAAAGCGCGTTTTGAGCCGCCACGGTGAGCCGCATGGCTTCTAAAATAACCACGGCCCGGTTCTTGTAAAAAGGCTGCGGTATTAGTTTGCCCTGCATGTCGCGTATATCGTTCACGCCGTTTTGCGCGGCGCCAAGCTCATGGTAATCCGGGCAGGCCGTAAGGAGGCTTTCATCCGCCCGGCCGGTAAGGTAAAGCGCTGCCGCGCGCCTGGCTACGCCCCCCGCGTCGCTGCCCGCAGGGCCGGTGATACAGACGGCGTGCGGCACGCTCCCGCGCCGTATGGCGTCGTACAGGTACTCTTCCATCACGCTCATATCACATCAGTAGCAGCTTTGCTAAAGCGGGTATATCCTCCACGATCGCTAAGGGGGCGTAGGGCAGCAGTTCTTCCCTGCTTCCGCTGCCGTATATAACGCCGATAGCGGGTATGCCAACTAGCTGTGCGCCCCGCATATCATACATGCGATCACCCACCACAACGGTGTTTTCCCTGGAGACGCGGCTTGCCGCGATGGCCTGTCGCAATATATCCGCCTTCTCAAGCAGACCCTCCTGAGGCACCGCTCCGCAAATGCAGCACAGGTATGGCGCAAGGCCAAGCGTTGTTGCCTGTGAGGCGCATACGTGCCGGATTTTGCAGCTGGCGACGCCGGTATATACACCCGCTTCCCGCAGCGCGCGCAGCATCTCCATAGCGCCCGGGAAGGCGGCGAGCGACGGCAGCGCGATCTCAGCATATATGGCGCGGTACGCGTTCACAAGCCGGTTCACCTCTGCTTCGCTGCTGATGCCGAATACTTCGGGGATGGACAGATGCAGAGGAGGGCCCACCATTGCGGCAAGTTCCCGCCGGCTAAGCTGTTTGAGGCCCTCTTTTTGTATAAGCGCCTCAAAGGTTTTGATGATGCCGGGCGCGCTGTCCACCAGTGTGCCGTCAAAATCAAATATAACCGATTGATATTTTGGCATGACATTCTCTCTTTCAAATTTTTAACGGCAAACGCCGTTTCGTCTCATTGCCTGACAACTCCCACGCGCCCGTTGCGCACGCCAAACAGCGTCGCGCCAAGCATACTCTGGCGCAAAAGGTATTGGACGGCCTCCTCCGTGATCCTCTCCCCCGGCGCCCACAGCGGTATGCCGGGCGGGTATATGCCCGCGCAGTCGGCGGCGATACGCCCCGCTGCCTCTTCCGGCGCGCATTCCTCTGCGGAGGCGCGCATGGCGGCGTACAGCGGCATGACGGGCGCTTGCGGCTCTATGATGGGCGGCATGGGCGCAATTGGCGGCGGGTCAACCCCGTAGGGCAAACGCTCCAGCGCCCGCAGCAATTGTTCATACCAGCGCGGATCATCCGCCGGGGTTAATATCAGCACGATCCTTTTAGCGTCCGACATCTCGATAAATACGTTTTCCTCCTCCAAATACGCTTGCGCGGCATAGCCCGTAATCCCGCGCCCGACTACGTCGATCACGAGGCGCGTCATATCCATATCCGCCACGCCGGCGCGGCCGCATAAGGCGTTCGGCAAAACCGCAAGGCCCAGTATACGCGCGATATCCCGCCGCAGCTTCATTGCTGCCCGCACGCAATAATCCCAACATTCGCCGAGCGTCGCGGTGTAACGCGCCCAATCCAGCGACGCCATCAGCAAATACGAAGGCGAACTCGTTTGCACGATGGAGAGCGCGCGCCGCATGGCGCGCGCGGGTATCCCCGCGCCGGTATGCAGCAGCGCCGCCTGGCCCAGCGCGTTCATGGTTTTGTGCGCGCTCACTACCCACGCGTCCGCGTAACCGCCCGGATCATCCGGCAGATGGGATGAAAAAGGAAAGTGTGCGCCGTGCGCCGCGTCCACCAGCAAAAGCGCCCCTTGCTTGCCGGCTACGGAGGCAATCGCCTTGATATCCGCGCATAGCCCGTAATAGTTGGGGCTGGTAACCACAACGGCGTCCGCAGGCGATTGTGTGAGCGCGGCGTCTATGGCGCCGGCGTCCACACATCCCCAAAGGCCGTGCGCCTCGCTGTAGGCCGGCGTAACAAAGCGCGCCCGGTGGCCCGCCAGCGCCGCGCCCGTAAGCACGGCGCGGTGGCAATCACGCCCCACCAAAAGGTTTGCGCCGGGTGGCAATGATAGCAGCATGGCGTGTAGCCCTGCGGTAGAGCCGTTCACCAAAAAAAACGTGCTTTGCGCACGGTAGCACTTGGCCATTTGCCGCTGCGCCATAAGCAGCGCGCCTGTGGGGTTATAGAGGTTATCAGAAAAGGAGAGCTCCGTTATGTCCCAGCCCGCGAGGTTCGCGTTAAAAAAAGCGCCCATGCCGCGCCCCTTGTGGCCCGGCATATGAAACCGGGCGGCATGGCTGCTGGCATACTCGCCCAGCGCCTCGGGCAACCGGCGCTCACGCATAGTCGCTCACCCCTTTTCTATTATTCAATACCGCTGGCGCCGCAAACATATCCATATTACTAAAACCAATCATATAGCATGTCCCAACCGCCGTCAACAAACGCCATTTTTGCAATCCCGCGCGCAAAACGAATGAAACAAAAGCAAATTAAAGTATTCAGGATTTATTCTGCAATAGCAGAAAAAGTCTGCCCTTGCGGGACAAACCCCCTTTGCTGTATGATGGTTGTCGGTACGTATGTCTTTCCTCTTTAGCCTGGCGGCGGAGCGCGTGTTGCGGTTTAAGGTTCGAAAGAATGCATAAAAATTAAATCGATCCTCCTTAGCTCGGCGGTAGAGCGTGTGTTGCGGTTTAACACCGGAAGAGTGTATAAAAATTCAATATCGATCCTCCTTAGCTCAGCGGTAGAGCGTATGTTGCGGAAACGCACCGGAAAACTGAATATCGATCCTCCTTAGCTCAGCGGTAGAGCATTCGGCTGTTAACCGAAGGGTCGTTGGTTCAAATCCAACAGGGGGAGCCAAAAAGGCCCATGAACAGTGCGTTTGCGGGCCTTTTATTTTCCCTTAAATTCACTTCATATCGGTTGACAGCCAAAAAAGGAAGCTCTGAGTGCCCAAAAAGCATTGAATGTTAACCGAAAATTATTCAGAAAATGCTAAAAAATAGAATTAACATGCAACGGGACTGCGCTGGATGCAAAGAAACATCACTAAAACTGTACGTTTTTTGGTGTTTCTTTTTCTATGTCTCGAAAGCGAGTATACATTTGCATCTAATCAAAACTATTTCTAGGGAGGAAAATAGGATGAACTTCTCCAACAACCTGGATAAAAGAACGGCCTGTGGATATATGGATAACGCTGCGGCGTTACCCACATACCCACAGGCACTGCTACTACGG
>JAISXK010000076.1 GCA_031270585.1 Clostridiales bacterium | reverse complement strand
CGATCTTGAAGCGCTGCAGGATCAAAAATTGGTAAAACGCATTTATGGTGGCGCCATACTTGCAGACCCTGCGGAAAAATTAGAACAATACGCATCCCGCATAAGCGAAAGCCATGCAGAAAAAAGCTTAATTGGCCAAGCGGCGGCTAAGCTTATCAATACCGGGGAAACCATTCTTCTGGACATTGGCACCACCACCCTTGAAATAGCGCGGCACATCAAGCACATGAATAACATTACTGTGCTTACAAACTCGCTGCCCATCATGAACGAGCTTGCCGGTTCTAACATCAATCTTTTCTCGCTGGGCGGGCGTGTCAATCCGGATGAGCTTTCTATGTTCGGCAAACTCACAGTGGATGCATTGCAGAATTTCTTTGTAGATAAAGCTTTTATCGGCGCGGGCGGCGTAACATTTAATGGCGGGCTTTCCGATTATAACAGCGAAGAAGCGCAGGTGCGTCAATTCATCATAAACCGTGCAAGCCAAACCATACTGGTGGCGGATAGCAACAAGTTTGGCATAAACGCCTTCGCTGTGGTATGTCCGCTTGAAAAAATAGATGTGATCGTTTCTGACGACAACCTACCAAAAACGTTTGCAGACGGTATTCGCGAACGAAAAATAGAGCTGATACTTGCAAAAAGCAACCCTGCTGAACAGGCCAGGGAAGTGCTTGAAAACAAACTTTACAAATGAGTCAACATCTGATTATAGTAGACATATGGATACTGCAACGACAGAGAGGATCAAAAATATGCTGCCAATATTAAAATACACGGAAGCGCATGTAACCACCACCGCTACAAGCGTCAGCACCAAAGAGGAATAAACTTTATTTCCACTTAATTTGTGTCCAATGCTTCACGCAGATACCATCCGCTCTGGCGAAGAAAGTTTCCGTGTTTTCATCATCCCTGTCGTATATCTCGCGGGAAATTTTAAGGCTTCCCGTATCGTCCCGCTTGTACGTCTCCACGATAAAACAGGTCGTGTCAAGCTCTGGCGTGAAAACTTCAGGCATCGCGCCGGGCGCGTACTCTGTCCGTGAGATAAGATTGCTATCCGTATCCATCTGCAAAATGACAGTTTTCTCAGGCGGGAACATGACGCTGATGGAGAGCTTAATTGAAATGCTTTCAGCCTTGGTTTTTCCGTTTTCTGTTACTGTAGTTGCAGCATCCATAGTCTGTGACATGAATGCGCCCTCACTAGCCATCCCGCTCGCACTTATACCTTGACCCGTGGTAACATATACGTTGCCGTCCGCACTCTGATAAACAGGATTGAGATAGTATGTGATGTCCCGGCCAGTCGGTGAAACATAAATCGTCCCCTCCAATGTCGTACTGTTTGTTTCGTCACCAACATGAATATCCATACGTCCGTTGCTGATTGCCGGATCAGAAATAGATGTACGATAACCGCCGCGTCCTTCTATAGCCGGCACAGTTGCAACGAAACAGGAGATACCGTCAACAGGAAATGCATAATCTTCAATTTTTGAAGTTTCGCCCGTTTCTTCATTCGTCAACGTCCGGGTTCTCAGTGCGGCATACAGACGCCCCTGATATTTTTGTATGTCCCCATCCACGATTATGTTGCCGCCTTGAAAACCTTTGAGGCTGTCGTTCAGATAGCCTTCCATATCAAACAGGTCGAGATGCTGCGTTGTAACAAAAATGCCAGCCAATCTATCCTCGTATGTGTCTGTACCTGCATTTTCCAGCGCCAGTTGACAACCCGTCAGGGCATATAATAATAAAATACAGCACATAGCAATCATCATTTTATGTTTCATCATTGCCCTCCAATGTTCCGTCGCATTTTATTATATCCCCCACGTCGCAGTTCAAGTGCCAGCAAATTTTATTGATTGTGCTAAACCGAACACCTTTAGCCTTGCCGCTTCGCAAAATGGATAAATTAGCTTCCGTTATGCCCACGAGAGCGCATAATTCTTTGGATGTCATATTTCTGCCCTTCAAAATATCCTCCAGATAGATTCGTATTGCCATAGCACACCCTTAAACGAACAGATCGTTGTCCTCTTTAAGTTGTTTATTCTCCGCGACAAACCGTGTCAGCAGCAGCGCGGCAAGCACGAATGTGATTGAGAACACTGGAATTTGTACTGAGCCGTTGACGACCATAAGTGATTTTACAAACAGGAACTGTAGCAAGTTGAAACCGATGTTTGAGAGTACCGTCGCCGCCAGCGCTACCGCGCATAGTCGGGACATACGCTCCGTCGCGGACACCGTTTCAGCGGAATAGCGGTCTGCTCGCATTTCACAGAGCAACCGCAACGCGGCGAAAACTACAAAAACATTCAGAACAAACGGAAGCGCGTCCACTAAGAATTGCACTACAAGGAAAACATGGCTTGCGCCCAACAGATGCTCATTTCCGGCATTGCCAGCCTGGAGCGCCGCACTGGAATTGAGCATTTCGTCAAAGCGGGCGCCAAATGCCAAATACACAAAAAGGACGTTCAGCAGACTAAGCATGACCGACATATAGCGAACGAGTTTATCAGTACCGCCAACGAAAAACAGCCGCAGTACACGCAGGACGAAATAGCCGCAGAGTACCGCGTACACCATGCCGCCTGCTATCGCTTTGCCTGTAGACTGTCCCATCGTTCCACCCGTCAGAGTACCGATAACGCCGGGGTTTATCATAAGATATAAAACCGCAAACAGTACGGCGCTAAGCAATCCAAGTAGCCCGTCCTCCACGCGCAGACCGCGTTTTTTTCGTACAACGAGCAACGCGGCGGCGGGCAACAGGCTTATCAAAAAATAGAAGACAATAGCCGCTATATTGCCTGTGTCGCCTGAAAGCGATAGTAAACGCAGACCCGACCCGATCTGTTCAAAAGGAAATGCCATCACAGCGAAAAAAGCATCCGAAAACGATGCCTGTAAAATGCGAAGCACCACGCAAAGCAATGCCTCAATAACCAGAATCCCAACCAAGACATTGCGTTTCATGATCGCCCCCGAATTATTGTTATTCGATAATTTAATAAAAGCATACTCTGAAAATTATCGTTTGTCAATAATTATATTCCGTACACGCCGATGCGCCCCTTCAGTTTAAACGCAATGCGAATAAGGTCTTTTTAGGACGGTATCGAGCATATATATTTCACCAGGGTGTATTCGCCTACAGGAGGGGATGTTTATGAAACGAACGCCATATGCCGCGCGCCGGGTATATACACGAATACTAGCCATGGCGTTTGTTGTGGCGTTGCTGTGCGGTTACCCGGCGGTCTCGCTTGCCGAGGCGGCAGAGGAAATCCCGCCCGCCCAAAGCGCCCTGGAAAACTGCATGGCGGCGGTATTGATTGAGACGTCGAGCGGACAGGTATTGAAAGAAAGCGATGCGGATGTGCTGCATGACGTGGCGGGGCTTACCAAACTGCCAGGTCTGTTGGTGATATGCGAAGCCGTGGAACGGGGTCTGCTCAACGCCGAGGCAGATATCACCGTGAGCGAAAAGGCGGCAAAAACCGGCGGGCCTACCGCTTTTGTTGAAACAGGCGAAACCATCAAAGCGGCGCCGCTGCTAAAGGCCGCCATCATGATCAGTGCGGGCGACGCCATTGTGGCGCTGGGCGAGCATATATACGGCACCGAGGCGGCGTTTGTTGATGCCATCAATACAAGGCTCAAAGCGCTGGGGATAGACATACAGTTAAGCGACGCGGTGGGCTCTGGGACGCAATTTGATGCCGCGTCACTTGCCAGGGTGGGCGCGGCGACGGCAGAACTGGAAAGTTTTAAAATCTACAGCACGCTCATGCTGGATGGCATTACCCACGCCGACGGCAGGAAGACCGAACTTGCAAACCCCAACCGCATGGTACGCAATTATGCCGGCTGCGACGGCGTGATGACAGGGTCTTCGCCCGCAGATGGGTACGCCGGCGTATTCTCGGTGTCGCGCGGCGATATGCGCCTGGTTGCGGTGGTGATAGGCAGCAAAAAGTCGGCGGAGCGCTTTGCGGCCGCAAAAACCATGCTGGATGAGGCGTTTGCAAGCATGCGGGCGCAAAAGCTTTCCACCCGGGGAGAGGTGCTTTATGAGGGCGTAAAGGTAAAAGGCGGCAACAGCAAAACCGTAAACCTTATAGCCAGGGATACCATTGTGCTGCTGCTGGATAAGGCGGAACCTTCTCTGATGGCTGAGCGGGATATACCGGGCGTATTGACGGCGCCTATAGGGCCCGATGAGGTCGTGGGCAGTATCGTGTACAAAACGGATACTGGCGAGGTGCGCGGCAGGGTGGAACTGGTTGTGGATGCCGAGATAACCGCCTATGCGTTGAAGGATATTATCAGCAGCATACTCAAAAACTTTATTCGCATATAATTATTCGCGTTGTGCGTATTCGCGCGCAACGCGATCATTCGTATCTTGTCGTCTTGCAACGGCAAGGTATTTTTCGTATAATGGCTGTAAAGCACCGTTGGGTGTATCGGCGCCTTATTGTTGGTTTTGGAGGTTACTATAAATGGGCTTTCTCTCCTCTGTATTCCGCGGGCTTAACCTGCTGAATATGCTTTACAGCTTACCCGCGATTATTGTGGCATTATCCTTTCACGAATGCGCGCATGCTTATGTTGCCTATAGGTGCGGGGATCCTACCGCGCGCAACCTTGGCCGCATGACGTTAAACCCCTTTAAACATCTTGATCCAATGGGCTTTATCTGCCTGCTGTTTTTTGGTTTTGGATGGGCCAGGCCCGTGCCGGTAAACCCGCGCAATTTCCGTAACCTGCGCAGGGATGATACGCTGGTTTCGCTGGCGGGCATTACGGCAAACCTTATACTGGCCATTCTCAGCATGCTGGCAACCTACATATACGCCGCGCTCAACGGCAATAATATGGTGATCGCCAATGTGCTGTTTTACCTGGTTATCATCAATATAAGCTTGATGATATTCAACCTGATACCCGTTCCCCCTCTTGACGGTTCGCATGTTCTGGAAAACCTGCTCATCAAAAAAGTCGGCCCCAGGCCGTTTCTCTTCATGCAACGCTACAGCACCTTTTTTTTGATAGGGATATTGGGTTTGGCGCGCTATACCGGCGTGCTCTCACAACTGGTCTATTGGATTGTATCCGGCTTGGATGCCGTATTGGGCGCCATATTTACAATACCCGGTTTCTATATGCTACCCTGAACGCTGTAAGGTGGATATGGAAGAAAGCAAAAAAAGCTATCATGTGCATCTCAACCAATTTGAAGGGCCGCTTGACCTGTTGCTGCATTTGATCGAAAGCGCGGAGGTGGATATAAAGGATATTTTTATATCCGAAATCACCACGCAATACCTGCAGTATATGGCTCAGATTGAAGGCCTGGATATGGACATGGCCAGCGAGTTTATCAATATGGCCGCCACGCTGTTGTATATTAAATCCCGGCAGTTGTTGCCGCGCCCGCCAAAGGAAGAGATCGAAGAGGAAGACCCGGAGGTTTTGCTCATACGGCAGTTGCGCGAATATCAGGTTTTTAAAAAGGCGGGAGAGGAGCTCGCGAAATTGGAGGGCCTCGCCAAGGGAGAGTATACGCGCCTGCCGGAGGAAATGGCCCTGCCCGATCAGGAAATTACGCTTTCAGGCGCGACATTGCAGGAACTATACCGCGCGTTTTTTACCGTGCTGCACGCGCAGCCCGAAGAGCAACCGTCGCATCCGCTGCACCATGTGCGCCCCGACGCGTTTACCGTGCGTATACAGATAGCCAAAATACGAAATTTGCTGCTCGAAAAAAGAGATATGGATTTTTTGGAGCTCTTTGCCCCGCTCCCCGCGCGTATGGAAATTATCGTGACGTTTATGGCGCTGATGGAGATGATCGCGCGCGGCGAAATCGAAATCAGGCAAAGCGCGCCTTTTACGCCCATTATGCTGCATGCCTGCGGCAATCTGGGCAACGACGACAGCGACATAGAATACATGGATGAGTACGCGGAGTAATAGAAACTATGGAAAAATCGGAAATCAAGTCAGTCATACTATGCGTATTGTTTGTTGCCGGCGATCCTGTGCCAATATTAGAGTTGCAGCGCGCGCTGGGGCTGACGGATATTGAACTGCGCCCCGTGCTTTTTGAGCTGCAAGCAGAGCTGAAAGAGCAACGCAACGGCATATTGCTCACCATTACGGAAGAGAGCGCGCAGCTTTGTTCCAACAAGGTCTACGCAAAATATGTGGAAGAGCTGCTGCAGCCCGCGCAGCAAAAAACGTTCTCACAAACCCTGATAGAAACGCTGGCCATCATTGCCTACCGCCAGCCCGTTACCAGAGCCGATATCGAAGCGGTGCGCGGCGTGCGCTGCGAATATGCCGTGGCGCAATTGCACAAGATGAATATGATACAGCCCGTGGGCCGCAAGGATGCCGTGGGCAAGCCTGTGCTTTTTGGTACTACGGATGGCTTTTTGCGGCATTTCGGTATCCAGTCCGTCAACGAGTTACCCAATTATGAGGCGTATTCCAAAGGGGAAGAGCCCATTGAGGCGGTACTGACCGTTTAAAACTTGGAGCTGTATAAAAAAATGTGTGTTAACGCCAGGCAAACTTAAGAAAGGTATGGTTATGACAAAAGAAAAAATATGCATGGACGGTTTGACGTTTGACGATGTGCTGCTGCTTCCCGCAAGCTCTGCGGTAACACCAAACGAGGTAAATTTATCAACACGGCTCACAAAAAACATCAGCCTGAACATCCCCTTGATGAGTGCCGCCATGGATACCGTGACAGAGGCGCGCATGGCAATCGCCATGGCGCGTGCGGGCGGTATCGGCATCATACATAAAAACATGTCCATCGAGGAGCAGGCCATACATGTAGATAAGGTGAAGCGGTCGGAGCACGGGGTTATTGTAGATCCTTTCTTCCTATCGCCCGGTCACATGGTATCCGATGCGCTGGCGCTGATGGCGAAGTACCGTATTTCCGGCGTACCCATCACGGTTGAGGGCAAGCTTGTGGGGATACTCACAAACCGCGATCTGCGCTTTATAGAGAAGGTGGATGTACCCATCAGCGAGCATATGACGAGCGAACGGTTGATCACGGCGCCCGAGGGCACCAGCATGGCCGAAGCCAAGGAGATTTTACGAAAATACCGCATAGAAAAACTGCCCATTATCGATAAGCATGGCAATCTCAAGGGTCTTATTACCATAAAGGATATTGAAAAGGCCATACAATACCCCAATTCCGCCAAAGATGCAAACGGCAGGCTGCTCACAGGGGCCGCCGTGGGCGTATCCAAGGATACCATACAGCGTATAGAGGCGCTGGTGGCGGCAAAAGTCGATGTGATCGCCATCGATACGGCGCACGGCCATAGCAAAGGCGTGATTGAAACCGTAAAAGCGGTGCGCGGACAGTTCCCGGACCTTGAGATTATCGCGGGCAATATCGCAACCAAAGAGGCGACGCTGGCTTTAATAGAAGCGGGCGCGTCGGCCATCAAGGTGGGCATCGGCCCCGGCAGCATATGCACCACACGGGTGATCGCGGGCATAGGCGTCCCGCAGATTACCGCCGTGCTTGCGTGCAGTGCCGCCGCAAGGGCTTCGGGCGTGCCCGTTATCGCGGATGGCGGCATCAAGTATTCCGGCGATATCACAAAGGCCATAGCGGCGGGCGCCAACTGCGTGATGCTGGGCAGCATGCTTGCCGGAACGGATGAAAGCCCCGGCGAAACCGAGCTTTATCAGGGCAGGCGCTTTAAGGTGTACCGTGGTATGGGTTCTATCAGCGCTATGGAGCAGGGCAGTAAAGACCGCTATTTTCAGGAGGACGCGCAAAAGCTCGTGCCCGAGGGCGTGGAGGGCCGCGTGGCGTACAAGGGCTCTTTGCATGAGGTCATATTCCAGATGTGCGGAGGATTGCGCAGCGGCATGGGCTATTGCGGCGCGCCTACGGTAGACCATTTGCGCGAAAACGGCCAATTTGTGCGCATTACAAGCGCGGGACTTACCGAAAGTCACCCGCATGACGTGTACATCACAAAAGAAGCGCCTAACTATACCATGCGGTAGCACACATATGATAAAGCCATTGAATCAAGCCGTATTGGCCGTTTCCGCCACGGCGGGGTTTTCTCCGCCCGCCGCCGCGAACAAATCAAGCTGCTCTGTTTCACCCGTTACACCGTTAACGGTACCAATAATATTTATTCGAAAAAAGAATGATTATGCACGGCCCGGCAGCGCCGTTACGGCCGCCAAATGGCGTCGTATTTTTCAACAAGCATATGGGGCCTGTAGGATAGCTTTGCTTTGCGCATGCCGGGAATGCCCATATCCTCCTCACGGTTGATGTAGATTACATCCGCCCACTCATTCGCGGCAAATTGCTGGTTGATCACGGCATAAAGCCCGGGCAAAGAGCTGTCGGCCTTTTCAATGTGGATGACGGCCAGGTCGTCGCGTATTTTTTCGCCGAGCGAAAACGCCACCAGTTTGTCCCGCACAAATATGCAGCCGCCTTTTACCCCTAAAACATCCATATTGGGCAAAAGTATTTGAATAGCCTTCATTTCACCCAGTATACCGGGCTCGTTTACGTTTTTATCCTCCAGCCAGCTCAAGTATAGCCGCATGCAATCATCCGCGAGATCCGGCGTGAGCGGTATATACTCATACGCATATTGCGAAGTGAACTGATGAATATGATTGCGCTTCGCGTGCAGCTTCCTGCCTGAAAGGTTGATCAGATCCTCCGCAAGATACACGTAGTCGCAGTTATCGCGATCCAGCGTAAGCGAAAGCTGCGGATAGTTTTTTTGAAACAGCTCTACATAAGGGCCGTTTACCGAGCGGAAGCGCGGCATGAATCCGTTTTGGCGGAAGTAGCGCAGCGCGACATCAACCACGCGGATGTATTCCCTGTCAAAATCCTTTATAAGCGGGGGAAACATAAAAGGCGCGTGCATGCCGAATTTCAGCTTGACATAAAGCGCGCCGTCGCGCTCCGCCCATGTCAGCTTTCCATCCTGCCCCCACATTAGTACATTGGCAAATGTAAATTCGGAGCAGTTGTAGGGGTAAGCCTTAAAGTATGTATCGATCATCGGCTTATGCGCCAGCTCAAACGGTCGGAATGTCAGCATGGTATCCTCGTTGTTATCATTTTAATATTTCGCGCCGAACCAAATGACTAACAATATTTGTTTATTTTGGTACGGTATTCTATTTGCATGTGTCCTTACTATTTTACAGCAAAAGAAAATACTTGCAACGTAAAATAATTGTGTTGCCTTTCCAAATCCCTTATTGTAAACTAAATATAAAATTATAGTTTACAATAGAAGGACGGTTCCATGCGCACCACCAACATAAGGCTTCTGCCGCTCGCCGCGCTTTTCACAGCGCTTACCGCTATCGGGGCGTTCATCAAAATCCCCCTGCCCCCCTACCCCGTGCCCATGACGCTGCAAACGGCGTTTGTGTTTTTGTGCGGCCTGCTGCTGCCCAGGCGCGAGGCGGCCTTATCGCAGCTCGCTTATGTTTTGTCAGGGTTGATGGGTTTGCCGGTATTCATAAGCGGCGGCGGCATAGGCTATATATTTAACCCCACGTTTGGCTATCTTATCGCGTTTATATGCGGCGCGCCGTTGTTGAGCGTGCTTGCGGGCAAAACGCTGTATCAAAATAAAATGGCCGCGTTTACAGTGGGCGGCCTTTTTATCATCGTGGGTATACAGCTCTTGGGGGTAGCGTATTTTGCGTTCCTCTCGGCGGTATATTTAAAAACGCCGCTGGCTTTTTCGCGCGTCGTATACCTTATCGTCATATTCATCCCATTGGATGTTATCAAATTCGCGCTTGCCGCGGCGCTGGCAAAACTGCTGCGCAAAAGAATACCCGCGCTGGTGCCGTAAAGGGCCTGGTTGACTTACGCGCTCATATATACGCTTGTTTCTTCGCCATAGCCCGGTACGCGCACACATCGTTTAAAAACAGCATACCTTAGACATAGTTAAATGGCTTGGAGGTATTCTGTTATGAAAAGACTCATCGCTGTTCTATCGGCGACCGCCCTTTTGTGTGGTTTCTGTATAGGCTGCAAGCAAGAGAGCGCCTTGCGCAAGGTGGAAATTAACGAAGTAACACGCTCGGTATTCTACGCACCCCAATATATTGCCGTAGCTCTCGGCTATTTTGAAGAGGAAGGGCTGCAGGTGGATATCTCTACCGGCGGCGGATCGGATAAAACCATGACTGCCCTGCTTTCCGGCGAGGCGGATATTGGCTTGATGGGACCGGAGACCGGTGTTTATGTGGTAAACGAGGGAAAAGAAGATCACCCGGTAATCGTGGGCCAACTGACAAAAAGAGACGGCTCATTTTTACTCAGTCACAACCCCGAACCCGATTTTAAATGGGAAAACCTGAAAGGAACCACGGTCATCGGCGGCCGGCGCGGCGGCATGCCGTTTATGACGCTGGAATATTTGCTTAAAAAGCACGGCCTGACGCCTGGAGTGGATGTTGAATTGATGGACAGCGTGCAATTCAACCTGATTGGCGGCGCGTTTGAAGCCGGCGCAGGCGATTATGTGGCGTTGTTTGAGCCCACGGCCACCATGTTTGAGCTTGAAGGAAAAGGCCATATCGTGGCAAACGTAGGCGAAGCCTCGGGCGAGGTGCCGTATACCACGTTCATGGTAAACAAAAAAGTTTTGACGGAAGACCGGGAACTTGTCGAAAAATTCATACGAGCGATTTACCATGCGCAGCAATGGCTCGCAGCCGCGAGCGATGAAGACGTTGCGAAGACCATACAGCCGTTCTTCCCCGATTCGGCGGTAGACATATTGGCCGCCGTCTCTGCAAACTACCGGGCAACGGATTCCTGGAAGCAAGACCCCATTATGCGGCAGGAGAGCTTTGAGCGTCTGTTGGATATTATGGATGAAGCGGGCGAACTCAAGGCGCGCATACCTATGGATCAGTTGGTTGACAACTCGATCGCCCAAAGCATCGTAGACCGGTAAGCCACTATCAGACCGGGGCCCGTCCCCGGTCTTGCGTCAACCTCCGATGGTGTAAAACAGAGACACCGGAGGAGGTTTACTATAATAATATACCAATTGACCTGTCTTCAGGTATCTTCACGCTGTCGTTGTGTTGACACGCAACGTATGTGAAATGTATACTTTCGTTATGAGAATTGGCGAATTTGCCGAAAAGTTTGGGGTAAAGCCGTTTACCGTCCGGCATTATATTGATAAAGGATTACTGCTCGCCGAAAGAACGGGCTCCCAGTATATTTTTTCCGAAAACGATGTGCTGGATATGAATCTTGTTTTAAAGCTTAGAGCAATGGCTTTTTCAATTGGCGAGATACAGGAAATCTTGTCGTACCGGCGCGTGGCCAGCCCGGCGACGGACGCGTCGCGCCAACAGCTTATCCACCGGCTTATCCATCAACTCGCATGCAACAAGCAAGAAATCTGCCGGTACCAGGACGCCAATAATGAAATCATAAAATTACTTGCCGAATTAAAAAAGGAGCTGCGCGAGTCACAAACAGACGCAAATATGCGCCGTGGTTTGTCCAACAGAATCATTGACTTGCTTTGTTGCCCCGATTGTGGATGTACGCCATCGGTCAGTGACGCGTCATTCGTGAATGCCGATTTGTTGAGCGCCACCATAACATGCGCCTGTGGTTACCATGCGCGTATTGAGAATGGCATCTATATTGACGAAAGCACGATGCGGCGAAAGACTGTCTTTGGTATACCTCTGACCTCGACAGACGCGTATCTTAGCACCGTCTCGCAGGAGTTTGTAAACTTCAAGTACAAAGGGATGCACGTGCTCTCAAAACAGCTTGCCGCATATCTTAGAGGGAATGAAGTCATATTGGAAATGGATTTCTGCTCCGGTTTTTTTCTTGGGCAGTTCCTTGAGTACGTTCCCCCTTCCGCCACCTACATCCTGATGGATTATGATTTAGACCGTCTCAAGGGACAGAAAACCATTCATGACAAATCATCAAAATGCGGCCATATTTATTTATGCTGTAAATATAATCGTTTGCCGATAAAAAACGAATCGCTGGATGTAATCATTGACCGCGATTACACCAAGGATTGCGCAAGGGACAACGGCACGTTTATGCTTGATGATGCCTTGCCAAGATTAAAACGCGGCGGCATTCTGGCCGGAACCTATCCGTTTGTGAACGCTTCGGCTGACGATGATTCTTTGCTGGGCAGCGCAATGAATAAAGCGTTTGTTCAATTGGAATTTCAAAGACGCGGCCTGTTTTGTATGTATTCCAAGGAGATTGGCCCCGTAACTGAAGACGGTTCTCCCTATCACCAGGATATATTAAATAAAAAACTTTATCAAATGATATATATAGGCAAGAAAGCATAACCTCAAGAAATTGCGGCGTCATAAAACCGTAGGGTAACCCTGCGGTTTTATGCTGATTTTAAATAAATGGCGGTTGACATATTGTTACCCCACTAAACTATGCTGTTACCGGCTGTTCACAGCCAATCATTTTACAGGAGGAAAACAATATAATGAAACCGCTAAAAATCATTACTGTTCTGTTGTGCGCCTTATTGGCGTTTACTGCCTGCGCACAACCGGCCAAAGAGCCTGTTGCAGAAACCACGCCCGCCCCCGCGCCAGAGCCGCAACCTCCGGTTGAACAACAAACGCTTGTCTCCGGAACGTATCAGGGAGAAGCGACAGGGCATAACGGCAAAGTCGTCGTGAGCGTGACCGTAGACGATGGCGCAATCACCGATGTGGCCGTAGTGGAATCCGCCGAATCGTTCACGGTAGGCGATGTGGCTTTTGAAAAGGTCAAAGGACAGATCCTTGAGTACCAGACTTTGAATGTTGACACGATTACCGGCGCTACCGTTTCCCGCGCCGCTTTCCTGCAAGCAATTTCTACGGCGCTTGAAACGGCCGGCGCCGATGTAGCCGCGCTAAAAGCAGTGGAAATTCCAAATGACGCTACTCCGGGTGCGTTGGATTGGAACACCGATGTGGTTGTTATCGGTTCCGGCGTTGCGGGGCTTGGCGCGGCTCTTCAAGCCGCCGACAACGGCGCAAAGGTAATCCTGCTTGAAAAGCGCTACGTTATCGGCGGTACTTCCGCAGTGAGCGCGGGTTGGTTCCATGCGGGCGGTACGGAAATACAGGCTAAACTTGGGATCGAAGATAGCCCTGACAAGTTCTTTGAGGATTGGATGGCGCTTGCCCGTTTGTCTGAGGATGCTAATATTAACGAGACAATCGTTCGGTATATCGCGGATTCCGCGCCGCTCAATATCGAATGGTTGATTGACCATAATATTGCTTTTGACGATACTGTATTTGAAGCCAATGCGTATGACCCGCACAGGAACATTCCCCGTATCCACGCTACCAGCGGCGGGAAAGGACACATAGCGGCGGGTATGCAAAAAGCGGCGGAAGCGGCAGGCGTAGAAATCCATAGGGAGACCCCGGCCATTGAGCTTATTAAAGAGGGGAACGCTATTGTTGGCGTAAAAGCGAAAGATAAGGTTGGAAACGACATCACGATCCGGGCGAAAGCTATCGTTCTCGCTTGCGGCTCGTTTACCGCAAACCCGGAACTCATGGCAAAATACTATCCAACGTTTACCGATTATAAAAATTCAAACGTGAGCGACGGGGACGGCATTCTGATGGCGGAAGCCGCAGGGGCGGAAATTGTGGTGAAAGACAGTTTGCAAAGCTATCCCGACTCATCTTTGGGGCATGGTTACTTTACCCCTTCCGGACTGTTTGTCACCCCTGACGGAGAACGGTTTGTCAATGAATCCACCTATTTTTATACCCGGCAGCGCGTATTGAATCAGATGGGCACTTACGAAGCGAATTTGGTTCTTACGCAGGAGCTTTATGAGAAGCAAAAAGATGGCGTCGAGGCTTTAATAGAAACCGGCAGAGCGTATAAAGCGGACACGGTTGCCGCGTTGGCCCAAATGATGGGAATGAAGCCGGATGTTCTTGAAAAAACGATTGCCCGTTATAATGAGCTTTGTGACGCCGGGGAGGACAAGGACTTTAACAAGGCGCCTGAATTTATGCAGAAAATTGAGGCGCCTTATGTTGGCTTGGACTTATATGGCAACATCAACGACGCTTATACGGGCGTAAGAATCAACGAGCACGCTCAGGTATTTGCCAATGACGGTACGATAATTGACGGTCTATATGCCTGCGGCGGTCTGGCGACACCCGCTGTGCTCCCCCAGGAGTACCTTGGCAGCGGCAGCGCTTTGATGCAGGGGCTTGCAATGGGGCGTGCGGCGGCAAACCATATTGCCGCGTTGGCGAAATAAAAAAACAGGAGCTATCAGGAAAGAACATGTGCCCGGCGCATGTTCTTTCTGTATGCGCAAATCGGGTTTCATATAATACTATATTTAATTGCCTCCGCCGGTTCGCGATAGTCGGTCTGCCTCCTGTGCCAGCGCATGTTCTTTCTGTATGCGCAAATCGGGTTTCATATAATACTATATTTAATTGTCTCTGCCGGTTCGCAACATGCGGTCTGCTTCCTGCCATCTATGTGCCGGGCGGAATGTGAATGGGAACGCTTTTTTCGATATTCCGGTCACCTAAGCGGCAAAATCGGGAATTTTACCAAATTACTTCCGGGATACATGCTCATGTTGCAAAAGGCTCTTTATTACGCCCTTGGCCGCGCCTTGAAAAACCCGCCTGTTTGTGCTAAAATTTTTTATGGTGGTGCAGTATCCTAGTCGGTAATGTTGGTTCTGAAAGCGGGCCTAAAAATCCGTTGAGGGCACATCGATGAAGTTCTTGGTGTTTGCTGCTGACGCCCAGTCGGGGGCGGATGCTGGGAGTTAAGAAGGCCGGGCGATCCGCAATGGCATGCGGGCGATGACCCATCCTTCGTGGAGACCTATTTGGGTGGTTGGTTTCAATTACTCTTTAGGATTAAACCTGTATCGCGGTGAAAACTGTGTACAGTGTAGCCTGCCTTGCGTGGCAGGGGTGGATATGGGAACAACACTTTTTCGCACTTGGCCAAACGCACAAAGGTGATCGCCTGTTGAAACCTCTGGTGCAAAAGAGGCTAGGAATCAACAAAGCTGTCGGGGAAAGCTCCTAGGCTGTTCAATGGGCATATTGGGGATTACAGTGTGGTCTCAGTGGCAATCCAGTCCCGTGTATGGCGACATACCGGCTCCGGGCATAAAGGGAAACCGCTCCTATCGGCGACGGGGAGTGAACGGTGGGGAAACCCAACTGGACCTAAGCCGCAAAGTCTACTCAGTATGCCACCACCATATATGAATGGAATTCCGCTTATAAAAGTGATGAGGTGATCAGCGTAGATTCCGCGCGCGATAAACGAGGCAAAAAGCATAAAAAACACGATTTTTGGCCTGTAAAGGTTTTTTTTCTAACATTGTTTCTGGCTGCGATGTTTAGTCTTTTTTCTGAAACAACGCTTTTGGAGGTTAGCCTGCCGATCGCGTTATTGGTATTGGTCGTAATCATCTCCGTGGGTATTTTGTTTGATGTGATCGGCATCGCGGTCACCTGCGAGGATATTATGGCGTACAGCGCCATGGCCAGCAAAAAAATATCCGGCGCACGCGAGGCTATCAAACTGGTGCAAAACGCCGGCACGGTTTCCAACATATGCAACGATGTTGTGGGAGATATCTGCGGTATTGTTTCAGGCGCCATGGGCGCTGCGATCTCCATGAAAATCATGTTTTCCAACATGAGCGACCTGGCGCTCGGCATATGCATCAGCAGCCTTACCGCCGCCTTTACCGTTGGCGGTAAAGCGCTTGGCAAACGTGTCGCCATGAAACAATCGCACAAAATCGTATTTTCGTTAGGGAAACTGTTTTCCCTGTTTTCAAGGAAAGAAAAGTGACCCCATGAGATTGGATGTTTTGATGTTTGAGCGCCAACTGACGCCCAGCCGCGAAAAAGCCCGCGCGCTTGTTATGGCGGGCAAAGTGCATGTAGATGGCAAACCCGCGCAAAAGGCTGGCATGCAGGTGCTGGAAAGCGCCGGCATACAGGTTATGGAAAATCCGCTGCCCTATGTCGGCCGCGGCGGGTTAAAGCTTAAAAAAGCGGTGGATCATTTTTCTTTAAGCTTAAGCGGCGTTACGGCGGCGGATATCGGGGCGTCGACCGGCGGGTTCACCGATTGTATGCTGCAACATGGCGCCGCCCATGTATATGCCATCGATGTGGGATATGGCCAATTGGATTGGCGATTGCGCAACGATCCCCGCGTAACGGTGATGGAGCGGCGCAACGCGCGCTATATGGAGCCGGACTGGTTTTTGGATAAACTGCAATTTGCCGGTATAGACGTATCGTTCATCTCCTTAAAGCTGATATTGCCGGCGCTTTATCCCTGCCTTTCGGATGACGCGTATGTCGCCATGCTGATTAAGCCGCAATTTGAGGCGGGCAAAAATCAAGTGCAAAAGCACGGCGTAATAAAAGACCCGGCCGTGCACCGCGCCGTAATCAAAGAGCTATGCGGTTTTGCGCAGCAAGTTGGGTTCTCCGTTTGCGGCCTCACCTGCTCCCCCATCACAGGCCCAAAGGGCAACATCGAATTTTTGTGCCTTTTAAAGAAGAGCGGCACATACCGGACGGCGCAAATTATCATGGATGAAGCAATAAAAAACACGGTGCGCGAAGCGCATGAGACATTAAAAATGTAAATATGGCAGATATTATAAAAATGCATATACATAGAAAAAACGCTTGATAAATGGATAAGTATACGCCATAATAACGCTTATCAGGCATACATGGGGCGATTGATTGAAGAACACGATCCTATTCTTTGCGAATACAAAAAAACAAGCGGCAGGCGCCATGTTGCACGCGGCCATGCAGACCGCGCGGGAACTGGGCCATCGCTGTTTAGAGATTGACTACTCCACCGGCATACCAAAAGAGATACGCGACGATGTTTTTTTCCTGGTGGTGATTGGCGGCGACGGAACCATACTGGAGTCCGTGCGCCTTTCGGCGGGTTATGGTATACCCATACTGGGCGTTAACATGGGCACAAAAGGCTTTTTAAGCGAAATAGCGCCGGAAGAATTCCATACGGCGCTGCTGCGTATCACAAAGGGCGACGCGCGCGTCATAGAGCGTATGATGCTGGGCTACCGCGTCGGCGGCGGGCATGAAAGCGTTTGCCTGAATGAGGTATTGCTCACCCGCAACCCCGATTACGGCTCGGGCACGGCGCAGATAGATATCACGATTGACGGCGTAGAGGCCGGCGTTGTATTTTGCGATGGGGTGATTGTCTGCACGCCCACCGGGGCAACGGGGTATTCCATATCCGCCGGCGGGCCCATTGTTGCCGATGGGTTGGATGTTTGCGTGATTACGCCCATATGCGCGCATTCTTTAACGGCAAAGCCCATTGTTGCCGCCGCCGGTGCCCATATACGCCTTACGCTATTGACCAAAGGCAGGCTTTACGCGGATGGGCAGAGTATTGCAAGCATGCAAAGCGGCGATACCGTTGAAATAAGCGCTTCAACCGCCAAAACAAAGTTTATTGAATTAAAAGAGAGAAATGTATTCCGGCTGATCAAAGAAAAGCTGCGATGACCGCAGCGCTTATGGTGGGGGGAAATGTATGAAGACAGCAAGGCATGCCATGATACTTGATTTGATTGGACAATATGATATTGAAACGCAGGATGAACTTGCCGAGCGGTTGAAACAGCACAATTATTCCGTTACGCAGGCCACCGTCTCACGCGATATAAAAGAATTGCGGCTGATCAAGGCGCTATCCGACAACGGCGCGTATAAATATGCCGCTGTGGATAAGGCGGAAACGGGGCTGCAGGAATGTTTTATCAGTATATTTTCGCAAGCGGTGCTCAACATCACATCCGCCGGCAATATTATTGTGATCAAGACCATATCCGGCAGCGCCAGCGCGGCGGCCGAAGCGGTCGATTCGCTTAAATGGAAGGAAATCGCGGGTTCCATAGCGGGTGATAATACCATATTTATTGCGGTTAAAGACGGAAGAAATACGCCGGAACTGATCAAACGTTTTCAGGCGCTTATTAAAGTGTAGCGGGTATGATACAAACATTACATATACGAAATATCGCTTTAATTGACGAACTCGAAATTTCACTTTCCCAGGGTTTTCATATACTAACGGGCGAAACCGGCGCCGGTAAATCCATTATTATCGACGCTGTTAATTTTGTTCTGGGCGAGAGGGCCAACCGCGATCTGATACAATCCGGCGCGGAAAGCGCCGCCGTGGAAGCTTCCTTTTCCACGCTCTCTTCCCCGTCTGTGCAACAAAAGCTTAATGAGTTTGGCATCCCTTACGAAGCCGGCGATGAATTGGTTTTCAGCCGCGCGCTGTATACAAACGGGAAGAACGTCATTCGCATTAACGGCGTTTTGGTGAATCTGGGCACGTTAAAATCCATATCCGATATGCTTGTGGATATTCACGGCCAACACGATCATCAATCCCTTTTGCGGCAGGATGAGCATATTTCTTTCCTGGATCATTTCGGCAAGGCCTCCATAAGCGAAAAAAAGCGGCAGGTAAGCGAATTGTACCAGGCTAT
>JAISXK010000009.1 GCA_031270585.1 Clostridiales bacterium | reverse complement strand
GCAATGTACAGATGTATTGGAATGTCGAAGAAAGGCGCAGGCCGTATGCTAATGACAGAAGCGGTAACAATCGGAATAATCGGAGCGGCAACAGGACTGATTGCCGGGATTTTGATAATGGATGTCATACCGTTTTTGGTCGGAATATTTTGGGGCAATGTTTCCGTAGCTATGCCAGTAATAAAAATTGCCGGAATATGTATTGCCGGTATTTCTTCCATGCTGCTCTGTTCGCTTATTCCATTCGCCAAGGGCAAGAACATATCCATCATGGACAATATCCGCTACGAATAGAGAGGGATTTTTATTATGATAAAGGCTAAAAATGTTTCTAAGCGTTTTACGATAGGCCAGCAGAAATTACAAGTGCTGAAAGACGTCAGCCTTACAGTAGAAGCGGGCGAGTTTGTTTCACTAATGGGGCCGTCCGGCTCGGGAAAGAGTACGCTGCTGTATATTTTGGGTGGGCTTGATAAAGCCGATGCAGGTAGCATTTCTATAAATGGTAAGAAAATCGGCAATCTAAGCGATTCCGATGAAAGCGCCATGCGCCGTGACGATATTGGATTTGTCTTTCAAGCGTATAATCTGATAGACAACCTGACCGTTGAAGAAAATATTTTGATTCCCGCCCTCCTTGATGGGAAAAAGCGGAGCGCGGTTAATGAGCGATTGGAAGAACTGTTAAAGGCGGTAGGGCTTTTTGAACACCGTACGCACCGCCCAATGGAACTGTCCGGCGGACAGCAGCAGCGTACCGCCATCGCCCGGGCTCTTATAAACCGCCCCAAAGTCGTCTTCGCCGATGAGCCTATCGGGAATCTCGATAGCCAAAATGGCAAAGAGGTTCTGGAACTTTTGAGCAAGCTGAATAAACAATACGGAATTACGATTTTAATGGTCACGCACTTCGAGGAATCCACTCGCTACGGTGACAGGGTGATAAGGTTGAGGGACGGGAAGTTGGTGTAAGCCGTGTTCCTAAGGATATAGAATATGGTGATGACAGAGTATCGTTCACTTTTCTAAAGACGTATATCAGGTAATTTCGCACCAATCGACCAAGCGTAATCGATACGGATAGTCGTCACGTCGTAATAGACAATATCCGTGTCTCGTCCGTATACCCCACGACCGCTTCGTGCAGATGCCTTTGCAGTTCGCCGCCTTACCACAATTTACACTTTGCTAACAGATTTCACTTTACATTGCGCCAACAGGAAATTATAATCGTCTTTGGCTTTTAAATTGTAAACGTCATGGATGGGTAACAGACGGTTTCGATTGCAAAAAAAAGTACGAGAAGCTTATACCGGAGGGTTTGTATGGCTGCTTTGCTGGAAAAATTGATGGAGCTATCGCGCACGGCGAATATATGGATATACCTGATCATATTCTTTGGCAAAATGGCGGAGGTAGCGACATCTACGCTGCGCATCGTGCTGATCAACAGGGGCATCCGCGTAACAGGCAGCCTGATAGCGGTGGTTGAAATCACGCTTTGGCTGGTGATTACGGGTACCGTGCTTTCAAGCTTCCACACCGACCCGCTCAAAATGCTGGTGTATGCCGTGGCGTTTGGCCTGGGCAACTTTATAGGCTCGTGGCTTGACGAACAGCTGGCGTTCGGGCTATCCTCGCTGCAGGTGGTGGTACCCGATATGGTTACCGCGAACGGGCTTTGCGAGCAGATGCGCAAAAACGGCTTTGGCATATCCACTTTAGAGGTGCGCGGCAAAGATGAGCAGCAACATTATATGCTTTTGATGATGGTGCGCCGCAAGCGCCTCAAAGAGGGGCTGGCGCTGATAAACGGCATGTGCGACAACGCGGTGATCACCGTGAGCGATGTAAAAAGCCAAAAGGGCGGCTATATGCGCAACGCCGCCAAGCGCCGCATCCACAACCCGCTCAAATAACAGGGCTTTGCCGCTTTTTTTAAAAAGCCACGCGCCGGGCCAGGGCGGGGTAACAGGGCGGGGGGCAGCGGCGCCGCCATGCGTATCGCGGCGAACGCTTTAGCAAAAAAACGCGCTCCCGCCGATAAACTCCCGCAATATGGATGTGGGCGGCACCTCATCCTCAATCTGCGCATCGAGAAAATAGTTTAAAAACTTGATCAGATACCGCACCTGCGCGTAATAGGGGCTGGCCGCCTCAACGGATTGCAGCAGCGGGAATATATGCTTTTTGAGCACCACCGGCTCGTAGAGCAGCGCGGTGTTAAAAAACGCGTCCGCCTCTTCCTGGTAGGGAAATATCCATGCCTCTTCGCCCTTGCGCACGCGGGGCCACATGCAAAGCGTCCTTTCCACGCCGGCGCCGCGGGTTTCATAATCGCGCACGATGCGGCGCAGCATGCGCATCTCCGTTGTGGGTATGCGGTTATGGTCGTCCAGATTCATGGTGGTAAGCGCGCTTACATACACCTTGAATATGCTGTCCCTGGGTATATTGGGGCTTAAAAGCGCGGGGTTCAAGCCGTGTATGCCTTCTATAATCAAGGGTTCGTCGGGCCCCGCCCGCACCACGCGCCCCTCTTCGGCGCGCGCGCCGCGTTTAAAATCAAAGCGCGGTATCAGCGCTTGCTCGCCCGCGATCAACAGTTCCAAATCCGTTTGAAACCTTTCGATATCCAGCGCGTTGATGTGTTCCAAATCGATTTCGCCATGCGTATCGCGGGGGATACTTGCCCTGTCTATATAGTAATCATCCAGCGATAGCAGCACGGGGCTTTTGCCATACACGCGTAACTGGGTGCACAGACGGTTGGCGGATGTGGTTTTGCCCGAGGAGGACGGCCCCGCCATCATAACGGCGCGCGCCTTGCGCTGCACAATGCGGTCGGCCATCTGCGAATAGGTCTTTTCATGTAAGGCCTCGTTTACGCGCACAAGCTCGCGAATTTTGCCGTTTGCAACCATATCGTTGATATCCGCCACGGTATCGCAGTGTAGCAGCCTCGCCCATTCGTCGCTCTGTTGGAACACGGCGCTGAACTGTGGGCTGTGTTCATAGCGGGCGGGCCGGTTGGCGTCGTCGGGATCGGGAAGCATCAATACCATGCCGGGATAAAGCACCTGCAGATTGAACACCGGCGCGTAACCCGTGCTTGGCGCCATCTCCCCATAAAAATAATCCATATGGCCGCCCTGGCGGTATACGTCAAAGTAGCTAAACTTGCGGTAATTCAAAAGCCGCACCTTATCGAGTTGCCCGTCGTCGCCAAACGCCCTGATCGCGTCGGCGATAGAAAGCCGCGCGCGCGACAAAGGTAAATCATCCGCAACCACGCGCGCGCATTCATCCTTGAGCAGCGCCACATCCGCCGCGCTGAGCGGGGGGTTCTTTTCTATCTCGATATAGAGTCCGCCGCGCAGCGCGAACTTTACCACCACGCGCGCGTTTTTAAAATGCCGCCTGACGGCCAGCATCAGCACAAAGAGCATGGTGCGCTCATACACGCGCCGGCCCTGCGCGGAAGGGTAGCGTATCAGCGAGATAACGCCGCCGGCTTCCTCCACGGCGCTGCGCATAGCCGGTTTGCCGTCCGCCATGCGCACGGGGTCGTAATGCAGCTGAAATATCTCGCCGCCAATCTGCGCCGCGAGCGGACGCATGTTCATATCGGGGTTTTCAAGCCCGGCTTTTGTGAGCAGGGTTTTGAGCGTATCGCCGCACTGCGCGTTGAGCTGTATGCTGTCGATTGAAATAAGCACGCTTTGTACCTCCGGGCTTCTTAACTGAAAAAATATAGTTTATCATATCATTACAGGGGGTTTTGTGCATAGTGGCCGCCGCTGTTTTTTTTATAATAGCGCGCCGGAGTTGATCCAAATAAATATTTGAGTTGCCCCCTTTTATTGAAATATGATACAATCTCAAAATGCGGATGAAGTATAGGAGCCTCTCTTGACGCGATTGAGATCGGAAAGATGGATTAAAGCATGAAACTCACAGTATTTTGCGCGCATAGACCTTCGGAAGATCCGCGCATAGGGTGGGTTGCGGCGACCGCCCGAAAGTATTTTGACGTAACCATCGTGGGGATGAGCGCGGACCCAAAAAAGACGGACGATCCGATGATGCGCGCGTATCGGGTTGAAATTTTACCGCTTTTTGATCGCAAAAAACAGATCATTGATTTAATCAGGACAGATAAGCGTCTGCTTTTATATGAGTGCCTGTATCGCGTGAGATGTATACCCATACTGCTGTCCGCGTTTTTCTCGGTGAATAAAATCAAGGAAGGATCAAAAAAAGAATCTACCGGTGAAACCCAAAAATGATTTTCTAAAGTATCGCTCCCGCGTTCGTTTGGTTTATGGGAGAAAGTAAAAATCCTTGTCTGGCCTCTGTTTGTTGATTTCTGCGTTTACCTGAACATGGTGAAATATATGCTGGGTGAACGGGATGCGCCCGGCGTTATTCTATGCGCAGATCTGGTTACGCTGCGCGCGGGCGTATGGTATAAGAAGCGCACGGGCTGCAAACTGCTGTATGACGCGCATGAGTTTGAAGCTTACGCGCATCGC
>JAISXK010000046.1 GCA_031270585.1 Clostridiales bacterium | reverse complement strand
ATTGCTTACGATGATGAGCGGCCTGCCGCTTGCGTATAACAAGGATATGCAGGAGGATAAGGACGCTGTATTTTCCGCGCTGGATACGGTAAACAACTGCCTGACCATATTCACGCGCATGTTTTCCACGCTGCGTTTCCAAACGGATACCATGCGCCGCAGCGCTGCGCGCGGCTTTACCAACGCTACCGACGCCGCCGATTATCTGGCGAAAAAGGGCATGCCCTTCCGCGACGCGCACGCAATCGTGGGCAAGCTTGTGCTTCATTGCCTGCAAACCGGCACAACATTGGAAGATCTGGCGCTGGACGCGTATAAAAAAATATCCCCCGCGTTTGAAGAGGATATCTATACCGCCATATCGCTGCAAACCTGCGTAGACGGCCGCGCGGCGCCCGGCGGACCGGCGCCCGCCGCCGTGGAAGAGCATATTGGCCAGAGCGCCGTCTGGCTATCCATGCAACACCCGTAAGCATAGCTTTAAGCTTTACCTGCGCGGCTGGCGGCGCATCCACACATTGAGCGCCATGCCCACCGCCATCATGTTGGTAAGAAGGTTTGACCCCCCATAGCTCATAAACGGTAGCGGTATGCCGGTAACCGGCATGAGCCCTATCGTCATGCCAATGTTTTCAAACACGTGCGCCAGCAGCATGCCCGCCGCCCCCACCGCAATGCAGGTGCCGAAGTGATCCTTGGCGCGCAGGCCCACCCAGAGCCAGCGGAATATCAAAACAAAATATACCACGATCAATACGGTGCCGCCGACAAAACCGAAGCCCTCGCCCACGCCGGAGAAAATAAAGTCGGTCTGCCGCTCGGGCACAAACTTGAGTTGCGCCAGCGTGCCCTCGGTAAAATACCCCTTTCCGTACATCTGTCCGGAGCCTATGGCCTCCTTACTGCGCAGCACATGCAGCCCCGCGCCCTGCGGATCAAGCTCAGGGTCGAGAAACACGTTGATGCGGTTTTTCTGATCATCTGTAAACAGATAAAAATAGCTTAGCGGCAGCATCGCCGCCACAAGCGTGACCAGGCTGAATACATACTTCCAACTCAGCTTTGATATAAACAGTATGCATACGAGTATGGCTAAAAACACCACCGCCGTGCCAAAGTCGGGTTGCAATAGCACAAGAATAAACGGCGCCGCGAAATAGCCCAGTATGATCGCCAGATCTTTGATGCTTTTGATGCCGCCGGTTCGTTCCACCATGTTGGACGCGGCTTGAGCGAGCATGACGGTCAGCGTTACCTTGCACAGTTCCGACGGCTGAAAGGCGCGCACGCCAAAGTTGAACCAGCCCATCACGCCGCGGCTGCTGTCCTGCAACAGCAGCAAGAGCGCCAGCAGCAGTATATTGGCGATATATACATAGCGGATGACCATCTTATACATATTGTAATCGATCACCAGCATGACAAGCATAGCCGCCACGCCAACCAGAAAATTCACGATCTGGCGCTGAATAAATTCCATGCTGATCTTTTCCGTAATATCGCGAAAACCCTGCTCGTTGCCGGTAAAGGGCTCCGCCAGCACGTTTGCAAGCGTAACAAGCCCAAAAGCCACCAGGCCCAACACGATTATGATGGTAAGCCAATCTATATTTTTAAGCCGTTGCTTGTTTGTTCTTTCGCTGCGCACTAAACTCCCTCGTTAAACCATTCCAGCACCTGTTCGCGTATCAAAATATACTTATCCAAAGTTGCCATGCGCACAATAGGCATATTCAAGCGCGTAGTTTGGGGCACCGTTTCGCGCCGCAGTATGCGGTCAAGCAGCATCAGCGATTGCGCGCTCGCTTCGTAATAGGGTTCCAGCACAAAGGCGTAAATATCGTTGTTGTTCATCAGCGCCACCGTGTCGTCCGTCAGGCCATAGCCCGCCACGGATATGGTAATACTCTTGATAAGCCCTTCGGGCACGGGCGTTATCATAGCCGCACCCCCGCCCGTCGCCGCTCCGCCCGGCGTGGGCGTGGGCGTCGTGGGCGTTACACCCGGCGTGGGCGTGGGAGCAGCCGTGGCCTTGGGAGCGGCCGTAGCCTCGGGGGTAGCCGTAAGCCGCGCCGTCTCGGGCGCGCCGTTGCTTTTAAACTCCTTTTGCGCCTGCTCCCTTGCGCGCACCGCTATCCTGGCGCCGTCGGTATCCACGCAAAACAGGCCCTTTATATCCCGGTTCCAAAGTATGTATGTGGCAAGCTCGTCTATCGCCGCCTGCTCCTGCTGCGCCGCCCTGAAAAAATACCCCACATTGTATTGCGGGTAGTAGGCCGCTATGGCCTCTTGAAACACATCGTATACCGGCAGGGGGTTGCCGCCGTAAACCAATATTTTGCCGGCCTTGCAGTCGCGCTCCACCATACGCTCAGCTACGCCCAGCGCCACCTCCTCGGCGTAGCCGCCCATGTCGGCGGCGACATTCGCTGTTACGCCGGGCTCCCCGCTTGTGTGGTATGGTACCACCACCGGTATGGAAAGCGCTGCGGCCCGCGCGATGGCTTCTTTGTTGCCGCCGTTGGGGTTCCATATCAAAAGCCCCATACATCCATCCTCGTGGGCGTCATTCACTGCCTGCGCGGCGCCCGTTCCCATGGCGGCGTAATACACTTTCGCGGGGAAGCCAAGCGCCTCAGCCGTGCGCAAAAAACCGTGCAGCGATGTGCGCACATTGATCTCTTTATTTTGGGGCGCGATAAAGCCCACCAGCGTATCCGACGCATACGCCGCCGTTACCGCCATGCGCTCCACGCCGCCCTGCTCTTCCACAGGCGCCGCCGTCGGCTCAGTTTCCTGCGGCCCCTCTTTCGCGCAGCCCGCCAATATGATCATACACGCCATAAGCAGCGCCATAAGCAGCGTTCTCTTTTGCATCATTGCCTCCCGCCCTCATTGTTGCTATTTTACATGAAAGCACCCGCGCCTGTCACCACCAAGCCCCTCAAGTTTACAGCTTTTTCAAATTAAACGGATCTTTTCGACGGCCGCGCTATATCATATACCTGCTATCGCGCGCAGGCATTGCCGCAAGCTTCGCCCGCTTATTTTCAAAGCCGGGCTTGCCCAGCAGGGCATAGGCCGCGTTTTTGCCTTCTTCCACGCCGGGCTGGTCAAAGGCGTTGATGTTCAAAAGCTCTCCCGCGAAGGCGGTTTGCACCTCAAACAGATACAGCAATTGCCCTATGGTAAAGGCGTTCACCTCGGGTAACGTAATGGTGTGGCTGAGCCGTCCGCTCTTGTGCAGGGCATACTCGGTGGCGATCCGCTCCGCCGCCATCAGTTCGTTGAGCGAATGCCCGCCCAAAAACGCCACATCGGGGATACTTTCAAAGCCATGCGGTATTTCCACACGGGCGCGGTAAGCGCCTACGTCCAAAAATGTCACCACCTTATCATAGGGCCCCTCGGTATACAACTGCACCTGGCTATGCTGATCCGTTACGCCAAGGGCCTTTACGGGCGTTTGCCCGCAAAAGGTTTCGCTGCCGTCAAGCGCATAGCGCTTGCCTAACGATTCTGCCCATAATTGCGCGTACCAGTCGGCCATGTACTTCAGCCCATCCGCATAGGGCATCATAACGGATATGTTGCAGCCCCTTTGCATAGCGGCATACTGCAGCGCCGCAAGCATGTACGCGGGATTTTCCCATATATCGTCTTTTGCGCAACACGCATCCATATAGGCGGCGCCCGCAAGCAGCGCGCGTATATCTATGCCGCAAACCGCTGCGGCAAGCAGCCCCACAGGGCACAATTCGCTAAAGCGCCCGCCCACGCCGTCGGGCACGCAATAGGTTTTCAACCCCAGCTCTTTGGCGATTTTCATCAGGTCGCCCTCCCCATTGCCGGTAGTGGCGATGAGATGGTTTCTTATGGCGTCTGTGCCCACGCGCGCTTCAAGCAGCCCGCAGACGATCAAAAGCTGCGACATGGTTTCGCTGGTGCCGCCGGATTTTGTGATGACGTTGAACATGGTTTTTTCAATATCGATCACATGAAGCAGCGCCGCCATGCGCTCGGGATCCGCATTATCCTCCACAAAGAATCGCGGGCCACCCCTTTGCGCTTTGAGCAGCTCGTTATAATACGGAGGATTGAGCGCCTGCTGCACGGCAATCGGCCCCAGGGCGCTGCCGCCAATGCCCAGCACCACAAAGTTTTCAAAGCGCGCGGCAATATCCTTGGCGGCCCGCTCTATATCCGCGACAATTTCCTGTTGATTATAGGGTAGCTCCCGCCATTTCATCGCGCCGCGCTTATCCCGCATGGCCGCAACCGCTGCGGCAAGCTTTGGCCGCAGCGCGTCGATCTCGCTTGTTTGTATGCCGCGCCCGCCAATATAGCCGGCCATCATGTTGTTAAAATCCACCGTGAGGCGCATGCTTTCGCGCCAGTCTTTATCGTTATATCGCATTGTCTTTCCTTTCAAAATTATTTGTAGCCTGCACATCAAAAAGATAACTGCGTTTTTACAAAATCATAGCTCGCTTGAAACTCTTCGTCCGTATCGTATAGGTCGCTGTAAACCTCAAAAAATGCGGAGCCGGTATATCTGTGTTTAATAAGCGCTTCGCGCAGCCGGCCAAAATCAAACCTGCCCTTGCCCGGCAGCGCCGGCGTTAACCGGTTATTGTGGCGCGTATAATCGCACAGGTGTAAATTCACCATTCTATCGCCCATGGCGTCCAAATACGCATAGGGGGAGTGGCCGCTGCGCGCGGCCTGCTTGATATCCAGCGTAAAAAACAGATGCTCGCTCTTTGCGGCCTCATAGAGCGCGGGCCCGAAAGAGGGATGATGAAACAACCCCCAACTGACGTTTTCCCACGCCAGATTGATCCCATACCGCGCGGCAAACGCGCAAAGCGCGTTTACTATGGGGCCGATACGGCTCAACTGCATATTCTTTACCGCGCCGCCCAGGCTTGCCGGCCCATGCATCACATAATAGCGCGCGCCCAGCCTTTGGCCCGCACGCAGCACCTTTTCAAATATAGCCAGCGCATCCTCGCGCTGACGGTGGTAGAGCGAAAACAACTGCGGCTCAAACTGCGTGCCCATGGGATGCACGCTGTATACCTTTAGCCCCGCCTGCCTGATTCGTCCGCTCAGCAATACGGCGAACGCCTCTTCATACTCGCAAAACGTATTTAAAAATACCTCGCACACCGTCGCCCCATAAGAAGCGAGCAAGGGAGGCGTATCCTCTAAATCGCACCTGTTAAAGAGGCTGGCCGTTGAAATACCAATCTGCACGCATGCTCCTTCCGGCGCGATGGAAGCCGGACGCCGCCACCGCCACCCGGCTTTTCATCGCCCCTGCATGCAGTATACCATATTCCCTTTATAAAAATATACAATTGGCCGCGCGGCATAGGGTTTAGCGGACAGGATTATTGATATGGTATAATCAGGTATGATTTTTATTTGCCACTAAGCATAAACGGAGCGAAATGATGCAACCTCACGCCAAAACCGCGCATTTTATCACAAGCGAGCGTAATCGCGCCCTGCTGCGGCGCCTGCCATGGCTCATACTTATCCCTCTGGGCCTCTTTATGCCGCTGTTGGCGCAAAATAACCCCGCCTTTATTGAAAAATATTACAGCCAGGGCGTCTATCCCGTTATCAACGCCATACTGCGCACAATTTTCGGCTTTATTCCCGTATCCATAGCGGAGCTTTTGCTGTACGCGCTCATCCTTTTCGCGCCGCTGTTGCCGCTTATACGAGGCGTCCGCGTCCTATGGGGGTATGCGCATTGGTCGCGTTTTGTGCATCTGTGCATCACATATCTGATCATATTTGGCGTTGCCCTCAATGCGTTTTATATCTTTTGGGGGTTTCAGTACTTCCGCCCCAAGCTTGGCGCGCTGTTATCGCTGCAGGTGACGGAGCGGCCGATAGAGGAACTTGACGCGCTGTGCCATACGCTTGCCCAAACGGCCCTCACGTTGCGCGAAGAGGCTGCGGAGGATGGGGCCGGCGTATTTATGCTCACGGGCGGCATCGATGGCGCCATCAACAAAATCCCTGCGGCGTACATTGCCTTAGGGCAGGAAATGCCGTTGTTTTCCGTGCCGCCAACGGCGCCTAAAAAGGTGCTCAACAGCGAAGCCATGAGCTGGGCAGGTATTTCCGGCATATACATCCCCTTTACGGCGGAACCCAACGTCAACGCGCGCCAGCCGCACTTGCTGCTCGCCTCATCCGCAGCGCATGAAAGCGCCCACGGCATAGGTATCGCCCGCGAAGATGAGGCGAATTTTGTCAGTTATCTTGCGTGCGCGCGTTCCGACGACGCTTCCATACGCTATTCCGGCGTGATGCTGGCGCTCATACACAGCGGCAACCAGCTTTACGCTGCCGACCAGGAGCTTTACGGCAAGCTTATAGAAACCTACAGCGAGGGCATGATACGGGATTTAAACCACCACAGCGCCTATTGGCGCGCCTATGAAGGGCCCGTTGAAGAAGGCATGAACCAAATGAATGATACATACCTGAAGCACAACCAACAGGAGAGCGGCGTGAAAAGCTATGGGGAGATGGTGGATCTGCTGCTGGCGTGGCACGCCCGATAGCCTCCGGCCCATGATTGCGCGCCGTAAACTAACGGATGGAAAGCCTGGACGGGTTTTCTCTCATTCAAGCAGGTGTGCAGCCAGCCTTTGGGCGTAATCGGCGGCGCGCGTTTCTATTCCCGGCACATGCCTGATGCTGCCGGGGTCGTTTGCGGTTTCCAGCATGCAAAAACGATCCGGCAGATGGAAGGATTTATTCATATTCAAGGCCGAAATCAACTGCTTGGCCACGATATCCCCCCCGCTATAGCCCGACACAACAATGCCAAACAGCGCCCTTCCATAAAAGCGGGTTGTTCTGTATATGGCCGTCAACCGGTTGATAAACGCCGTCATGTTCGCATCCACGGCATCGTTATAATTGGGGCAAAGCAACATCAACGCGTCCGCGTCCATCAGGGCGGGGTACACCTCATCCACCATGACGCCGCCATAAAAGCAATTACCCTCTTCGCCCATGTGCCTGCAAGCCGTAAAGCCGCAGCCCTGGCAATCCGCAACGGCGCCGTTTCTAAGCGCGATCTCTTTAATCCGCATGCCGGAGGGCAAATGCGCCTTCACCATGCCCCAAAGCGTCATGGTGTTGGATGTTTGCCTGTTGCCGGTATGCACCACAAGCAATTTAGGCGCTTTTTTTTGCGGCCTTTGAAACGCGAGCACCCGCCCCACCAGTTGCCTGGCCGCTAAATGGTATGCCGCCAATTTATCAGAATGCCCAACCGCCGCCCGTGTGGTAAAATTACAGAGCGAGCCCGTAGCCTCCACCAGCGGCTGTCCGGGAAACACACAGCCCTGCTGGTTGGCGCTAAACAGCAGCAGCCGGGAAACCGATTTTGTAAACAGCTCCCCATCCCCATCCACAATCACGCCGCCCACACAGCCTGCCAGCGAAAGCGGCGCGCGGTACATCTCTTCAATCAAGCGGTACAACTCAAAATTGACGCCCGATCCGCCTATGGGCGCCGCAAACAGCACCGGTCCCGGCCGCAGCTCTTTTATATGCGCCGCCCGTATATATGTCAGGCCATCCAGAGCATAGCGCAGCGTATCCTCAAGCCGCGCGGAAGCCTGCCCGGGCACGATCAACTGCAGCGCGGAGGCGGCGGGAGCGGTTATATCCATCGCGCGTCCTCCTTTTGCAATTGCCGCCTGGTTTCGTCGATGCGGCGCTGCAAAGGATCCGGCAGCGTTAACGTTTCCACTTCAACGTCGCCGGCGGCAAGCCTGTTTTTGCAGCCAAAATATATGCCGTCCCGGTATATGGCGCTGTAGTGCCATTCCCCCGCGAGCGTTTGCAGCAAGGGTATGGCAGCGGATGAAATTGCCGGCGCGATATATGGCTTAAAGCCAAGCGCGCGCATATCCAGGTTTGCCTGCAGCGTTAACTGCGTCAGCTCCCGCGAAAGCGCGTCGTCATACGCCGTTATGCTGTTCGCGATAATAAGCCCCCTGCCATGCGGGCCAAACGCGCGCCCTTCATCCGCGTACATATGGAAGCGGCTGTCGCGCGTGGCATAATACAGCGCCCGCGCGTGCATCACCCCAAGGCCATATCCCCTGATTTGCGCGGGCGCCAGCCCTCGCCCGCCACAGGCCCGCGCGGCCTTTTCGGCCGCGTGGCGGGCACACTGGCACAACAGATCCACCGGGTCGGAAACCACCGTGAAAAGCCCGCCAAAAGCGCTTTTTGCCGCACTATCCGCATAGGGCGCCAATATGTTGGCGTTGCCCTCCAACTGGGCCATGCGCACGTCCTCTATATCCGTCCCAACCCCCGGCACATGGGCCGAGGCGCAAAAAACAAACGCGTCGCAATCGAACAGCGCGCCCTCATCCAGTCTGTATACCTGCGGCGGCAAGGCGATCTGGTTCATCTCCCGCTCATAGCGCAGCATGTATTCTTTTCTTACATCAAATATACCGATGCCCGCGACGAGCGGGCCGCCCAGCAATTTAAGTCCCAGCAGCAATGTGGCGCCCACATCGCCCAGCGCCGCGATGTGGATGCGGTATCCTTCTTTTTTTTGCAATGTGGGGGGCATGGTATTCTCCCCTTTAAGTTGTTTCGTCGCTACTTCAGCAAATGCTCCAAGCGCAGCAACATCTCGATATCGTTATCCACATATACCGAGGGAGACAGGTTTTTATCATAGTGCATGCATCCGCCCTTATCGGGCACGCGTGCCGTCATCATGGCCTCGCTCAGCCTGTTGAGCGTCAAATTAAAGCCAAACATGGCTTGGTGCCTCTGTTCCAGTACATATAGAATGTGCTTTGCGTTATTCAAACAGGTGAGCGACAGATCAAAGAGCGTGCTTTGCGGCACATCGCTGATAAACGCGGGCGAGGTGTACGGGTATATCTGGTTGACGGATGGCCGCAGGCTAAGCGTATGGTAATTGTCGCGGAACACGCTGTCGCCCCCCAGAAAGGGATAGAGCATGCTATCCACAAACCAATAGCGCAAATTGGGTATATAATACACGCTTTCCACCCACCTGCCCTGCACGCTCATCAAATCCTTGCCGCGTCCCGACAGTATGCCCGCCACGATGGAATGCACCTCTACGCCCGCCTCTTTAAAGAGGGGGTCAAGCTCCTCCAGCCGGTAGCCCTTGTGCAAAAGGTCGTCCACGAGCAGTACCGGTCTGTTAAAGGATTTGATGGTGCGCACCTGATCGCGCAACGAGGAATAGCCGGGGTATTTTGTGATGCGAAAGCTCTTCATATCGGGCATATAGGTTTTATCCACATGCAGCGCTTTTGTAACGGTGTTTGGCACCATCACCCCGTGCAGCGGCTTGCCGTAGGGCACGCACATACACGGGCCATATTGCCTCGCCTTGGGCGGCAAATTTTCCACACCGTTGAGCTTCATAACAATATTGATCAGCGCGTGGCTCAGTAGCCCCGCGTGGAAGGAAAGCACCAATCTTCCAGGATAAAGCCTGGACATCGCCGCAGCAAAATCCTTATGCGTTTGGCGCAAAACCCTTTGCACCTCGGCATCGTTGGAAAGCGGGGGCTTGATTCTGTTCATAACGTCTTCAATCAGTGCTATCGGGGAACGCATATCCACGGCGTAAACAGGCGCGTCGTCCACTGTGCTCGGCATAGGCGTAAAGCCCTGGCGCTCCAGCGCCTCGCAAGCGGCGCTGTTTTGTATGCTGTCCGCAACGATATACAGCGCGTAGGTATAATCCTCTTTTAAACAGTCGGCCAGCGCCTCGGTGATGAGCAGGCGGGTGATTTCGTATTTATCGCAATCCCCTTTTACATAGATACCCGCCAGCACGGCAATGCGGCCGGATGTATGCCTGCGCGCAAATTCCGCCAACGCTACGCTTCGAAACTCATCATACAAAAACTCTGCGGACGTGGCGTAATAGCACGCTATGCCCTGCACCACGCTCTCATCTTCACCTTTTAGCATCATCAATAGCCGCGATTTGGGCTTATTCAACTGCCGTTTGACGGACGACGCCACCCACGCGGGATCGGCCGGCCTGTCGGACAGGGCGTTTTGCTCGAGCGCCATATCGATATACTTGCGGCGCGCGGCTCTTTCCATGCCGTCGTGCCGCTCAAAAAACATGGTTTCGGGCAGCACAAGGTCTTTATATTGCGGCTCGCGCAGATAAAAGCTGTTGTCGTATATGTAGCCCTGCGCCACGGGATCCACCAGCATGGAAATATCGCGGTTATGGTCTATATTATCGCGGATGCGGCTGGAACTGACATCCTCCAGCTCGCTTGGCAGCACAAGCTCCTGTATCTTGCCCTTTACGCGGTTTCGTATCACGTCTTCATCCCGTCCGGCAAACTCACCATCCATGTTCCGCAAAAACACAATATGGTTAAAGGTGTGTATGGTGGTTTCCCCCGGCGGCGCCTTATAGGCGGAAGCATTTATAATCACATCGCTGCCGGCGGCAAAGTATAAATCCCTGCCCGTAAAAAGGCCGCGCAGACGCCTTAAATCGGCGTGGTTCGCGATGTTGATGGGGATATCATCCGGAAAGAGGTATACGTTAAACATATCCGCGACGGACATATTGACGATGCGCCTGCGCACCATATGCGGCTGCGTGCGCTTTGACCAGCTGAACTCATCCAGCGCCAGGTATACCTCATACCCCATATCCAGCATCTGACGCACAATGCCCTTGTGACTGGTGGAAAACGGATCAAATGTGCCCGGAAAAAACGCCACCTTGCCGGGCTCGCTTGCCGCCAGGCCTGCGTATTCGATGCGCGACTCGATGATGAACCTGTAAATATGGTTTAACGAGGCGGCGTTATTAAAGAATATCAGCGTGCCTTTATCCTGTTCTTCCAGCAACATCAGAAGCTTTTTATGCATCAGCCCAAAAAGCTCGTTTTTGCTCGCGATGGATAGCGCCCCCCCAAACAGTTGCTTGCCGATAACCAAAAACGCGTCGCGGCCGACAATCTCGCTATAATGCGCGAGCCCGCCCATCAGCATGCTGAGCATGCGGTATTTTCGCTCTTCAAACGCCGCCCTGGGTTCTTTGAAGAGCTTGCGGTAGCGCGCGTCATAATGGCGCATCATTACGCCCACCACCGGCAGCGTAATACAAGCGGCAAACGCGTTGGACGATTTCAAATAGCTTTGAAACTCGCGCAGCACCTCATCAAGCTCTTTGGGGTGCAGGTATAACAAAAACCGCCCCAAATATTGCGGTATGTATTTGGAAAAATCATAGCTTGCGTTTTCAAGGCCGCGCACAAGCTCCACGGCGATTTCGTTGCGCTGGTCAAGCGTTAACAACGGCGCCACGTTTACGAGCGCCTCGCCCGCCGCGTGCCGCACGGCCAGCCGCTCGCTCACGCGTATGAGGTTCGCGAAATGCGTCGCCACCTGAAAGCAGTTCACGGTGCTGTCGTGCTGCACCCTGTAGGATAGAAGCTGTATGTTGACCTCTTTTGTCACCCAGGTGGTGGCGGTCTTCAGGTTTTCCAAAAAGAGATCCGCAGTATTAACGTTTTTTACGACATCGTCGCAGGCGGCAAGCCGCCCCTGCATATCGCCCAAAAGCGCGCAGGTCTGCCGCTCAAGGTAAACCACCGCGATATCCTTTTTGGCGGGCAGCGCCAGCAGCACGGCTTTGATCATATCCGCGTAATCCGTCTTGCTCTTCACTTTAGCCAGCACATACAGGCAAAAGCGCATGGCCACGGCCTGCATGCTCCGCTCGCTTAGCCCCGCGAGCGCGCAAGCCTTATTGATGGGCGCGTCTATCCATACCCCGGCCAGCATATGCGGCGGTATTCTTATAAAACAATCCAGCAGCACGAAGAGTATGGCGTCGTCCTGAAAGCGCGCGTCCTCAAAGCAGTTTAAATATTCCTGCAAAAACAATTTGCCCTTTTGCGGGCCGGCGCTATTCAGCAGCGAGGGCAGCAGGGTTTTGAGCGTGTAGTTGATCCACGCGCGGTGCTGCGCCGCGAGCTTATGGCCGGGCAAGAGCACCTTGGCAAGGCATTCCTTCCACACCGAAAGGGCGGTGCTTTCGGGTTCGGCGCGCTTGATGTTGGGCGGCAGCTCTTTGCGGTACACCACATCGTAGCTTGACAGTATACGGCCATAGAGCGTCGCCGCCTGGGCGCGGATATCCCCCTGGGCGTGCATAAACAGTTCATAGAGAAAGCGCATGGTCATATGCTTTTGCTTTTGCGTCATGTAGGTAAAGTACTCTTCGAATATATCGATGTAGGTACGCAAATTCGTCCAGTTTTTATCGCTTCTGGCATCCTCCAGCAGATCCGCGAACGAAGCGTCCGAACTGATGCGCCGCATCAACTGCAGGTTGTTTGCAATGGCCTTGAAGCGCAGGCGCTGCACGGATTCTTCCGCGCTCAGCAGCACGGAGCTCTTCTTTTCCGCAGGGCGCGGCTTATCGGAATACGGGTCTTCGTTCACGCCAAGCGAAAGCATATACTGTTCAAAGTCGCAAAGCTTGGCGTACACCCGCTCGTAACGCTGCTTTTTCGCCGCGTCCACATTGTCGAGCTTCGATAATATCACATCGTAGGATTGCCGCAGGGTATAGAATATGGCCTCTTCACGGTTGTTGGCGTCGCGCCTGCTCTTTACGCGAAAATCGGCGTAGATCAGCAGCAGCGACTCTACCGGCAGGTTCTCTAATTCCAAATCCCAGGTGGAATGATTGGCCGCCACATGCGCGATCTGTAGAAGCCCATAACGCTTAAGCCATTCCTCGGTGTAGTAATAATGCAAATACGGCACGCGCCGCGTTTCATTTCCCTTGCAGCCATATTTGCCGATATCATGCGTGGCGCAGGCGGCCGAAACAAGCGGCAGATCCACCATCTCGCCCACGCGCGCCAATTGGCGCCCCATATGCGTGGCGATATGATGCACGCCGGCGATATGCCCCAGTAAATCAAAGGGCATTACAAACCGGCCCAGATAGAACATTTCGTAGAGGTAGAGCGTATCAAAAAGCCCCATCAGCACGGCGTATTCATCCGCCGCGCCTATGGAACCGTAATCCTTCGGCGCCATAAAACGAAACTGCGATTTGGGGTCAAACGGAAGGTATTCGCCATCATGCCGCAAAAAGACGCGCAGCGCCGCAATATAAAAATGGCCGCCGCGCGTTATATCCCGCTCGGTTTGTGTTGGGGTTTGCCCGCCAAACAGCTGGTTGTAGAGCACCGTATAGATATGCTGCAGCCATCCCTCCTGCGGTTCGGCGTTTAACCCTTCCATAACGGGGCGGCACAGCGCCAGCAAGCCATTGCAATCACAGCGCGCGTAAAGCGGCATGGCGGCCAGCCGGGATTTAAATTCGTGCTTATGCAGCAACTCCTTGAGCGCCTTTTGCGATAAGCGCATGCGCTTGAGCTGGGCACGGTCTGTAAGGCTGTTGATAATCGCCTGATAGAGCAACGCGCTGTCTTTTTTGGGCATGCTCTTTATCTCCCCCGTCTATTCGCTGACAATCATCCGCATCTGCGGCCAAACGCGTTGCACCACGATAATCTCAAAGGGCACAAGCTGTATATCGGTATCCACATCGATCTGGGCGTACAGCACCGTATCACCTGATGGCAGCGCCCCTTCCTCCCCTCTGATATGGATTGGCGCGCGCGCTAACTCCACGCCGTCCGTGTCGGTAAAACATACCTCAAACGCGCCATACAGCGTTTCGGGGTAGGCGTTGTTGCAAAGGCCGTCTAAAAACGTATCGCCGCCATACTCATACACCCGTATGGATTGAAACGTCAAATACTGCAAAAAATGCGCGTCGCCATCAATCTTTACTCCCAGCGCGTCCGTATCGGTATCCACATCAGGCAGATCCACCAAATCCGGCGTGGGAGTGGGCACGGGCGTGGGCGTAATGCGCGGCGTAGGCGTGCCCACAAGCGACGGCGCCTGGCTCACACAACTCGTCAATAAACATACAGCACACAACGCCAACGCGAGATGGTTCCGTTTCATCCGTTTTGTTCACCTTGGTGATCACGCAGCAGCTTTTGCTTGAGATCATATAATTTGTCGGATAAATCCACTTTATACGTGTGGGGGTTCAACAAACGCTTGTATTCATCCCAAATGGTGGCAAGCTCGGCCTTGGCATACGCCTGTATCTTTGCTATGCGCGGCAACGCGTATTGCTGCCTGCCGCCGATGAATATGGGCTGCAACAGCGCGCGCGCCGTAAAGTCCGTCACCACCATGGATTTCCATGTCTGTACAGGGTCAAATATGCGCAGCGGCTTTGTGGTATCGATCGACTCGTCTTCGAGCGTAATCAAATCCGCAATGGCCTTGCCGTTTTTCTTTTTGTAAAGCCGGTATACCTTTTTATAGCCGGGATCGGTGATTTTGATGGGGTTGTCGCTGCGCTTCAGTTTGGGCACGATCACGCCGTTGATCACCTCCGCGCAAAGCTTATATACCCCGCCAAGCGCCGGGCAGTCGCTGGATGTGATGAGTCTTGTGCCAACACCCCATGCGTCTATACACGCCCCTTGCAGTTTCAAATCGCGTATGACGGTTTCGTCCAAATCGCTGGAAGCGAATATGATGGTGCTTTCAAACCCCGCGTTGTCCAGCATCTCTCTGGCCTTTTTAGATAGATAGGCCAGGTCGCCCGAATCCAGCCGTATCCCTATGGGCTCATGCCCCGCCGCGCGCAGCTCGTTAAACACCGTGATGGCGTTGGGCACGCCGGAACGCAGCGTGTCGAACGTATCCACCAGCAGCAGGCAGGAACCGGGGTAGGTTTTGGCGTAAGCGCGAAAGGCGCTGATTTCATCCGGGAAGCTCATCACCCAGCTATGGGCGTGCGTGCCCTTGACGGGGATGCCGTATATCCGGCCCGCCATCACGTTGCTTGTGCCGTCGCAACCGCCAATCACGGCCGCGCGCGCGCCATACACGCCCGCGTCCGGCCCCTGGGCGCGGCGCAGCCCAAACTCGGTAACGCTTTGGCCATTGGCCGCGTATACCACGCGGCTGGCCTTCGTGGCAATCAGCGTTTGGTGGTTGATGAGGTTCAGTATGGCGGTTTCCAGCAACTGCGCCTCCATGATGGGCGCCTTTACGCGCAGTATGGGCTCGCCCGGGAACACCACCGTACCTTCGGGCACGGCGTAAATATCCCCGGTAAAGCGCAGATCCCTTAAATATTTTAAAAAAGCTTCGCCAAAAATCCCGAGACCGCGCAAATAGGCTATATCCTCATCCGCAAAGTGCAGCGCGCCGATATAGCGCACCACGCTTTCAAGCCCCGCGAACACCGCGTACGCCCGGTTTTCCGGCATCTGGCGGAAGAACATATCGAACACCGCCTCGTTATCCCGCATGTCTTGGGCAAAGTACCCGTTCATCATGGTGAGCTGGTACAGATCCGTCAGCATGGCGTAATCATAGGTAGCCGCGCTCACTGCCCTTGCTCCTCCCGGCCTTCACCGCCACAGCTATTGTCTTTCCCCGCAGCGCCGCTATCCGCTTTTTCGCCTGCGGCGGTTTCTTCATCTTTTTCGCCTGCGGCGGTTTCTTCATCGTTCCCCCGCCCTTCTGCGCCGTCACAGGCGGCGTCGGGTTCTTTGGCTTCTTCCCGCAGGGGCGGTTCCGCCCGGCCTTTGCCGGCCTCTTCGTCTTCCCGCGCCTTCTTCTTTTTGCCCCAGGCAAATATTTTCGCCCTGGCAGCCTTCGCTGCGGCGAAAGCGGGTTCCTCCGCAGAGGGTATGGAGATTGTGCATGCCGATGTGCCCGATTTTTTTTCTTTAAGGCGGCGCACCGTCAAAAACGCCGCCACACCCACAAACAACACCGCGCTTAACAGCTGCGAAACGCGTATCACGTCCTTGACGAGCCACAGACTGTCGCCGCGCAAGCTTTCCACAAACACGCGTTCAAAGCTATACAACAGCGCGTAAGATAAAAATACGTCTCCATTATGCTTCGCGCGCTTTCTAAAATAAAACCACAGGAAGAGGAAAATCAGCAGGCACCACACCGATTCATAGAAAAACGTGGCCAGGTGGTAAGGGTTTGTGCAGATCACGCCATCAAACGTGTGGGGCGTTTCGATATGCACCGAAAACGGAAACCAAAGCAGCCCGGGGTTTGTTACCGGCAGGCCAAAGGCCTCCTGGTTAAAAAAGTTTCCCCAGCGGCCGATTGCCTGCGCCAGCACAAGGCCTGGCGCTATCACATCCGTCAAGATTAAGAACTGTACTTTCTTTCTCTTTGCGTATACCAGCATGCCCAGCAGCCCGCCGATAACGGCGCCGTATATGGCAAGACCGCCTTCCCAAACGGCAAACGCCTTCCACCAGGGTATGCCGGGACCGAAGTAACTGCTCCACTCGAATACCACATAATACAGCCTCGCGCCAAGCACGCCCGAAAGAATAACGATAATGAAAAGATCGAGCATGGCATCCTCGTTGATCTTTTTGCGCCTGGACTCCGCCAGGGCAAGAAAAATCGCAACGATGATACCCACAGCCATCAACACCCCGTACCAATAAATGGGGTGCCCGAACAATGTAAACGCAACCCTATCGGGAATAGCCATAGCGATAACCCCTCCGTATTATGTGCATGATGAGTCCGTAACCCCCGCCCGTTGAAACGCGGCAGGCCCAAAACGCCATACCGCCACAGCGGGTGGTTGAAAGATATTATACTCTAAATTCCGGTTTGTGGAAAGTATTACTTCTTTTTGGGCACACTTGCAGGTACGCCATGCCTTTGCGGCGTCACAGCGCGCCATCCAGCGCGTTCATAAGCTCTTTTAGCTGTTCGCTCCACCTTGCCATATTTCCATAAAGCAATATGCGCAGGTTGCACACGCACAGCGCGCCTATGGCGGTAGCGCTCGCGGCCAGCAGTATGCCGCGAATCATGCCGATGAGAAACGTATGCTTTAATAATAAGCCTTTTGCGCCGCAAACCGGTTTTTGCCCGCCAAGCGTCGCGATGATGCGCAGACCCCTTTTGCAACGCTCCCGGTAATACTTCACTTGCTTTCGCACTGGCGCCGGCCTCCTGTCAAATCAAAAAGTTATTTTGACGTTATCCTTTGATAGTCTTTCCAAATGGCGCCATCATTTGCATGCTTATGAAAATTTTATTGTACCCGTCCATTGTTGACGTACGCAAATTGCACCACGCCCTTTGCGTCGATCTGCGCGCCCTTTAACAACGCGTCGTATTTATCAAGCTCGTTTAACAGCGCTTCCACACGCGAAAGCAGCACGGCGCGCTCTTTTTCCAGCGCGTCAAGCGCGCGAATGATTTCATCCAAAAAAACGTCTACTTCCTGTATATCATACCCGCGGAACACCTTGGTAAAGCGCTGCTTTACGATATCGTCTGCGCGCATACTAACCCTCCCAGGTAAAGTTTGATACCCTATTATACCACATTTTGCGGCAAGAAAAAAGCGCGCCGTCCTTGGCGCGCGCTCGTTTTATTTCTCGCGGGCAGTTTATATCAGGCCGTCCTCACCCAAGTCGCCCTCTCCATTGCCGATGATGTCGTAATTTGTGGGCGCCACAACAAATATGCCGCAGGAGATTTTAAATATGGTTCCATTGAGCGCATAGACCGCCCCCGCCATAAAATCCAATATGCGCTGCGCGCACTCTATCTCCAGTTCCTCCATATTTACGATAACCGGCTTGCGGCTCTTGAGATTGTCGATGATATTTTGCGTATCCTCATAGCTGATGGGGTGATACACAATCATTTTCATCTGCATGGCCGCGGGCATATTGACTACATTCGAATTATTGCGCTTTTTTTCGCGCGCACCGAAGTTCACCACATTGTCGGGTGCTTCAGGCGTATCCTGGTAGTAATCATCGAGGTATTCGTCTTCGAACTCGGTTTCCTCGATGCCGATATAATCGAGAAATTTGTTGAAAAAATTTGCCACGCTGGTTCCCTCCAAACGAATTATATTCGCTGGCGCTTGGAGTGCAATCAGTTCCGCTCGTATATATTTGTCGCGGTAAAGAATGCAACAGACATATGTTTATTTGCCTGTACCCCCTATAACGGTATATTTATAAAGAATACTTAGCCTCATTTTGCGCCTTTGGCCGGCTGTCACGTTATCCCAACAGTAAAACGCGCGTTTTGCCACTATACATGTCTTACGCCAAAAAGCCCCGTACCCACCCGAACTATGGTGGCGCCCTCTTCGATGGCGACGCCGTAATCCCCCGTCATACCCATGGAAAGGTGCCCCAGGCGCATGCCGTTTACATGCCTGTATTTTTCAAAGAGCGCGCGCATTTTCGCGAAGTACGGCCGGGTTTGCCAGGACTGCAGCGCGGGCGGTATGCACATCAGCCCCTTTAGGCGCAGGTTTGGCATTTGGCCCACGACATCAAACATTTCCGCAAGCCCATCCGCCGGTATGCCCGCCTTTTGCGGCTCCTCCCCGATATTGACCTCTATGAGTATATCCTGCACGGTGGCGCGCCTGTTCGCCCCTTGCTGCAACGCCTTTGCCAACTCCACGCTGTCCACCGACTGCACCAGATCCGCGTTGCCGATAACGTATTTTACTTTATTGGTTTGCAAGTGTCCAATGAAATGCGTAAAGCAGCCATAATTCTTGAATAATTCCGATTTTTCCCGAAACTCCTGGGCGCGGTTTTCACCCACGTGACGAATACCCAGCTCAAGCGCCGGTATGATGGTCTCCTCAGGCATAAATTTTGTAACCGCCACCAGCGTGATTTCATCCACATTGCGGCCCGCCTTCGCGCAGGCTGCCGCGATGCCGTCCCGCACGCGGTGGTAATTCGCTTCTATGGTTTTATACAATGCGTCTTGCGTATTCATGGATATCCCCCTTATGGCTTTTTATAGCGCATCCCTTCGCCCAGAGCGGCGTTGGCGTCGGCGGATTGGATGATAAAATCACCGTCGTCCTCGGCCAGAACGTTTACCTCTACCCATTGGGTGTCGTCCCCGCTCACGCGCAGCACGCCGGGGTCGTTATCCCGCAAATGTATTGCGGACTTTGGCACGCGCAGACCGGTAACGGCTTTGGCTACGGTGGCCTCCACAACGCGCATGCCCATAAGATCCCCCACATCCTGATGGAACTCAAGTATGTTTACCACTTGCTTTTCCGCTACGATGGGAGCCAGCGCCGCGCCGGTGTACAGCTTATCCGCATGGCCCTTAAACGTTACGGTGTACCCCTCCCCCTCCACCAGGCGGAAAGCCGAGGCCGTATCCGTAATGAAAACAAGGTAAAAATGCATGTTGTCAACCAGACGGTACAGCGGGCTTTCTACGGTTGTATCCACGCTGGTTACGGCCCCGCTGCCGTTGAGTATGCTGCTGATGATGTCGGCGTTAAGCATACCCATCTTTTCCAGGCTGAGCGCCTGCTCGTTGCCGTCAAAATAGAAGCTGACCACGCCGCTGCCAACGTCGTTTACCATGTCGCTCTTCCAGATGGCAAGATTGCTCATCTGCGCGTTCTCCTGGTCGTAATAGGCTAAAAGGGTTTCATCCGGCTGCACGTTTCGCAATATCTCATTGCGCGAAAGAAGCAGCGCCCTAAGCTCTTGCTCCAAAAGCAACATGTCGCGGTCGGATTTCCCCTGCACGGCGTCGCGTATTTCCGTCTGCTTTTGCCGTATCTGCTGCTGTATCGCGTCGATATCGGGGTTGACGACCTCAGACCAGAGGCCGATCAGGTAATCGTAAATCTTTTCCTGCACCTCCAGCAGGGTGTTCATGGTCTCCTCCTGATACCCCCAGCGGAATATCTGGGCAATCTGGTCGCCTTCGCTCACATACGCGCCTTCCACCACGTTAAAGAGTATTTTGCCGTAGCGCTCGGTGTTGACGACAAGCTCATCGCGCAGCACGACGGTTTTAGCCGTATATTCCAGCTGCGCCGTGCCCATAACCATCTCGCCTTCCCCCGCGCCGCCAAGCAACAAAAACACAGCCACGCCCAAAATAGCGAAAAAGACAAGCAATATCACAACAAAGCGCGGTTTGATTTTTATTTTTTTTCTTGCGGGTATACCCATCCAAACAACCTCATGTTTCATTACCCGGCAACGCATAACCCGGCTTTTTGGAAAGACCATGCTGCCGGTCGAAATTTTCTTTATTTTTATCCAAATACAGCGCGAAAAGCGCGTCGGCGCCCATACCCGCGCGCATGCACATACTGATGAAAAAGTGCAGAATATCCGCCATCTCCTCGCGGATTGCGGGCATATTCAACTCTTTATCGTTCTTCCACCATTTAAAATTCAACTCGTTGAGCAATTCCCCCAGCTCGGAAAGTATGGCCAATACATCCTTTTGCAGCCACTCTTCATTCGTTATATCCGTCAGGCCGCGCCTTTGCACAATCTCTTCGTCCAGCGCGCGCTGCATCTGAAAGATGCGATCCAATTTATCCATTTCCCGCTCCTCCATGGCCGTCACGCGGTTTATACGTGTAAATACGCCCTGAGCGCGGGCTCCTGACACTTTACGCGCCCCACACATACGGTAGACATATTTTCCTTATCGATCGTGTTCGGTACGATGCGCATGATGTCGTCCATATTCACGTTTTCAATACGCCTGATCACCTCGTTCGCGTCATAACGCCGGTTCAGCAGCAGCGCCGTTTTGCCAAGCGCGTTCATGCGGCTGCTCGTCCCTTCCTGCCCCAAAAGGCAGCTGCCCTTCAACTGGCTACGGCTGCGCTCCAACTCTTCGGGCGTAATGCCCGCGCGCCGTATCAGATCAAGCTCTTCCGCCATCAGCGCAATCACATCGGCCGCCTGGCCCTCGCCCGTGCCCGCGTAAAGTGAAAAGCTGCCCTCGCTGCGGTAACAGTTAAGGTAAGAATATATCGAATAGGCAAGGCCCCTTTGTTCCCTGATCTTTTGAAACAATCGGGAGCTCATGCTGCCGCCCAGGGCGTTATTCAATACATACAGCGGGTATTGGTCGCAGGTATCCATAGCGGTGCCGGGCATGGCCATGCAGATATGTATCTGCTCGATATCTTTTTCCACGCCCACAAAGCGTTTGCCGCCGGGCGCCTTATTATCGCTTATGGGTAGCGCCGTCCCGGGCTTCATACCGGCAAAGCGCTCTTTTATAAGCGAAACCAGCATGGTTTCATCAAAATTGCCCGCAGCGGCGACGACGACGCGGCTTGGCACATATTGCCGCCCCATGTATTTGATGAGGTTTTCCCGCGTAAAGGAGCGCACGCTCTCTTCCGTTCCCAATATGGGCTTGCCTAAAGGGTCGTCATCATAGTATACGCTCGCGATGGTATCGTGCGCAAGGTCTTCGGGACTATCCTCCACCATGAGAATTTCTTCAGAGACCACGCCCTGCTCTTTTTCAATCTCTTTGGGGTCAAACACCGAATGCATCACGATGTCGGAAAGCACATCCACAGCGATTGTCAGATGCTCATCGAGTACCTTGCAATAATAGCAGGTGCACTCTTTTGACGTAAAGGCGTTGATGCTGCCGCCTATGCTGTCCATCTCTACGGCAATATCCCTGGCGGAGCGCTTTTCGGTACCCTTAAAAAGCATATGTTCAATAAAATGCGAGATACCCGCCTCATCCGCCAGCTCGTAGGCGGAACCTGTCCCCACCCAAACGCCCAGCGCGCATGAACGCAGGCCGTCCATCTTTTCGGCTATTACGCGAATGCCGTTTTCAAGCGTTTCCTGTATGATCATAAGTAAACTCCCTCATCTTGTGTATTCGCCAAGCGCTTCGCCGACGGCGCCCACGCGAAATCCCTGCCGCATAAGGCCCTCTATAATAGCCGGCGCCGCTTTCACAGCCTGGGCCGTGGGCTGTAATAAGAATATACTGCCATCAAACGGCTTATCCAATGCACGAAGCAGTATATCTTTTGCATCGCCGCGGCCGCTCAAAAGATCCGCCGTGCACAGCACATGCTTTAGCCCCAGCCTCCTTGCGGCGCCGGCGGAACTGTTGCGCCCGCGCCCTCCGGAATAATACAATGCCGGCCGCACCCCGCAAACAGCCTGTATGGCGCGCAGCGCCTTTTCCACATCGCGGAATACCGCCTGCGCGTTTCCATCCCGCATAGGGTCGTAACCCATGGTGCCAAGCTCGTGGCCCTCGCGCGTCATACGGCGCAAGAGCTCGCCGTTCTCCTCCGCCCATTCGCCGCTTACGAGAAATGTGATGGCGATACCGCGTTGCTTTAAAGTATCCAGCAATGCAGGCAGCGCCGCGGCGTTCCAGCTCACGGCGCATTCCAAACCTATTACGCCTTTTTCGCGCCCACGGTAAACAGGGCTGTCATAAAGCGCGCCCATGGCCGATGTCGCCGCCGGCGTGCCTATCGCCACCGATAACGAAAGCATCAACGCCGCCAGGCAAATGTTTACGGCGGCCATCCCCTTGCTTTTTGCTACGCGCACAGGCTGTCCTCCTTGGCATATTGCTATACTATATGCGCGCCATCATGAGGAGCATGCCTTAGCTATATCACTTTACGCGTCGTCAACCATTCTTTTCGTCTTCCGGCAACAGACCCTTTCGCGTAAGGTTGATTTTACCGTTGTCGATTTCCACCACACGCACGAGTATTTCGTCGCCGATGTTGACCACGTCTTCCACCTTTTCAACGCGCCTGTTGGCAAGCTTTGAAATATGCACCAAGCCATCCTTGCCCGGCGTGAGATTGACAAACGCGCCAAAAGGCATGATGCGCACCACCTTGCCCAGGAACACGTCGCCCACCTCGATATCCTTCACAATGCCTTCGACGATCTTTTTGGCAGCCAGCGCGGCAGCGGCGTCGGGGGATGCGATAAACACGCGGCCATCGTCCTCAATATCGATCTTTACGCCGGTATCTGCAATGATCTTGTTGATAGTTTTGCCGCCGGAACCGATGACGTCGCGAATTTTATCGGGATGGATATTGAATGTAATGATGCGCGGCGCATAGGGCGAAAGTTCCGCGCGGGGCCCGGGCAGCGTTTCAAGCATTTTATCGAGTATGAAAAGCCTGCCAACGCGCGCCTGCTCCAGCGCGCGGGTCAAAATCTCTTCATCGATGCCCTTGATTTTGATATCCATCTGTATGGCCGTAATGCCGTCCTTCGTGCCGGCCACCTTGAAATCCATATCGCCCAGAAAATCTTCCAGGCCCTGTATATCGGTCAGTATGGCGATGTTGCCGTTTGACTCATCTTTAATGAGCCCCATGGCTACGCCCGCCACGGGTTTTTTGAGCGGTACGCCCGCATCCATCAGCGCCAGCGTGCTTGCGCAGATAGATGCCTGCGATGTGCTGCCGTTGGAACTGATTACCTCCGACACCAGACGCATGCAGTAGGGGAACTCCTCTTCGCTTGGCAGCATGGGCTCCAGCGCGCGCTCGGCAAGCGCGCCATGGCCGATCTCCCTGCGGCCGGGGCCGCGCATCATGCGGGTTTCGCCCACGCTGTAGGGCGGCATGTTGTATTGGTGCATATAGCGCTTGTTGTCCTCCGGGGATATGCCATCAAGTATCTGCGCCTCGCCGATGGTGCCAAGCGTTGCAATGGTGAGCACCTGCGTTTGCCCACGCGTAAACACGCCGCTGCCGTGCGTGCGGCCCAGTATGCCCGCCTCGCACCAGATGGGGCGTATTTCGTCGTGCCTGCGCCCGTCCGGGCGGATGCCCTTGTTGATGCTTTTATCGCGCACGATCTCTTTTGTGATGTCGTACAATATGGCGTCGATATCCTTGGCGCTTTCTGCGTATTCCTCGCCAAAATGCGCGACGGTCTCTTCCTTCACCTGCTGCGAGCGGGCTTCGCGCTCCTTGCGGTCAAACGTGTCCAGCGACCAAATCACCTTTTCCAGCGCGAAGGCGCGTACTTTTCGCATAAGCTCTTCGTCGGGCTTATGGATGTCTGTCTCACACTTTTCCTTGCCGATTTCGCCCGCTATGGATTCGACAAATTTGACAATCTCTTTGATGTGTTTATGCGCGAAGAGTATACCCTCGAGCATCTCTTTCTCGCTGACCTCATGGGCGCCCGCCTCCACCATCATCACGGCGTCGCCGGTGCCGGCCACCGTTAAGTGCAGGCGGCTTTTTTCGCGCATGGCGCCGTCGGGGTTCAGAATGTATGCGCCATCCACAAGGCCCACGTTAACGGAACCCGTAGGCCCGCCAAAGGGCGCGTCGCTGATGGAAAGCGCGATGGACGAGCCGATCATGGCCAGCGTATCGGGCGTAATATCCTGATCGACGGAAAGCACGGTGGAGACCACCTGCACATCCTTATGGAAGCCCTTGGGGAACAGCGGCCGAAGCGGCCTGTCGATCAGCCGTGAAGTCAGCACGGCCTTTTCGGATGGGCGGCCTTCCCTTTTGATAAACCCGCCGGGGATTTTGCCGACGGAGTACATCTTCTCTTCAAAATCCACGCCGAGCGGCAAAAAATCAACACCGTCGCGGGCGTTTTTCGCTACTGTGGCGCAGGTCAGCACCGCCGTGTCGCCGCAGCGCACCAGGCAGGAACCGCCCGCCTGTTCGGCATACTTGCCGGTTTCAACGATAATCTTCCTGCCGCCCAGCATCATTTCAAATGTTTTTTGCACGTGTTCATGCTCCTTTTTTTCTTACTCTCTCACTTATCCACAAAACAGTATAGCACGCGCCGCATGCACGGTCAAACAAATAAGAGGACGCCGGCCCTCCCGCCGGCCTTCGCCGCCCTCCCCTTAAAACAACAAAACAGAGCCGCCCAAAAGGACGGCTCCGCCTGGTTTTGCCAACTTTTTCCTCGCGTGCGTGCGCTTATTACTTTCTTAAATTCAAGCTTGCGATCAGCGTTCTGTAGCGGTCGATATCCTTCGCCTTAAGATAGTTTACCAGACCGCGGCGCTGACCTACCATTTTCAGCAGCCCCCGGCGCGAATGGTGATCCTTCTTGTGCAGCTTCAGATGCTCGTTAAGGTGGTTAATGCGCTCTGTCAAGAGCGCAACCTGCACCTCGGGAGAGCCCGTGTCGCCCTCGTGCAGCTTGTATTTTTCAATAATTTCGAGTTTACGATCCTTCTCCATAATGGCCTCCTCTTCATTTAAATCCCCAATGGCAAAGTAACGCGTTGGAGTGATCGCAGAACCTTGCTATGGTTATTTGAACCTGGTGTATATTCGCCCAACTACCTTAACAGTGTAGCACAAACAAAAACCAAAGTAAAATGTTTTCGCAATTGATATCCCGCAAATATGATGCTCCATAATAGCGCAGCTTTATACCAATTCTCTCATAAGCGGCTTTTAAAACTACGGTCAGCCGCTATTTGCCTCCCAGCTTTTAGCGTGGGCCGTATCGCGCGCGATCTGCCCCTTTAACGCGGCCTTATCCAAAAAGCGGCGCTCGGGCCGTATAAAATCCAAAAACTCCACCGTTATACGCTTGCCGTACAAATCCCCGTCAAAGCCGATCAGGTGCGATTCCACCGTAATAAACTGCCCGTTGACGGTGGGGTTATCCCCCACGTTTGTTACGGCGCGGTACGTTTCCGCCCCGCAGGTTATGCGGGATACATATACGCCTGCCCTGGGCAACACCTTTTCTTCCGGCGGCAGTATGTTCGCTGTGGGGAACCCCAGTGTCGCGCCAATGCGCCGGTTTGGCCGCACCGTGCCTGAAAGCGCATACGGGTTTATCAGCATGGCGTTAGCCTCGCGCATGCGGCCGTTTTCTATCAGCTCACGCACACGCGTGCTGGAAACGGGCGCGCCGCCCGCTTCCACCGGCGCGATTACCTCTACCGCAAATCCGTATTCCGCCCCCAGCGCGCATAGCGTTTGCGGCGTGCCCTCACCCTTATGGCCAAACGTATAGTTAAAACCCACGGCCACCACGCGCATGGAAAAGCTCTCCCTCATCCGCTCCACAAACGCCCGCGGCGAAAGCGCCGCGATGGGTCTCGTAAAATCCTCCATTACCACATCGTTTACGCCAAGAGCGCGCATGCACGCTTCGCGCTCCCGCGCCGTCATCAAAAGCCCGGGCGCGTTCGCGAACACGCTTCGCGGGTGGTTGATAAAGCTATGCGCCATCGAGACGGCGTTTATTTCCAGCGCCCTTTCCACCGCGCGCATCAATAGCGTTCTGTGCCCGATATGCATGCCGTCAAACATGCCCAGCGCAACTACCGCGCCGCGTTTCTTTTGCATAACCATTTACCCGTTAAAGAACAATTTCATTTTGCACGCGCCTGCGGCGGCCTGCGCCACGCCCAAAAACGCGTCCGTGTATACGCGGCAAAGTCCTTCCTTGATCGCCCCTTCCGGCAGCGGTATGGCACAGCCGTTTTTCAGCCGCGCGGCAAGCCTGTCATTCACTACGGTAAACGCCGGCAAAAAGCCCAGCGCGCTTTCCACGCTTATCACGGCCTGCGCCAAATGCCCGGCGTCCTTTTTCTCTGTCAACTCGGCAAGCGTATGGGTATCCTCTATCCTGAACGGGCCCGCCGCCGTGCGCAGCAAAAACGACAGATGCGCGTATGTGCCAAGCCTTTCGCCTATATCCGCGCACAGCGTGCGCACATATGTGCCGCGCGAGCAGGTCACGCTAAACAAAAATCTGTTGGGGCCCGTTTGCGCGATATACGTAGCGCCGTAGATCCGCACCGTGCGCGTGCGCGAAGGCACAGAACCTCCCTCCCGCGCGATCGCGTAGAGCGGCCTTCCGCCTTCCTTTAAGGCGGAATAAGCCGGCGCCACCTGCGCGTAGTCGCCAGAAAACCCTTGCAGCGCCGCTGCAAACGCGTCTTCGCCTATCGTCTTATCGTCGCGCGCCACCACCGCGCCGTAGCTATCCTGCGTATCGGTGGCAATGCCAAAGGCGATCTCGGCGGTATACGCCTTTTCCTTCTCTTGAAAAATATCAAAAAGCCTTGTGGCGCGCCCCAGGCAAATGGGCAGGACACCCGCAGCACCCGGATCCAGCGTGCCCATATGGCCCACGCGCTTGATGCCCGTGAGCTTTTTTACATCCGCCACAACATTGCTGGATGTCATGCCCGGCGGTTTTAATATGTTTAATATGCCTTCCATCAGTGCAGCGCCTGTTCCGCCGCCCGCAGCAAAGCGTTGTAGAATGTATCCATTTCGCCCTGGGTGGAGCAGCCCGCTGCGTGCTTGTGCCCGCCGCCGCCAAAGCCGCTCGCGAGCGCGGAAACATCCGCCCGGCGCTTGGAACGCAGACTGGCTTTCCAGCCGCCCTCTCTCTTTTCACGCAGCACAATGGCGATCTCCACGCCGTCCACATCGCGTATGCTGTCCGTCATTCCCTCAAGATCCTCTACCATGGCGCCCAGGCGCTTGATATCGCTTAGGGCGACGCACGCGACGCCTATGCGGTTTTCGCAAAAAAACCGCATGGTGCTCAATACAAATCCCTGTAGCCGCGCCTTGCCAAGCGATATGGTTTTATATACGTCGCGGTTGATCTGGGCAATGTCGATACCCTCTTCCATCAGCGCCGCAGCCACGCGCAACGTGGCGGGCGTGGTGCTGCTGTAGGCAAAATTCCCCGTATCGGTGCTCACCGCCACAAAAAGGCACACGGCTATATCGCGCCTGAGCGCGCTGTCGAAGCTTTCGCGCCATGCTTCATAGATCAAAAATATATTCTCGCCGGTGGCGGAGGCCCGCTTATCCACAAAAACATAACCGCCATAGCCGTTGTTGGAGCCATGATGGTCTATATTCGCGCGCTCGTCCGCAGCGTGGAATACGGCCGCCGCCTTACCCATTCTATCCTCCGCCGCGCAATCCACGGCGATGGCGTTACGGTAATGAGGGTTTGCCGCTTCAAGCCCCGTTACCATGTGAGCACAGGGCAAAAACGCATAAATCGCCGGCACGGCATGCTCGCACAACACCTGCGCGCGCTTCCCCCGCGCTGTCAGCATCATATACAGCGCCAGGCCCGCACCCAGCGTATCGCCATCGGGTGAAACATGGGCGATAATGGCAAAGTCGTCTTCACGCGCCAGCCATTCGCACAGCGGCGCAAACCCCTCACGCATGGCCGTCCTCCCCTGAAGAAACGCCCTCTTCGTTGGAGCTTGCCGAGTGCAGGCTGTTGAGCAGCTCGTTAATATGCGCGCTGTATTCTATGCTGGTATCAAGCTCGAACTTTAGCGCGGGCAGACGTCTGAGCTGTATGCGGCGCCCTATCTCACGCGCGATAAAACCTGCGGCATGGTTAAGCGTCTTGACGCATGCGCGGCGCAGCGCCTCGTCGGGTTCATATACGCTTACAAACAACCTGGCCTGTCTTAAATCGGCGGTGACATCCGCGCGGGTGATGGTGGCCATCTCCAAAACGCGCGGATCCTTCATCTCGTGTATGATCTCGCCTGTCACCTTTCTTACTTCTTCGTTTATACGGTCCTGTCTTATGACGGACATTGTTTACTCCTTGTTATTTACCGCTTGATCTCCTCTATCACGTATGCTTCGATCACATCGTCCTCCTGCAAATCATTGAAGTTTTCGATGCCGATACCGCATTCGTAACCCTGCGCCACCTCTTTCGCGTCATCCTTAAAACGCTTGAGCGAGGATATTTTTCCGTCGTGAATGACGATGCCGTCACGCACTACACGCACATGCGCGTTGCGGTTGATCTTGCCCTCCTGCACATACGCGCCGGCGATCGTGCCCACGCCGGAAACCTTGAATATCTCACGCACACAAACGCGGCCCAACTCCGCCTCCTGATAGATGGGCTTAAAGAGGCCCTTCATGGCGTTGCCGACATCCTCTATGGCGTTGTAAATCACGCGGTACATGCGCACATCCACATTTTCACGCTCCGCAGAAACGCGCGCGGTATTATCCATACGCACGTTAAAGCCGATTACGATGGCGTTGGATGCTGACGCGAACATGATATCCGACCCGGTAATCGCGCCCACGCCGCCATGGATGCAGCGCGCGCGCACCTCTTCATTGCTGAGCTTTTCAAGCGCCTGCTTCAGCGCCTCTACCGAGCCTTGCACATCGGCCTTGACGATGATGTTAAGATCCTTGATTTCACCATCGGCAATCTGGTTAAACAGATCGTCAAGCGATACCTTGGAAAGATTTTTGAGCTGCTCGGCTTTGAGCTTGTCGCGCCGCTCTTCCGCCACCTGACGCGAAAGCTTATCGATCTCTGCGACATTGAGCGTGTCGCCGGCAAACGGCACCTCGTTAAAGCCCAGTACCTCCACAGGCTGGCTGGGGCCGGCCTCTTTCACCCTTTGCCCGTGATCGTCCATCATGGCGCGCACACGGCCATAGGTTGTGCCGGCGACGATGGGGTCGCCCACGTGCAGCGTACCGTTTTGCACAAGAACCGTGGCGATGGGGCCGCGGCCCTTATCAAGCTGCGCCTCTATAATGGTGCCCTTGGCGAGCCGGTTGGAGTTGGCTCTGAGCTCCAAAACATCCGCCTGTAGCAGCACCATCTCCAGCAGGGTATCAAGCCCTTCGCGAGTCTTGGCGGAAACCGGCGCAACAATGGTGTCGCCGCCCCACTCTTCGCTTATCAGGCCGTACTCCGTCAACTGCTGCTTCACCCTGTCGGGGTTCGCCTCGGGACGGTCCATCTTGTTGATGGCAACGATGATGGGCACTGCGGCGGATTTGGCGTGGTTGATGGCCTCTACCGTTTGCGGCATAATGCCGTCGTCGGCCGCCACCACCAGTATGACGATATCCGTCACCTGCGCGCCGCGCGCGCGCATGGATGTAAACGCCTCGTGGCCCGGGGTATCTATGAATGTGATGCTTCTCCCATCACGGGTTACGGTATACGCGCCGATATGCTGTGTAATGCCGCCCGCTTCGCCCTGCGTTACGCTGCTGTCGCGTATGGCATCCAGCAGCAAGGTTTTGCCGTGGTCAACGTGGCCCATAATGGTAACGACAGGCGGGCGGGTTGTCAGCTTCTCGGGGGAGTCGATTTCGTCGGCGGCGTCCTGTAACAGCTCCGCATGTGTTTTGGCAATCTGGTGCTCCAGCGTAATGCCGTAATCGGACGCGATCAGTTCCACCGTATCAAAGTCAAGATCCTGGTTGATGGTGGCGATGATACCCAGCATAAACAGCTTTTTGATTATTTCGCCGGCAGGCTTGCCGATCTTTTCGGATAATTCTTTTACCGTCACTTTTTCCGTTGTTATAACCGCCTTTTCAATCACTACGGGTTCTGGCCTGCGCTGCACCTGCTGCTTGCGCGGCCGGCGCCGGTTGCCGCCCAAGGGAGAATCGTCGTCCCACCCGGCGGCGCTTGGCGCGGCTTCTTTCTGAAGCGCTTTTTTGTTGCGCGCCCTTTGCTTGTCAGCCTCGTAATTACGCGTATAGTTGCCCCTGTTGGGGTCGTAGTTGCTAACCTTCTCTTTGCCGGCGGACGACGCTGCCTGCGCCTTGAAACCACCTGCGGCAAACCCGCCGCCCTGCTGCGGCCGCTGCTGGTACCCGCCGCCCTGCTGCGGCCGTTGCTGGTACCCGTTGCCCTGCTGCGGCCGCTGCTGGTACCCGCCGCCCTGCTGCGGCCGCTGGTACATAGCCGGGTCTATCGTTCTTTGCTGGTAGCCATCCTTCTTGTAGCCATCCTGCCTGGCTGTGACAGGCGCGCTCTTTTTCGGCTCCTCGGGCCGCTTTGCAAATTCCGCAACAGGCGCCGCCTGCCTTTCAGGCGCGCTTTGCCTTTCAGGCGCGCTCTGCTTTTCAGGCGCGCTTTGCTTTTCAGGCGCACTCTGCTTTTCAGGCGCGTTTTGCTTTTCAGGCGCGCTCTGCTTTTCAGGCGCGTTTTGCTTTTCAGGCGCTGCCGTTTTTTCAGCTTCCGACTCCGGCGCTTGCGATTTTTCCGCGACATGTGGCGCCGCTTCCTGTGGCGCAAACTGCCCCGCCCTTGCCGGCGTCTCTTCAGGGGCCGCTTTCGCCGCTATATCGTCATCCCCTCCGATATGCACGGCCAGATCTTTATCAGACGCCAGCATCTCCATCAGGCGCTCCTGGCGCTCGCGCTCCAGTCGCTGCTGCCGCAAGACTTCTTCTTTTTCAGAGAGCCTGCGCTCATGCTCGCGTATATCCTGCAACGTTTCCGATACGCCGCCATGGTATTGCGCCAGCCTTTCAAAGAGCTGCTCCGCGCGCTGTTGCAAGTCCTTTGCCTCTTCCTGAATATTTTGTTTGGCCATATTACACCCCCGCCCGCCTGCCATTCGGCATGTTTCTCATAATCAGTCTCAAGTACCTTCAGTTTTTTCCAGCAAGCCGCCTATCATTCCCGCAAAATTCCCGTCGGTAACGGCGGCTACCTTATTGCCGGGTTTCCCAATTGCCAGGCCCAGCCCCGCAAGCTCCATATAAGGCACATCCATCCTTTCGCACAGCGCCCGGTAACGCGCCTTTGTGGCGCCCGACGCCGTATCGTCGATAATAATATACATCGTCTTTTTCGCCTTGAGCGCTCGTTCCACCACAAAATCACCGGTGATGCATTTGCCCGCGCGGCGCGCCAGGCCAATCGCGCCATAAAGCTTTTTTTCAACCACCGTTTAGCTCCCGCGCCAGCGTATCATATATCACGGGCTCAATTTTATGTTCAAACGCCCGTTCCAGCGCCTTTGTCTTCTTTGCGCGTTGCAGGCATTCGCCGTCACGGCAAACATACGCGCCCCTTCCGGGGGCTTTTCCCTTTAAGTCGATGCTGATCACGCCTTCGTTATTGCGCACCACACGCACCAACTCTTTTTTGGGCTTCATCTGCCTGCAACCCACGCACATGCGCATGGGTATTTTCTTTGTCGCCATCGTCCATCCTCCATACCCTTATTCGGCAGGCGGCTTTGCGCCGTCAGCCGGCGTCTCTGCGGACGGCATGTGAGACTCCGTTTCGGGCGCATCCGTTTCGGGCATATCCGTTTCGGGCGCGTCCGTTTCATATTCGGCTTCGCCGTACCCCTCGCTAGCGACGGCAGCCTCGTCAAAGGCGTTTATCATGGCCTCTTCCGCCTGGGATTGGTTTTTGATATCGATCTTCCAGCCCGTCAGTTTGGCGGCAAGGCGGGCGTTCTGCCCCTCTTTGCCTATGGCCAGCGAAAGCTGGTTGTCGGGCACGATAACCTTCGCCGCCTTTTCCGTCTCGTTGATGTACACCATCAACACCTTGGCGGGGCTCAGCGCCTTGGCGATATACACGGCGGAGTCCATATCCCACTCGATGATATCGATTTTTTCGTTATGCAGTTCCGCCACGATACGCTCCACGCGGATGCCCCTTTGCCCCACGCACGCGCCCACCGGGTCAACCTGCGGATCGTTGGAGGATACGGCCACCTTGGTGCGAAAGCCCGCCTCGCGCGCGATAGAGCGTATCTGCACGACGCCCGACTGGATTTCCGGCACCTCCAGCTCGAAAAGCCGCTTTACCAAACCCGGGTGCGTGCGCGAAACCAGCACCTGCGGGCCCTTGTTGGTCTTTCTGACCTCCAGCACGTATACCTTGATGCGGTCGTTGCTTTCAAAGCTTTCGCCGGGTATCATCTCGTTTGCGGCGAGCAGACCGTCGGTTTTGCCAAGCTCAACATACGCGCCCGCTTTTTCCACGCGCTGCACAATAGCCGTAAGCACCTCGTTTTCCTTTTCGACGAATTCGTCGTATATCACGCCGCGCTCCGCCTCGCGTATGCGCTGCACAACCACCTGCTTGGCGGTTTGCGCCGCGATACGGCCAAAGTTTTTGGGTCTTACCTCTTCTTCCAGCACATCTCCCGCCTCATAAAGGGTATTGATCTTACGGGCGCTCTCCAGCGCGATCTCCGTATGGGGGTTCTCCACGGTTTCCACCACGGATTTGGACGCAAACAGCTGTATGTCGCCGGTTTCCACATCCACCTCGGCGCGCACATTGTTGGATGTGCCATAGTTTCTGCGGTATGCTGAAATCAGGGCGTTCTCAATCGCGTCAATCAAAACATCTTTGCTGATGCCGCGCTCTTTTTCTATCGTGTTTAAGGCTTCAATAAAGTCGCTGTTCATGGCGTCTCCTTCTTCCCTTCAAAAATCGATGTATGGCTTTACGTTCGAAAGCTCTTTTAATTGAAATTCGCGCGTGTGGCCGTCGTTGCAGGCTATGGTCACGGCGCCGTTTGCAAAACAAACCAATTCGCCGGTAAACTCTTTTTTATCATCCCGTTTCGCGTAAAGCTTTATGGTTACCTTTTTACCTGTATTGCGCAAATAATCACGCTCCGTCTTCAAGGGTCTGTCAATGCCCGGCGACGAAACGCTCAGGTAATACGCCTGCGGTATGGGGTCGCGCTCTTCGATAAGCGGGTCTATCTCGCGGCTGACGCGCTCGCAATCCTCAATGCCGACGCCGCCCGGCTTGTCGATATACAGCGTTAACACATAACCGTTATGCTCTTTTGTAAATTCCACATCCACAAGCTCGTAGCCCATGGCCTCTATAGGCGCCTTCGTGAGCGCGCGCACAACATCCGTGGTTCTCAACTGCCGGCATCCTTTCTCAAAATAAAGCCGCCCATCGAAAGGCCGGCTCTCAAAATGAAAGAGTGGGGCAACCCACTCTTCTCATCACTCGCACGACCCAACGCAGAGTATTATACCACGGTTTTCCGCTTGATGCAAGCATTGGACGCCAAACAAAACCCCGAAAAAACTTTTCAACAAAACACCGCTTTTCCCTTTCGTACGTATTTGCATATGGAATGGTAACTACGTCGCCGTTCTTGTCCACAAGGCCCTTATATAAAATATACTCCGCCGTTTGGGGAGCGTTTCTCACCATCTGCACGATATCCGTTACGCTGGCTTTCCCGTTTTCAAGCCCCGTCTTGACCTGAAT
>JAISXK010000128.1 GCA_031270585.1 Clostridiales bacterium | reverse complement strand
GCCCGCAATGCAGCCTTCGGCTCTCACCATTTCAGGCAAGGAAAAACCACCCATCGCTACAATTCCTTGTATCAATAGATGGTAAGTAATCTGGTACCCTGTAGGGGAGTCGAACCCCTGCTACTGCCGTGAGAGGGCAGCGTCCTAGGCCACTAGACGAACAGGGCGTGTATAGCGCGCGCATAAGATATAGTAGCGGGTTTTGCCGTGCCTGTCAAGCCCCAAAATCGGCGCAAAAAGCGGCCGGCGATGCCGGTGCTGCCGGTGATGCCGGTGATACCGGTGATGCCGAAAATGAACGGGGGCTTTTTTCCTCATTCCCGCTCGTTGGGCGCGGGCGCGGCGGCGCGCGCGCCGCCCCAAACCCGCGCGGTAGCGATATATCCCAACACCCCCATGGCGGCGGACACGATAAAAAACGCCAAAGTATGCCGCCAATCGGGCAGCGTGCCTGCCGTCAGCATCGTGCGCAGGCTTTCGCATAAATAATAGAGCGGGTTTAAGCGGGCGAAAAGCCGCATGGCGTTTGAAAACGCGTACGCGGGCCAGACGATGGGCGTGGTCCAAAACAATATGGGCAAGGTGATGGCAAGCCCCTTTGTAAGCGTGGAGGGCGCCAGCGGAGAAAAAGCCGAGGCCAGCAGGCTTTGCGCCGCCCCGTTTATCAGGGTGCATAGTAAAAAGTAGGGCAGCAGATAGAGCCCCGCAACCCCATATCCCATAAGCATGGCGCACAGCGCGGCGGCGGCGCGCCAAAAGAGCAGTGTGGGCAGCGCGGTAACGGCCTTGCAAAAACCAAGCCAGGCCACATTGCGCTTATTCGCAACCAACAGCGGCCCGAAAAGCATGGGCAGCGCGGGGCTGTCGGTATAGATTTCCTTTATGTAAAACCACGGCGCAAGCCCGCAGAGCAAAAACACGGCATAGGGCATGCCGCGCGTATGCGCCCAGCGCGATAAGGCGAAAAGCAGCAGGCACGCGGTCACCGCGTCCTCCAATAAGCGCAGCAGGCGCGCCCTGACGCCCTGCATGCCCCATATGGCCTTTGTAAGCGCCATGACGCGCCTTGGTTCGTGTCGCCGCATGGGTTAATCCCCTCAAAACAAATACGAATTAAAAATACCTTTTTATAGCTTGGGCGGCTGATAAAAAGGTATGCGCGTCAATGTCTGGTATATTTGCCGTTTTACGGGGCGCATATATACAGGATCATTCCCTGAATACGATGTTGTTCTCTTCGGCGCTTTCAATGATGGCGAGCGATTGCAGGTTGATGCCCTTTTCGCGTATGATTTTGCCGCCCGGCTGGAAGCCCTTTTCGATAGCGATGCCCACGCCCGTAAGCGTGGCGCCCGATTTTTCCACAATCTCAATCAACCCGCGTATGGCTTCGCCATTGGCCAAAAAATCATCCACAATCAGCACATGGTCATGGGGCGTTAACCATTGCTTGCTCATAAGCAGCGTCACCTTCTTTTTATAGGTATAAGAATAGATATCGCTTTGGTACAAACCGCCCTCTATATTATCGCTTTTGGCTTTCTTGGCGAACACCATGGGCACGCCAAACACCTCGGCCGCAATGGCGGCAAGCGCAATGCCCGATGCCTCCACCGTCAATATCTTTGTGATATCCTTTTGGGGAAACAGAAGACGAAACTCTTTTGCCATGGCGCGCAGCAGTTGCACATCCACCTGATGGTTTAAAAAACCATCCACCTTGATGATATTGCCGGGCAGCACGCGGCCTTCCGCGCGGATGCGGTCTTTTAACGGTTGCATATGGTTCTCCCTTATTGGTTAATATGCTTTATTATGCTATAGAGCCTGGGCGAACGCAATCAAAAATCTTTTTAGCGCGGGCTTACGCGTAGCGCGCGTATGCGCCTGGAACCCCGCAATCCATAGCGCCTGCGCAGCGTATGCGGATAGGGCTATGAAAAAACTACTAACCCTAACCCTCATCGTCGTCATGGCGCTTGGCCTTGCGGCGCCGGCGCTGGCGTATACGACGAACACGGAGCCGGAGAGCGGAGCCAGCCCATTTACCGTAGATATTTATCTTGTGGATAACGCGGGTGCGGATCCGCTGGCGAACCTGCTCTCTTTGCCGAACGACGACCGTGGCTACGCAAAGAACGAAATCATCGCGGCGATAGGGGCGTTGACAGTTCCAAAGGGGGAATACGTCTTTGGAGCGGGCTATACGCAGCTGCGCTTTAAACCCAAAAACGTTTCATTTAACGTCATGGATAACACGCCCACTACGACCTCTGTGGCGCTGGTTAACAATTCGGCTAACACTCTGGGAGCTGCGGGCGCGGTTTCGTGGGGCACCTGGGCCTTTGCGGCTACTACTACGGGCTTGGTGACGCATACTATCGTTACCGGTGCGGCTCCTGCGGCGAATACCTTGCCGACAAACGCGAACGCTGACTACACTTTTAGAACTTTGATCTATGGCAAAGTGCTGGACGACGACGCAAGTTTAACTTTCGAGTTAATGCGTGGTGCCAATTGGACTGCTAATACCGCAGGTGTCGCGCTTACTGGTGGCTTTACTTTTGGAGCGCCGACGCATGTGCTCGTGCTTAGCGAAGACTTGCTTGTGTGGGCTAATTCGGCTACTCCGGTAGGGCCTACTACGTATACGATACACGAGAATATTGCCACAGGTCTGGGGTTCAATACGCCGGCGAATGCTTCGCCCGGGCCCTTGCGGTTCGCCATCGTAACAAGTAATAGCAAAGGGAAAACGGATGGTCTGTACATGTACCCGAACGGCGTCAGCGGTGAATCATACCGTATACACGTAGAACCGAGTACGCAGCATCTTGTGTTTGTAAAAGTCAACGATAGTACCGGTGCTGCCACGACGCCTGACCAGATCAAATACGGCACGGCGGGCTATGCCTCTTTGCTCGCGTTTTATGAGGAATGGTTTGAAGGAAAACTTGGTTTCAGCGCGTACAATGAGGGCAATCTCCTAACCGCGTCCGACTGGACGGATATAGCCGCAGCGGCAATCGATATCAGCGACACGGTAGATATCGAACCATGGACGGCATACGTAAAGGTACCGGAAAACATCGTCGTATAGCTAATTAAGTTGAAAACAATAACATATGGCATCCATAAGGTTGTCGCATTTTTTCAAAGCCGTCCTGATTTCTTTCTTCAG
>JAISXK010000122.1 GCA_031270585.1 Clostridiales bacterium | reverse complement strand
AAATCCTTCAACAAACGCTCCAATTCTTCTATTTTTGATTGTATGTCTGTACTGTTGTTCTGCTTCATTTCGGTACAACCTTCCTGTTGGATATGATTGTACCATATCAAAGTAGTCTTGCAAATACCTACTTTTTATATCTATACCCCCCGTGAATTTAATGCTTGACAAGGCATGAAAAAAATGTAATAATGGCGCATACGTTTTATTTAATCCATTGGCTTTATTATTTTTACAGTATACCGACCGAAACAAAATAAATATGACGAATCGGCATTCTTCAATCGTTTTTGCAGACATTATCATTATGCTATCAATACTGAAAACCAAAACATGTTCGGCAGGAGGATGTTAAAATGGATATGGTGAGTACGCTGAAAGGTTCCTATTTTGAAACCGTTTTTCCCAGAGGCTGGGATATTGCCCGCATCCGGGATTGTTGCGCCAATGACCCGGCTTCCGTATTGGATGCGCAGCCTTTTTGGCATAAAGATTTTACCCCTGTTTCGTGTGACAATCTGGAGGCCTTCGGCGTTTATATGGGGCACGAAATCGCAGCGCAAATCAAAGCCGCAAAAGAAAACGGCCGCGAGCTCATCATAATATTGCCGGTAGGCCCCTTGGGCATGTATAAATGGGCCGTATTTTTCCTGAAAGAATGGAATATCGACTGCAAGCATGTGCATGGCTTCAACATGGACGAATGGTCTGACGAAGAGGGCAACACCGTGTCTGCTTCAGACCCTGCCGCTTTCCAAAACGCCATGCTGACTGCTTTTTATAATCCGCTGGGTCAACTGACGGTGCCGGAAACCCAGCGGCATTTCGCTACAAAAGAGGAGTTGCCGCGCTATAAAGAGCAAATCGACGCGCTAAAGGCAAAGGGTGCCGTACAGGTGCTGGTATTCGGTATTGGCCGCGCCTGCCACATCGCTTTTTGGGAGCCGCATTTTGCCGGAGAGTACGCCACCGAGGCGGAATGGAAGGCGGCCACCCACCGCATCGGCGCGCGGCTGCATCCGTTTACCATAGAGCAAAACGCCCTCACAAGCTTTAGAAGCAACCTGGCTTTGCTTCCCTGCTATGCCAATACCATTGGGCCTGGCATCATCTTCACGTCGGATTACATTATCGGCGGCGCGGACGGTGTATTTTCCCGCAGCATGCAATGGCAGGGCATGTCCCTCTGGATGACGTTGCGCTATGGCCCCACCATCTGGATCACTTCCAGCTACATCCCCACTTTGCCGGGCAAGCTTTTCTTCATGCGAGAGTTGGCGGGCCCACTGTGCGCGGATACGAACTGAGCGATACGGTGGCAGTATGATTAAATTCGCTATCGTTGGCGCGGGCCTTTGGGGCGAGAGCCATGCCGCCGTTTATAATGAGCACCCCCACGCGGCGCCTGCGGCCATATGTGACCTTGACGGCGCCAAGGCGCAAGCGTTCGCAAAACGAAACGCCATCCCGGAAGTGTATACGGACTATCGGGAGATGCTTGAAAAATGCGATTGCGACGCCATAGCCATCGTAACGCCGGATTTTGCCCATACCGATATCGCCGTTGCTGCGGCGCAGGCCGGCAAGCACATGCTTATCGAAAAGCCGCTGGCGACAACGCGGGAAGATGTTTTTGGAATCATGGAAGCGGTGGAAAAGGCCGGTGTGCGCGCTATGGTTGACCTGCACAACCGCTGGAACCCTCCCTTCAACACCGCAAAGCAATTGGTGGAAAGCGGCGTCTACGGTAAACCGTTGCACGCGCATTTCCGCCTGACGGATAACCTTTGGGTTGCGACGGATATGCTAAGCTGGGTGGAAAGGTCATCCATACTCTGGTTTCTGGGCAGCCATTCGCTGGATACCATGAACTGGATCGTGGGCAGTTGCCCTGTGGAGGTTTTTGCCGTGCAAAACGAGGGCCGGCTAAAGAGCCTTGGCATCAACGCCGTGGATACCTATATGTCCACCATCCGGTATCAAAACGGTGTGATCGCGCAGATGGAAAACTCCTGGATTACGCCCAACGGAAACCCCTGTGTAAACGACTTTAAGTTCTATCTGGTCATGGAAAACGGAAAGCTTGATATTGATTGCTCTAACCCCCATCTGCTGCTGGTTTCCGATCAGGAAAGAATGTTTTCTGCGGATGTATTGGTAAAAAACCATGTGTTTGGCAAGGCCAAAGGGTTTGCCTACGAAAGCATCCGCAGCTTTGTAGACAAGCTGCATAACGGCGAAGAATTCCATGTTTCCCTGAAGGACGCCGCCAACGTTTCGCTGGCGTTGCTTGGCATAATCAAATCCGCAAAAATCGGCCGACCTGTGGAAGTTGAACGCATATGAGCAACCGATTGGATATGACCGGAAAGATCGTCGTTGTAACAGGGGCGCGGCAAGGCTTGGGGAAGGTGTTTGCCAAAGCTTTTGCAGAAGAAGGCGCAAAGGTTATTCTTATGGCGCGCAACGTACCCGCGCTGCGTGCAGCTTCGGATGAAATCACAAAGGAAACCGGCGCGACATGCCATATATGCCCTCTAAACGTTCTGGATGAAGACAGTGTGGAACAGGCCGCCGCGTTTGTGGCGGAAACGACCGGCCGGATGGATGTTCTTATAAACAACGCTGCCGTTGGCCGCAGCATAACGCCTTTGCAGGATGTTGCCTTGGAGGAATGGGAAAATACCATCGGCACCAATCTGACGGGTACTTTCCTTTGCATGAAGCATTTTGGCCGGCTGATGATAGCGCAAAATCACGGCGTAATTATTAACCTTGGCTCCCTCGCCGCAAAAACCGTTTTCAAAAGCGCCTGTACGGGCGCTTATGACGTAAGCAAGGCTGCCATCATGATGCTGACGCGGCTTATGGCCGGGGAATGGGCGCAATACAATATTCGCGTAAATTCCATCTCCCCCGGTCTGTTCATGACGGATATCAATAGAGGTTATGTGGAAAAGCACCCGGCATTTTATGAAAAGAGCTTGGAGCACCTCCCCATCAAACGCTGGGGTCATCCGGAAGAACTTGCGACGCTGGTGCTTTTTCTGGCGTCGGATTCCGCCGCTTATGTTACAGGCGAGGATTATGGCATAGACGGCGGGTATCCCCTATGGTAAATACCCCGCCGGGAAGCTTGAGAAACCGAAGGAAAGCAGGTGGAGTGTTTGGGTGAACAAGCCATTCTTGAAGCAAAAAACCTGAGCAAGACATTTTCAGGAATTTGCGTTTTAAACAATGTGAATTTCCGGCTGGCAAAGGGCGAAGTGCATGCGCTGGTAGGCGAAAACGGGGCGGGCAAATCCACCATGATCAAGCTGATAGCGGGTGTGGAAAGACCGGATGAAGGCAGCGAGATATATTTTGACGGGGTGCACATCCCGCGCATGAGCGCCAACAAGTCCATTGCGCTTGGCATATCCGTTATCTACCAGGATATCAGCCTTTTCCCCAACCTTTCCATTGCCGAAAACATTACGAAGGGCATGTTCAGGGAGTTCATATTCAACAAAAAAAAGGCAAAGGCTTTGGCGCAAAAAGCCTTGGAAACTATGCGCGTAAAGCTTGATCTTGATTCTAAGCTTGCCGATGTAAGCGTCGGCAAGCAGCAACTGGTAGCTATCGCGCGCGCCATTACATTTCACTCAAAGGTAATCGTGATGG
>JAISXK010000130.1 GCA_031270585.1 Clostridiales bacterium | reverse complement strand
CCCCGATGCTTAAACCGGGCATGCCATACTTATAAACGGAAAGACGCCCCGCGTAACAAAAAAATCATGCCCCGCAATCGTGCAGCATGCCGCGCGCGAGTTTTTGCAACCGCTCGGGCCTGTTATCAGCGGGGTGCCTGGCGCAGTGCCGCAGCATGGCAAGCTTCACCTCGCCCACGGCTTTTCCCTGGGGCAGGTTGAGCCATTGCATAATATCATTGCCGGTGCAACGCACCTCTTCCATAGAGAACGGCGCGCCCTCCCGCTCCATACGGCGCAGTACGCCGCGCCAGCCACTTGCCACAAAATCCGGCGCGTAACCGCTGCCGCGTATATCGGCTTCGCGTATATCGCAAAGCATATAGGCGTATTTACGCCCCATGGTGGCAAAACGCACGCGAAGCGTGCTCTCTTTGGCGGAAAAACTCAGATCATACATGTGATGCGCTATCAGGTATACGGCGTCATCCACTACCGCGTTTTCAAAGCGCAGCCGCCTTAGCGCCTCTTTCGCGATTTGCGCGCCCAGCGTATCGTGACGCAGCATGGGCGTCATACCGCGCGGCAGCAAAACGGGCGCGCTGTCGTGCCCGCCATCGGTCAGGCTTAGCCCCTTTTCCTTCAAGGCGGCAGGTTTGCCCACGTCGTGCAGCAGAGCGGCCAACCGCAGCGCAAGCGTGGGCCTTGCGGCGGCACAGGCATGAAAGTTATGCCGCATTACATCATATTTATGGTATTGCGGGCGTTGGGGCACATGCGCGCCTTCCAGCAGCGCGGGCAGGATATAGCATAGCGCGCCCAACTCATACAGCCGCGTAAGGCCCGCAAGCACCGATGAGGCCGCAGGCCCTTTTTCCCCGGTTTGCGCGCCTGGGTAGCGCGTATCGCTGAGGAGTATTTTTATAAGCTCGTCGCGCTTGCGCTCCCAACTGATATCGCATAAACCCGATACATACGCGCGCGCGGCCTGCCAAGTGGTTTCTTCTATCGCAAAACCCAGTTCGGAGGCAAAGCGCACCAGGCGCAGTATGCGCAGGCTGTCGTCGCGCAGAATGATGGAAGGATCATCGCTTGTGGCGCGCGCCAGCCTGTTGCGTATATCCGCAACGCCCCTGTTCGTGGGGTCGCAAAGTATGTTTCGCGCGATATCGTAATAGAGCGCGTTGCAGGTGAAATCGCGGCGTCGCGCATCCTCTTCCATAGTGCGCCCAAAGCGCACGCCGCACGGCCTGTGGCCGCCCCCCGCGTCATATTCGTCGCTGCGAAACGTGGTGTGCTCGTAGGATTGACCGTTTGCTATGACGCGCACCGCGCCAAAGGCGGCCGCCACATCCACACAACGCAAGCCGCGTGCCGCACAAAGCGCGTGCATCCCGGCCGGGGGTATGTTTGACGTGATATCGATATCGCCCGGCGGCAGCCCCATCAAGGCGTTGCGCGGCAAACCGCCCACCGCGTAAAGTACCGCGCCGAGCTCTGCCGCTGCCTGGGCCAAAGCGCTTAATTCGGCTGTGATATATCGTTTTACCATCGTTTGTATACGTTCACGCGCGTCTAAATCCCGGCGGCGCCTTGCGCGCTATGCTTTTGCGAAGGGATTCACAAAAAACCGGTTGATAAACAATTGGTCGATCAATATGAATACGCCCAGTATGGCGGTATAAAGGGCAAACGGCCACAGTTTGTTTTTCTTGATCACGCGCAGCGTCAGCCGTATGGCGAAGTAGCCCGATACCGCCGCTACCGCCATACCCGCAAGCACATACGGCCAGTTTACACCGGACAGGCCGGCCGCATCGGCCTTTATAAGATCGGGCAGATCAAACGCCACGCCACCCAATATCGCGGGAATGGATAACAGAAAAGAGAAATCCGCAGCCTCCTTTTTAGTGACGCCTGCGAACACGCCGCCCGCTATGGTGGCGCCGCTGCGCGAAACGCCGGGCAGTATGGCAACGCCCTGCATCAGGCCGATCAACGCCGCCTGCGGTATACGCATCTCTTTCATTTTACGCTGCGGCGGCTTTTTGCTATCGGTAGCCATCAAAAGCGCCGCCGTAAGCAAAAAACCTATGCCCAACCAGCGGCCGCCGTAAGCATCCTTGAAAAAATCACGAAACAACAGCGCAATCACCACGGTGGGGATGAGCGCAATGAACAGCATGCCCACCTTGCGTTGGAAAGGGTGGCGCAGCATATTGCCGATCTCTTTTAAGTACGCGGCGAATACCGCGAAAAGCGTGCCCACATGCAGCATGATGGTAAAAAACAGCGCCCCTTCTTCTATGCCGAAGAGGTTGTGCATCAGCACAAGGTGCCCCGAGCTTGAAACCGGCAAAAACTCGCATACCCCCTGCACAAGGCCCAGCAGCAACGCGATCCAAATATTCATGGAGAACCCTCCCGTTCGTTGGTTCGTTACCCGTTTATTCTATGCGATATGGGGCGGGAATACAAGTGAGCGCGAAGAGGATGTTATACCAACGCGCTATTTGGAAAACGTAAAAAGCGCCGCGCAAAGCGCGGTTTTTCAAGTTTATTACGCATAATGCCGTCAAAAAAATGAAAACGTGCCGATAACTTATAGAAATTGTAACACTTTTTTGATGATTGAAAGGTGTTGGCGTGCTATAGTATACGCATAGAAGAGTGAGTTTCGCAATCCCCTTTTGCAGACGGCAAAGTATAGTGGCATCGTATAGTATAGAGAAGATGCCGGTATCAGTACCCGGATAGGTGTGTGTTTTTGTTACGGCAAGCGATTTTTAAAGAGCCGGCGGCGACGCCGGCTCTTATCGTTTTTTTCAAACGGCTTTCGTGTTTTTACTTACGGTCGTTTACCTCCCCATTGCGTCGCCCGTTCGCGCCAAAACCGATGCGTCGCCCGTTCGCGCCAATATCCGATTGACAGCGGAAGACCGGTGTGTTATATTCGAATCGTTATACTTGTTTAAGAATAACGCGTCGGCCTGAAAGGAGGTCTTCCTGCGATGCAACTCGCGCCAAACGTATATCTGTTGGATGCCGCAACGAACGCAAACGTATTTCTTATAAAGGATGGGGATTGCAAGATACTCATTGATACCGGGCTGCCCGGCATGGCGGGCGCCATACTGCGGGAACTTGACACGCTGGGGGCGGGCAGGCTCACCGCCATACTGCTCACACACCACGATATGGATCATACCGGCAACGCCTACGAAATACAAAGGGCCAGCGGCGCGGCGGCGTATATCGGCGCGGATGATTTGCCCTACGTGTTGCATGATAAAGAGCGTCCGGGTTCGCAATGGGCATACCACCATATGCTGCGCCCCAGACCGCCCGCGAGATTGCGCCGGCTGGAAAAATACGATCTTCCCGGCGGCGTGCAGGCCATCCCCACGCCGGGGCATACGCCGGGGCATCACGCTTTCCTCTACCGGCGGGTACTGTTTTGCGGCGATATGCTCAAATCATCGCCTGCGGCAAAGCCGTTGCGCATGCCTGAATCCGCCCACCAATGGCCGCAGAGGCTAAAGGGCTCGCTGCTGGCGCTTCTGCCATATCCGTTTCGCCTGTTATGCCCTTCGCATGGCGCACCACTGCCCAACGATGAAGAACTCAGGCGGTTTATCCGCCGGGAGGCAGGCGAAAGCGTCACGATGTCGGCAGGGTAAGGGCGCCTGGCCGCAAGCCCCCGGCGGCACGAAGACGGCACGTACAGATCGTTTTATGCGTCAATCATCCACATCGAACGATTCAAGCTTTGATAAGCGCTTGGGCGGCTTATTATCGCCATGCCGCGCGAACGTCATGGTAACAAACGAAAGCGCCACCATAATGGCCGCATAGGGAAAAAGCGTATGGTAGCCCACATTCTCCAGCAGCCAGCCGGAAAGTATGGGCGTTAATATCTGCGCGGACATGGAAACCGTATAATAGTAGCCGGTGTACTTGCCAATATCGCTAAAGCGGCTGATTTCCACGACCATGGGGTAGCTGTTTACATTGATGCTCGCCCAGGAAAAGCCTACCAGCGCGAATATGCCGTACAACGCGTAGGAGAATTCGGCCGCGAAATACGCGCCCAAACCAAAAGAGAGCGCCAGGAGCGTGATACCCATCAATATGGTTTTTTTGCGGCCTATCCTCGATGATATGGCGCCAATGGGCATGTAGGATACCACGGCGCCGACGGTGGCTATCAATAAGCACGTGGATGCCTGTGATAAATTATGCCCCCATACCTGCGTGGCATATTTCGTAAAGGCGGTGTATACGGCGTTATAGCCCATAAACCACAGCGCGATAGAGGCCAATATAAAAAGCAGGCTTTTTTTCACCGGCGGGGCCAGCCTCACTTGCTTTGTTTCATCCCGCACCAACAGCGCCGCCTCTTCCTTTTCATCCACGCCGTAATTGATATCGCGCATCCGCCGCACAAGCTTTTTTTCGTTGATGGCAAAGCGCAATACCAGCACGCTCACCAGCATCAGCGCCGCGACAATGGCAAATATCAGCAGGTAATCCTGGCGTTCTCCCTCTTTCGCTACGCCAAGCACCCTTAGCACCACAAGCGCGATCACGCCGCCCAGCGCCCCCATGAGGTTGATTACGGCGTTGCCCTTGCTGCGCAGGGGTTTTTCGGTAACGTCGGGCATAAGCGCTACGGCGGGCGAGCGGTATACGCTCATGCTCAGCAGCACCAACCCCAGCGCAATCAAAAATACCGTGATATTGCCCAGCCGGTCGGCAAAAGGCAGCAGTACGATGAATACCACGGCGGCCAGCGTGCCGTAGAATATAAAGGGCATGCGCCTGCCAACCTTATCGCTCAACGCGCCAAACACCGGCAGCAGCACCAGCGCGAGTATATTATCAAGCGACATGATGAACCCGGCCATGGCGTCGCCCATATGGAATGTATCGCGCAGTATCAGCGGAATAACCCCGTCATACAAATTCCAAAACGCGCATATGGAAAAGAACGCCAGGCCCACCAGTGCGGTTCGCTTATAATTCAGTTTCATACATCCCCCTAAAATAGTCGTTATAACCGGCGGTTACCTACAAGCGCAACGCCGCCGCGACTTTACCGGCCAGCGCCGCAACCTCATCCAACGCGGCCTCGTCGGGCAAAAACCGCGCCTTCACGCTGCCCAGCACCTTGCAGGACAGACCCGCCAAACGCTGTTCCAACATGGGCACGGCCTCACCGCTCCACCCGTAAGAGCCAAACACAACGGCGCCGCGCCCCCTGATCAGCGGCACGCTGCTATGCGCCAGCGCCTCCCACACGGGCGGCAGGGCGTCGGCGTTAACGGTGGGGCAACCTATGGCCAGCACATCCGCCCTGTGTATGCGGCGGACGGCCTCCTCAACTGTGATGTCGGTAAAATCCGCCATATCCACTTCGGCGCCTGCCTGCGCGAGGCAATCACGCAATTTTTCCGCCATGAGTCGCGTATAGCCATAGCAGCTTACATAGCCAATGAAAACGCCGCGCCCGCTTGTGGGGCCCATTTCGCGCGCCCATTCGTGGTAAAGCGCGATGGCGCCCAACGGATCCTGATCGAGCGCGGGGCCATGGCTTGGCAGTACGGCGCTGATTTTTTCCAGGTGCAGTTCGTTCACATGCTCGATCGCCTTGATTACATGCGGCGCGAACGGCGCCACGATGCAATCATAATAATACCGCCGCGCCTCTTTAAAGGTTTCGTCGGTTTTGCTTTCGAGTATATTTTCCGCCGCGTAATGACAACCAAAAGCGTCGCAGGTAAAGAGCGCGCCCGAAACGTCGTCATAGGTGAACATGGTGTCGGGCCAGTGCAAAAACGGCGCGCCGATAAAAGTAAGCGTGCGGCCGCCCAAATCCAGCGTATCCCCATCCTTTATTACGGTGATGTTCAAATCCCTGTTGGCAATACGCGGCAGGTAGAGCGAAGCGGGCTTGCCGCAAAGTATCCGCGCGTTGGGGGCAAGCGCCGCCAGTTCCGCAATGGAACCGCTGTGATCCGGCTCGGTATGCTGCATGACGATATAATCGATGTCTTTAAAATCTGTCAGTTGGCGTATCAGCCGCGCGCTTTTATCAAAAAAACCGCGTTTTACGGTGTCTATCAAAGCAGTCTTTTGCCGCCCCTGCACGAGGTACGAATTGTAGCTTGTGCCGTATTTTGTTTCCATCACCACATCAAAACGTTTTAGTTCCGGGTTAAGCGCGCCAACCCAGTGAATATTTTCAAACAGGCGCACGGGCCTTTGCGGGTCTTTCATCACGCGGGCTCCTTTCGTATTTTGCGGATGGCGCGGGCATTATGCCCGTATTGCCGAATGAGGCAATTTGCTGCGGCCGCCGTACAAGACATCAGAACCCGCAAAGAAACCGCCTCATATGTTAAGTATACCCCAACGCTTGACGGCGCGCAACCTCGCGGGCTATACTACAGGTAAAATTAAGGGCATGTTTGAAACCGCCCTAAAGGATCCTTCTGCCGCAAAAGCTGCCAAGGGAGTGTGCTATGGCGCGTAAAAACCCCGAGTCGGAAGAAACCCGCGAGAGTATACGCCAAACTGCCGCAAAGCTGTTTTGCGGCAACGGGGTTTATGCGACGAGCCTGCAGGATATCGCCGACGCTGCCGGACTTTCAAAAGGCACGCTGTATTACCATTACCCCGGTAAGGATATGCTGGTTGTGGAAATTACGGAGCAGTACTTCGCGCATATTACGGAAGCGTTTTATGCCTGGCTGGATAGCGTCACCGCCGCCATGGCCGCAAGGGACGCCGTGGCCATGCTGCATAAACAGCTAAACAGAACCGGCGGTTTTTTAAAATTGTATTTCGCGCTGTTCAGCGAGGCGCTGCGCGAAGACGGGCCGTTGCGCGCGTTGATGCTATCCTATCAAAAGGAATGGGCGCTGCTGGCGGAGATGGGTGCGCTCAAGCTCACCGACGCCGCGTCAAAGCGCTTTCGCGCGTTTAGCCACAGCTACATTGCGCTGCTTGACGGGCTGGCGTTGCACGGCCTTTTAAACGGCGAGCCAAACACCGATATACTGCTGCAACTGCTGCTGGATTAACGCTTACCCCCGCACCAACAAACCATATTTGCGCCATTCCTCTATCTAAAGTAACTTTCAGGCTTCATATAACGCCGCGCTTTTGATTATGGCGCCGGTGTAATAATGCGCCAGTATCTCGCGGTAATCCGCCCCTTCGACGGCCATACCGTTCGCGCCCGTTTGACTCATGCCCACGCCATGCCCATACCCGCGCGTGTGGATGCTGACGTTATCCGCCGTAAGCGTTATGGTAAACCAGGCGCTGGGCAACCCCAGCGCGCCGCGCAGTTCGCGGCCGCTCACATTCACCGCGCCCAACTGCACCGTTTTTACGCGGCCGCTTTCGTATCTGATCAGCACTTCCAGCTGGCTTTCCAGCTTGCCGGCCTTCAACACGGCCTTGGGCCAGTTTTTGTTTATTTTCGTAACAAAATCCTTTCGCGTGAAAGTCCGTGTATCCGTCAGGTGTGAAGAGCCCACCTCGTTTTCGCTCTTTACGCCGCGCAAATACGGCCGGGCGGATGCGAATACGTTTTCGCTATCCTCCGTTTGCCCGCCGGACGCCGCGTGGTAAAGCGCCTCGATAAGCTCCCCGCCGTAATAAAGCGCCTCGTCCCGCGTTTGCCGCACGGCGTTTTTCACTTTGCGTATGTTGGCGTCGTAGGCTATGCCCCATTTATCCCGGCAGGCGGCGGCGGTATCATACGCCTGGCAGCATTTGCTGCTCGTGCAGATATCGTAGCCACTGGGGCAGCCGCCCTCTTCTATTTTGCGCAAGGTATAGGTTCTTGCCACCACCGCTTGGGATTTTAGCGCCTCCTCATGAAAAGCGGCGGGCATTTCCCCCGCCACCACGCCGGTTAAATATTCTTCCAGCGGGATTTTTCCCGCCTTTTTCATGTCACTGTCGTAAAGCGTGATCATGCGCTCCTCACCGGTTTCCCTTTGGGCGGGTTCGCCGCTTTTGGCGCTCTGGGCGCCGCGCGCGAAAAGGCACCCGCGCACGAGCAGTATGACAAGCGCAATCAATCCCGCAAGCAGGCAAAGCCTTTTCCAATTAAACCGCATGCCGTCTATACCCCCGCCTTTCAACGCCTACGAAAATTGTATGAGGGCGCACAGGTTAACATGCGGGTATTCGCGTGAAGAACGATTTCGCGCTTATGACGGCGGTACGGCCTCAAATTCCGCCGCTAAGTGGCTGGCCCGATCCTTCTGCGTGTGGTATACTGATCCTGTAAAATTGAAAGGAAAATTGTCGCTTTACATGAAGCCGCTTTTTCGCAAATGTATTCTCATCTCATTGTGTTTTCTGCCGGTTCTGGTTTGCTGTGGCTGCACGTTTTTTACGGGCGCCAACATGTCTTTTTCCCCCGGCATATTCATCAGCGAGATGGTCACGTCCAACGGCAATTCGCTTGTGGAGGATACGTTGGGCACGCCCGATTGGATAGAATTATACAATTCCGCCGACCACCCCATCAGCCTGGCGGGCTGCCATTTGAGCGATAACATCCGCGAGCCGCGAAAATACGCGTTGCCCGCCATATCGCTGCAGCCGGGCGCTTATTTCATACTGTACTGTACCGGCTATGATGGCGCGCTGCCGGACGGGGTATACCACACGGGCTTCGGGCTATCCAAAAGCGGCGAAAGCCTGTATCTGACGGATCGCTATCTTGCCATATTGGATAGCGTGGATATCCCGCCCCTGCCGCAGGACGTATCCTATGCGCTAAGCGAAAGCGGCGCTTTTGGCTACTGCGGCGTGCCCACGCCGGGCGGCCCCAACACGACGCTGATTGCGGATAACCTTGAAAGTGTATCCTATGCCAGCGCCGGCGCGCTCGTAGAGCTAAGCGAGGTGATGCCCGTTAATCAAAACGGCCACACCGCAAAGGACGGCCGCCGCTACCCCTGGGCCGAACTGTACAACGCGGGGCACGAGCCCGCGCGCCTGCTGGAATACTATCTATCCGACAACACCGCCAATTTTTTAAAGTGGCGATTGCCCGACGTGGCGCTTTTGCCCGGCGAGCGGGCTATCGTATATTTCAGCGATAACAAGGATGGCGCCGATGGCGAAATACATGCGGGATTTGGGCTGGGCAGCGCGGATAGCGGGCTTTATTTGAGCAACAGCCATGGCAATGTGGTAAGTGAGCTTGCCTGGCAATTGCCCATGGCGCCCAATATCGCCGCCGTTAGTGCGGGCGGCCAAACCATGTATACCGCCGTGCCCACACCGGGCGAAGAAAACAGCGCCATCCTATTTGAGTCGCTCACACCTACCCCCATGGGGGACGACGCACCGGTTATATTAAACGAGGTGTTGATAAAGAACAGCTACAGCATTGCGGACAGCGACGGCGACCGCTATGAATGGGTGGAACTCTACAACCGCTCTTCACAGCCGGTATCGCTGCTGGGGTACGCGCTTTCGGATGAATCAAACAACCCCGCCAAGTGGCTGCTGCCCGATATGACGATAGAGCCGGACGGCTATACGCTGGTGTTTCTTTCGGGTAAGGATAGAAAAGAGGGCGAGCTGCACGCTTCCTTCGGGCTTAGCGCGTCCAACGAGGTGATGATGCTCACCAACCTTGGTAACGTGACGCAGGATGTGATACCGCTTGACGCCGCCATCAGAGCGAATGTATCCATGGGCAGGGATGGGACCGGCAATATCCGTTATTTTGCCACGCCCACCCCGCTGGCGCAAAACGACAGCGCCGCGTTTGAGTCGCTATCCGCCGTACCCGCGCGCAACGCCAGCGGCGTATACATCAGCGAGGTGCGGGCGGTAGCTACCGCCAAAAGCAAAAAGCCCGACTGGATTGAGTTTTATAACCCTACCGGCAAGAATATCAGCCTGGCCGGCTGGTATGTGAGCGATGATATCGACGCGTATGACAAATACCGGATACAATCCTTAACGGTGCCGGCCGGGGGATACGCTTTACTGTATACGTCCTCCCGCACGGCCCGGCAAACGGATACCACCGGCACATTTTGCGTATCCTCCGGCGGGGAGACCATATTTTTGACCGATCCCGGCGGGATACTGCGCGATTATTTTCAAACGGGGGCTCTGCGCGCCAATATAACGGCGGGGCGCGACGAAGGCGACCCCATGGGCCGGCGTGTATTTTATTTTACCCCCTCTCCCGGCGCCATCAACAGCGGCCGCGCATACGCCGGCCAGACAAGTACACCGGTGTTCTCGCAAACGTCGCTTTACCATGCCGCGCCGTTTACGCTGACGATCAGCTGCAATACGCCCGGCGCGCGTATATACTATACGCTCGACGGCACAAAGCCTACGGGGGATACGGCCCTCTATACCGCGCCGATTACAATCGGCGCCAATACGCCGGTGCGCGCCATCGCCCTGCGCGACGGCCTTTTGGAAAGCGAAACCGCCACCCAGACATATCTGTTTGAAGAAGAGCATACGCTGCCGGTTATTTGCCTGACGGGCGGCCAATCGGATATTGACGCCGTATATGCCGCGCAGGAACGCGCCGAGCGCGTGGAGCGCGAGGTACATATGGCGTATTTTGAGGCCGGGGGACGGATAGGCACGGCCGGCAATTGCGGGTTGCGCGCCACGGGCGCTTCCACGCTTGTATATGCGCAAAAATCATTCACCATGTTTTTTCGCGGGGGATATGGGCGCGACGAAGTCACGTATCCGTTCTTTCCGGGGTATGAAATCCAGTCGTTCAAAAGCCTGACCATACGCAACAGCGGGCAGGATCACGATCGCGCCCGGTTGAGGAATTCATTTTTTTCGCTGGCCGCAGAAGGGCTTTTTGTGGATACTATCGCCACGCGTCCCGTGGTGATGTATTTGAACGGCAAATACTGGGGCATATATGATTTGGATGAGAACCAGAACGAAGACTACCTTGCCGCCCATTACGGCGTGGATCGGGACGCCGTGGATATCGTGCGCCGCAACGTATCGACGCTTGCCGGCAGCAACCGCGATTATAAGCGCATACGCGAACTGGGGCGGGGCGACCTTTCCTCCGTAGAAAAATACGAGGCGTATTGCGCGGTCGTGGATATGGATTATGTGATTGATTACCTTATCACGCAAACATACTTCGCAAACGGCGATATGTTTAACCAGAAATATTGGCGCAGCCAGGATTACGCCGTAAAATGGCGGCCCGTTCTGTTTGATTTGGATTTTGGGTTTTCCGCCAACAGCCCCACGCGCAACATACTGCCCTCCTACTTCAACTACATGGGCGTGCCCTCGCGGGATGAGAGCCTTACCAATATGGATATGTTTTGCGGACTGCCCAACAATGCCGCGTGGTGCGATCGCTTTGTCAAACGCTATGTGTACGTAGTGGAAAACCACTTCAACGCCCAGCGGCTCACGATGCTGCTGGATGAAACGGCCGCCGCGCTGCGCCCCGAGATGGAAAGGCACATCAAACGCTGGGGCTACCCGGCCTCACTTCGAAAATGGGAAGAAAACATAAAGGCCCTGCGCGATTGCCTGGATGCGCGCCCCGCGCACGCGCTCAAGGCCGTGCAAAGCTATTTTCATGTTTCAGACGCCGCTATGGAAGAATACAAGCTGCTGGCGCGGCAACCGTAATCCCCCATAGCGCTTACGGTCGCTGCCGGCCCGTTTCGATCCGCAGATCGGGCTTGTCCGTGATCAGCACATCCGCGCCCATATCGCTCAGGCGCGCAATATCCGCCGCTTCGTTAACCGTCCACGCGTTTACGATAATACCGCAGGCATGCGCGCGCTCAATAAAGCCGGGGTAGCGGTAGATGTATTCGTAACGGGGGTGCAAAGCCTGCGCGCCTATGTGTTTGGCGTAGCGCCAGGGTTCCAGCAGGGCGTTGACATACAGTACGCCCAGTACCGCTTTGCGGTTAATACTTTTTAATCTGCCCAGCGTGTAATGGTTGAAGGATGAATACAGCACCCTGCCCCGCATGCCCATGTCCGTTTCCATGCGGATGAGCTTTCGTTCTATGCCGGGGTAAATGTTGGCGTTGGTCTTTACCTCTACATTCACAAGTATGCCGCAGGGCTTTATCAGTTCATACACCTCGGCCAGCGTGGGTATGGCCGCCATTTTATATGTATCCTCAAACCCTTTGTTGTAGTTGAAAGCGCGCAATTGCGCGAGCGTCATATCCGCCACGCGGCCCGCGCCGTCCGAAGTGCGCGCGATATCCTCATCGTGTATCACCATAAGCTCGCCATCCGCGCTCAGATGCACGTCCAGCTCAACGCCCTGCGCGCCAAGCCGCACGGCTTTTTCAAACGCTTCCATTGTGTTTTCGGGCGCGTATGCGCTGGCGCCCCGGTGCGCCCATATCCTTGCCATGGGTGTATTTACCGCCTTTTATACAGCCTTTCACATAATGTATAAAAGAAATGAAAAAAAAGCAACCTTTGCGGCGGATTATGGTAAAATAAAGGATGGGCGCGGGCTGTTGCCCGGCACGCGGCGGGTACCATGCGAATCGAAAAAAACCAGGCGGGAGATTACACGATGATACGATCCAATCTGCATACGCACACGACGTTCTGCGACGGCAAAAACACCCCGCGCGAAATGGTGGAGGCCGCCATCAAACGCGGCTTTCATTCGTTGGGGTTTTCGGATTACGGCTATGTCTGGTTTGATAAGCAATCCGGCAGTATGTCGTCGGAAAGCATGCTTTCCTACCCTTACGTAATCGACGGCCTTAAGGCGGAATATTCCGGCGTGATCGATATCTTTAAGGGGCTCGAAAACGACAGCTGTCAATTGCACAACCCAAAATCTTACGATTACACCATAGGTTCCGTACATTATGTGGTGAAAGACGGCGTGCGCTATCGCGTGGATCATTCGCCCGAGCGGCTGGAAGACGCCATTGTGAAGGGCTTTGGCGGCGACAGCATGCTATTGGCGCTTGCCTATTTTGAGAGCGTGGCCGCGTTTGCAAGCACGGAACACGCCGATATTATGGGCCACTTTGATCTGGTGCGTTTATACAACCATGGCAATTTGTATTTTGACGAATATAGCGAGACGTACCGCAATGCCGCGCGCCAGGCGCTTCAGGCTGTGATACGCAGCGGCAAATATCTTGAAGTAAACACCGGCATTTTGTTCAACGAACTTTCCGGCGAGCCCTGCCCCGCCCTGTTCCTTTTGGATTACGCAAGGCAGATGAACGCGCGCGTCGTTGTGAGCTCCGGCGCGCATAGCGCCAAACAGCTCGACTTTGGCTTTGCCGAAATGGAACAGTTGCTTTGGGATGCAGGCTTTACGGAAATCTACGAATTCACCAAAAACGGGTTCGCGCCCGTACCGCTTGCCGCCCCGCAGCCGCAGGGCCAGCCCGCGCAGAAAACGCCGACGGCCAAAGAGCATACGGCCAAAGAGCATACGGCCGAAGAGCATACGGCCGAAGAGCCGGCCAGTGAGAAGTCGCCGCCGGCAAAGCGCGGCGGTTTTTCACGGCGGCGCAGGCAGGCCGCGATGGCCGCCGACGAACCCATCGCGGCTGCGGAAGAAGAAGCCGGCGCGCAGGACGCGGCGGCGGAAGAAGAAGCCGCCCAACCCGGCACATTTGACAGTATGGATATTGAAGAACTCGCGTTTGAAGAGGAAGAGGATGAATAACGGCGAGGCTTTGCGGTTTTTTCCCGCGCGTTTATTCCTTGTCCTGTATAAAAAAGATTACTCTTCACCGCCCGCAGCCCACCGGTAGCCGCCCGTAAGATTTTTCGCGTCAAATCCGTTTTGCGCAAGTATGCGCTGGGCCAGGTGGGCGCGGGCTCCTACCTGGCAATAGACGATGATCGCGCGGCTTTTGTCCAACTCATCCAGGCGGGCCCGCAAAGTATCCAGCGGGATATTGACGGCGCCTTCTAAATGCCCGGCCCGGTATTCATACGATGTCCGCACATCCAACAGCGTGTGGGAGTTGGGCGGGGCGCTTTTAAGCGTGCGCTCATCCGCAAGCCGGGTTACGCCTGTGATCACATTATCCGCTATCATACCCAATATGTTGGCGGGCCCCCTGACGGAGGAGAACGGCGGCGCGTAGCAAAGCTCCAGCTCGCCCAATTGGGCCGCGTGCGCGCCCAGGCGCATGGCTGTAGCGATGGTATCGACGGTCTTGTCCACCCCATCCGCGCCCGCCGCCTGCGCGCCGTAAATCTTTCCGCTTTCGTGGAAGAGCAGCTTCACGGCCATCTGCCGCGCGCCGGGGTAATAGGCGGCATGCGCATACGGGTAGGCGATAATTTTGTGGTACGCCAACCCTGCGGTCTCCAGCGCCCGCTCCGTAAGGCCCGTACAGGCAAACGCCTTCGAAAACAAACGCGCGACGGCCGTGCCCTGCGCGCCGCCATATGCGCTTGGTATGCCCGCTATATTATCCGCAGCCACGCGCGCCTGCCTGTTGGCGGGGCCCGCAAGCGCCGCTGCGGTGGGCGTGCGCAGTATAAAATCGTCTATCTGCGCGGCGTCGCCTGCGGCATAGATGTTGGGGATATTGCTTTGCATGCGCGCGTTTACCATGATATGCCCTTTGGGGCCCAGCGCAATGCCGCTGCCCTTTAAAAAGCCGGTGGCCGGCCTTACGCCCAGGGCGCAGATGATCATATCACCCGTAAACCGCCTGCCATCCTGACAGCGCACAGCGGGTCTTCCCTCCACTATGGCGATATCCTCCACCGGCGCGTTAAGCGTTACGGCGACGCCGTTATGTTCAAGCTCTTTTAAAGCGAAACGCGCCATATCGCCGTCCAGCGGCGGCAATACCTGCGGGGCGGCCTCAATAAGCCGCACGCACAGACCTCTTTTCACAAGGTTTTCCGCCAGCTCAACGCCTATAAACCCGCCGCCTATGACGACGGCGTCCCTTACGCCCTTTTGTTCCATGGCGGCATGGATTTGATCCGTATCCTGCATGTTACGCAAAGTAAAAACACGCGGCCGCGCGTCTTCCGTAACGGGCAGCATGACAGGTGTGGCGCCGGGACAAAGCACGAGCGCGTCATAATGGAGCGTATAGGCGCCGCCCGCCTTTTGCGCCACGCGCACCTGCCCTTTTACCGTGTCTATCGCCACAGCTTCGCTGTTTGGGCGCGCGTCGATATTGTATCTGCTTTTTAGCCCCTCGGGCGTTTGCATCAACAGCGCGTCGCGCAAGGCGATCTCTTTGCCCAGATAATACGGCAACCCGCAGTTGGCGAAGGATACGTACGCGTCCTTTTCCAGCATGATAATGTCGGCTCTTTCATCCAGCCGCCGCAGACGCGTGGCGGCGGTTGCGCCGCCGGCTACGCCGCCTATGATCACAATCCTCTTTGGCAATCCATTTCATCTCCTCACGCGCGTTTCATACTCAATAATACCATAATACCACAGAGGGGGAACTAAAAAAAGGCGTGACACCAATAGCAGGCTGCCGAAAAGCCCTTAACAGATAGACTTTAATTTAATTGACAGGGGATTTTGCCGCATATATTTCCCGCTCTTTATGTATAACATAAGAAGCGGTTTTATTTGCAAATGGGGAAAATCTGCTATACTATACTGATGGGCGGCGATGGCGCGTTTTTCCATTGCCCGGGAATGAAGGAGCAATTGCATGGAGAAAAAAACCTTCGTCAAGGGCGCTGCCATACTGGCGGTCTCTGGCCTGGTTGTTAAATTGATAGGTCTTGTCTACCGCATCCCGTTGCTGAACATCGTGGGATCGGACGGCATGCACTATTACGAAATAGTTTACCGGTATTATTCATGGCTGCTGGTCATATCCTCATCGGGCATCCCCACGGCAATATCCAAGCTCGTCAGCGAGCGGCTCACGCTGGGCGATTATAAAGGCGGGCGTTCCGTATTCAAAACCGCCTGGTGGCTGCTTTTGTTTATAGGCGCCGCCACCACGGCATTCATGTACTTTGGTTCTTCCATGCTCGCGTCCATATCCTACCCTGCGGACGCTGCCGACCAAATCGCCAACCAGGCGCTCGCGTTTAAGGCGCTTGCGCCTTCACTGCTGTTCGTTTCGCTGCTGTGCGCATACCGCGGGTATTTACAGGGCATGCAGCACATGCTGGGCACCGGCGTTTCGCAGATTGTAGAGCAGGCGGGCAAGCTTGCCATAGGTTTTACGCTTGCCGCCAAATTGGCGCCGCAGGGGCCCGCCTACGCCGTGATGGGGGCGCTTATCGGCATTTCCGCGTCCGAGCTGATGGGGCTCGCGGTGATATTTTGTTTTTACCTGCGCAGAAAGAAGATGATCAACTACCAAACGCGGCGCGCGCAGGCGCAACAAAAACCGCTTTTAACACGCACCATTACAAAGCGGTTTTTGCGGATTGCGCTGCCCGTTACCATAGGCGCTTCCATCATGCCGCTCACAGGCATTATCGACAGCGCTTTGATCATACGCATGTTGGAGAGCACGGGCTTTACCGTAGAAGCCGCCAGTAAAGCGTATGCGCTGCTATACTCCTGCGTAACGCCCATCATCAATATGCCTGCGGTGCTGACTATGGCGCTTGCCACAAGCCTCGTGCCGGCAATATCCTCCTACATGGCCAAACGCGAGCTCAACCAGGTGCGCGCCGCCGCGCGTACCGGCATGAAACTGGCGCTGATTATCGGCGCCCCTTGCTCCATTGGCCTGTTTGTGCTATCAAAGCCCATACTGCGCATGCTCTTTACGAGCCTGACGGAGACGGAGCTTACCATTACGGCGGGACTGATGCAAATATCCTGCGTCGGCGTGGTGTTTTTATCGCTGGTACAAACGCTCACCGGCATTATACAGGGCCTTGGCAGGGCCCGCGTGCCCGTGCTGAATTTGGTGTTTGGCGCCGTATTGAAGGTGGTTACGCTCATGGCGCTCGTGCGCGTACCCCATATCAACATACAGGGCGCGGCGGTTTCCACCGTGGTGTGCTACGCTGCTGCGGGGCTGATGGATGTGATCTACCTGATCAACAAAACCAAAATGAAGGCGCGGCTGTGGGATGTATTTATAAAGCCCATACTGGCGTCCGTTTTGATGGGCGTTACGGTGCATTATGTGTATGAGGGGCTGGCCGGTATGAATTTTGGGAACGTTCTTGTCACGCTTGCGGCCTTGTTTGCCGGCGTGCTGGTTTACGGCGTGCTGGTGATACTGTTAAAAATGCTCAGGCCGGCCGACCTGGCTTTTATACCCGGCGGTAAATTTTTAGAGCAAAATGTATTTCGATACCCCGCCGCACCGAAAAATAAGAAGCCTCGCAGGTGAAGGATATGCATACAATAACCATCGCGGCATTCGCCACACCCGAAACCATATCTGCGGCGGCACTGAACGCCTGCAAAAGTGCGGGGCGGGTGTTTGCGCAAAGCCGGCGTTCTTTTTGCGTGTCGCCGCTTGACGCGGCGCATATCCCCTATGCGGATATGGACGCGCTCTATAGTGAAGCGGCGAATAGTAACGCGCCGAACGCGGCCATCGCCGCGCAACTGCTGCTATCCGCAAAAACCGCCGATACGGTTTACGCGCTGCCGGGGCGCTGCCCGCCCGCGCTTCTATCGCTGCTGAAAGAAAAGGCGCCGCCGGACGTTTTCATTAAGGTGCTGGCGGGCGTACCCTTTGGCGAGGCGGCTCTACATTGCGCCGGATGCGCTTACGAGACGTATACAAACTGCTATGCTTCGGCATTGCCGCAAAACGTCGATGTTTCGCTGCCGCTCGTCATAGAAGGGTTGGACGACACATTGCGCGCGGGCGAGGTGAAAGTAAGGCTGCTGGAATATTACGACGGCGCGCATATGGTAACGCTTTGCACCATGCATAATGACGGCGCGTATGCTATGGCCAAACTGCCGCTTAGCGCGCTTGATAAACAGCCGCTTTTCGCGGCGGCCTCCGTATTGATTGTGCCGCCCGCCAAGCTTATCTCGCTTTCGCGGTTTGGGTTTAACGAACTCGTTGCCGTAACGCGTAAGCTGCGCGCGCCGGGCGGATGCCCCTGGGATCGCGAACAGACCCACGAGAGCCTGAAAAAAGCCATGATCGAAGAATGCTACGAGGTGTTGGACGCCATCGGCAGGCAGGACGACGCGGGGCTTTGTGAAGAGCTGGGTGACGTGCTGCTGCAATGCGTTTTTCACGCGGGTATCGCGGCGGAAAAGGCGCGCTTCACCATCAGGGATGTGACGACGGCCATTGTGAAAAAACTGATATTCCGCCACCCGCATGTGTTTGGCACGGCGCGGGCCGATACCGCAGGCGATGTGCTGGTAAAGTGGGAAGAGCAAAAGAAAAAGGAAAAACAGTATATAAGCCACACCCAGGTGCTCAAACTGGTGCCCGGGAACCTGCCGGCGCTGATGCGCGCGTATAAGGTGCAGAAGAAGGCCGGGCTTGTGGGCTTTGATTGGGACGACCCCAAAGACGCGCTCACTAAACTGCGCGAAGAAACGGACGAACTGCTTTTCGCCATGGACGGCTGCGGGGATACGGGAGAGGAGATGGGCGATTTATTATTCTCTTGTGTAAATGTAGCGCGGCTTTTGGGACTCGATCCCGAGGAGTTGCTGGGCTATGCGTGTGAAAAGTTTATTGCGCGGTTTGAAAAAATGGAGGCCCTGGCGGCCCAAAAGGGCCTGAAATTAGGGAATATGCCGCCAAATGAACAGAATTTGCTATGGAACGCTATAAAAAGTGCCGAAAACGGGCAAAATTAAGGCAGATTGGACTTGTGTTGAAGCCAAAAGGCTGATACAATAGGGTTCGGTGAAAAAACAAATTAGTTTTAAAACGCAGGAGGTTATTCCACAGATGAATAAAGCCGATTTGATTTCCGTCATTGCGCAAAAGAGCGATCTTTCCAGGAAAGATGCCGAAAAAGCCATGAACGCTTTTATCGAGACAGTTACCGAGACACTAAAGAAAAACGAAAAAGTGCAGATCGTGGGCTTTGGTATATTCGAACCGAAGCATCGTGAGGCGCGCAAAGGCCACAACCCCATGACGGGCGCGGAGATCGACATCCCCGCTTCCAACGCGCCTTCCTTTAAGGCCGGCAAGGCGTTTAAGGAAGCTTTGAACTAAAAACCCGATACCTCAAGTTTAAGATTAAAAAACGAAACGGGCTGTACTGACACGCATTTTCCATGCGCGTCAATACAGCCCTTGGCCGTTATGGAGTATAACCGGCTATTCCCCTATGCCCGCTATATCCTCCACGGGAAGCGAAAACACAATGCCCTTTGCGCCGGTTAAAAGCCCGCAGCTTTTGTTGATGGCGGACATAATCTCTTTATAAGCGGCGCGCGCGGCTATGATCATGATCAGTTCCTTTTCCGTGGAAAGCGCCTCGCCCAGGAATGTTTGCGTACTCTCGTTGCCAACGCCGCGCGCTTGCAAAAGCGTGCCCCCCGTAGCGCCCGCTTCGCGGGCGGCATGCATCACTTTATCCACATAACCCGCTTCGCTGATCACCACGATCAGGCTGAACTTGGGCGGCATATGCTTCACTTCCTTTTCTTCATCGTCTTCTATCGGCAGCGCCGTATCCACACAGTGGGCTATCAAAGCGTTTAGCGCGCTCATGCTTATGGTAAAGGCAATGCCCTTGCCCGGCCGCTTGAGGTTTAGCAGCCCCGAAAGACCCGCAAGGTGCCCTTTTACCGCGTGCTCGGGGATAAAGCTTGTAACAATATCTTTTTCTATGGTACCAAGGCCCAGGAGATTAAGCATTTCCGAGCGCACAGTGCCCTGGCCATGGGTTAAAAAGCTGTAATCCACATGGTTGTCAATGCCAAATTCCGATACGCGCTCTCCCTGCCCGCGGTCAACAATGGTGATAACCAGGCGCATATTATGGGGCATGGGCGTTTACCTCCTCATAATAGACCATGCTTGCGGCAAGCGCGCGCAGCCCGGTTTGCGGTTCTTCCTTTTGCCGGCGCGCCTGCTTGCGCTGGGATATAAAGCCCAACACCTGTATGGTGATGAGCGGCGTCATGGCCACCATGGCCACAATGCCAAAGGCGTCCTTTAAAATATTGCCGCCAACAGCCTCCGTTGCGCCAAGCGCGAAGGGCAATAAAAACGTGGCCGTCATGGGTCCGGAGGCCACGCCGCCCGAATCAAACGCGATGGCGGTGAAGAACCTTCGCACGATAAACGAGAGCACGATGGCAATCGCATACCCCGGCAAAAGGAAATAGAATATGCTGACCCCCGTCAGCACGCGCAGCATCCCGATGCCTACGGCAAACGCCACGCCTATGGAAAGGCTTTTTTGCAGCGCGCGCTGGGAAATGGAGCCGTTGCTGATCTCCTCCACCTGCTTTTTCAACACATGCACGGCGGGCTCCGCCTCTACAATAAAATAGCCCATTACCATGCCTATGGGCACAAGCAGCCATTTAAATTCGCCCCCGCCCAACAATGTGCCTATATAATGGCCCGCCGGCAAAAAGCCCACGTTTACACCCGTTAAAAACAGCACCAGCCCCACCCAGGTATACACAAGGCCCACGATCATCTTTTTGATCTGCCCCTTTTGAAACCTGCGCGTAACCACCTGAAACACAAAGAACAACAATATGACGGGCAATATCGAGATGGCGACCTCTTTCATATACTGCGGCAGGCCCACCGCAAACTGCTTTGCGACTTCTGCGGTGGTGCGCACATCGGGCACGGTGATAAACCGATAATCCGCCGTGGAGGGGTTGTAAATAATGCTTAAAAGCAATACGGCGAGTATGGGGCCGATGCTGCACAGCGCTACCCAGCCGAAGCTATCCTCTTTGGACGCCTTGTCGCTGCGCAGTGCGGATAGCCCGATACCCAACGCCATAATGAAAGGCACCGTAATGGGCCCTGTGGTAACGCCGCCCGAATCAAAAGCCACGGCCAAAAAGTCGTCCGGCGCGAATATGGTAAGAACGAATACCCCCGCGTAAAAGAACAGCAGCAGCCAGTTGAGCGGCACGCGGTGAAAAACGCGTAAAAGCGCGACCGTCAAAAACATACCTACGCCGATGGATACCACCGCAATCAGCATGAAATTGTCTATGGCGGGCACTTGGTTCGCGAGCACCGTAAGATCGGGTTCCGCCATGGTGATGACCGTGCCGATCAAAAAACATAGTATGCCCGCAACAATTACTTTTTTTGATTTGCTGATCTGCACACCCATGCCTTCGCCCATGGGGATCATCGCGATATCCGCGCCCAGCGAAAATATGCCCGTGCCCACAATCAGCATCAGCGCGCCAAACAGAAACAGCATCATAGAGCCTATGGGCATGGGCGCGATGGTCATGCTCAAAAGCAGCACAATGCCGGTGATGGGCAATGTCGCGCGCAGCGCTTCGGTTGTTTTTTCTTTTAGTTGTTTGTTAACCCTCGCGCGGCGGTCTTTCAGTTTTTCTCTTTTCAAAATCGCACACCCTCATATTCTCTTTTCACATACCAGTATAGCATATGCGAAAAGAGGATGCGCGCATGAAAAATGAACGAAGTTACCGGACGGCGCCGCAACGAACCGCAAGCGGCAGTATACGCGATACAGCAACCCTCCGCCGGTACTACAGCGAAGGGTCGAGCACCAATAGCCTATCGTGCCCCAGCGTTTCTTTTGTGATGCAGCACTCGCTCTGGTTGAGCCTGTGTATGTTGCAGGACCTTACAACGCTTAATAACGGCTCCACCCCCAGTATGGGTTTGCCAAGACGCAATCTGGGCGTTTGGAAGTGCATGGGTATCAGCACCGCAGTGTTGGTTCTATTGGCAATATCGCAAACCTCTCTGGGGCCGATGGTGTATATGCCGCCCACGGGCGCCAGCAGCACATCCACATTGCCCAGTTTTTGAAACGCCTCTTCAGAGGGCATGCACCCCTGATCGCCCAGGTGGCACACACGCACATCGTCCATCTCAAACAAAAATATCAAATTCGCTCCGCGCTCCGCGCCGCCCTTTTCGTCGTGGAAGCTTGGTATGGAATAAATCCCGGCGCCGTTTATCTTCCACTCTCCTTCTGTGCGCAGCACTTGCGGGGCGCCCGCAGCCGAGGCCAAATGGTTGTGGTCATGGTGGTCGTGGCTGATTGTTACCACATCGGCAACGACGTTTTCAAGCGTGTAGCCAATGGCGGCGTCAAACGGGTCGGTCAGTATGGAAAGCCCATTCCGCGCGGTGAGCAAAAACGCGCTGTGCGCAAACCAGTGTATCAGCATGTCGTATCCTTTCCGGCCGTGTCACCTTAAAATCATTTTATACGCTTTGCATCCAAAGTCAACGCGTGAGCCCCCAATGGATCACACGCGCCGCAGCATCCGCCACATGGGCGCAGCGCGCGCAAAAGCGCGGCCGCAGATATGGCGTTACGTGGTGAGTCATTGTCAAAAGCGCGTCGCTTGCTTCCAGCATGCGCAGTTCAAGCGCGCGCCGCGTTAACCCGCGCGCGTAAATGGCCGCCGTCAGCAGCAGGGCGCGCCGCGCCGCTTCATCCGCGGGGCAGGTAACGCAACCATCCGCCTTGCGCGACAGCATCCACATGCGGCGCTTTGTATATAATAGCCGCGCGGGCAAAGCTTCCTGATGCCAGGCGGAACCCGGCGCCGCGATTGGCGGCAGTTCTTTTAGTATTACGGCAAGCGCCGCGTCATAAAACGCATCCGCCGCGTAAAAGAGCAGGTGCCCGTTATGGTGCCCCACGTTTTTTATCAGCGGCCGGCCGAAGAGGGAGAACCTGGCCGCGCGTTCTGTCAACGCCTGCGCATACGCGCCGGCGTCCGCCCGCATCGCTAAAGGTATAGCGCTTCTGGCGAGGCAGGAAGCGGCCGGGCAGCCGATCTGTCCGGCGCGCATCCCTATACCCAGCACGCCCCCTGCGGTAGCGGCAATCTCTTCCTTTAGCAGCCGGCAAATATCTGTCATGCTTTCCCTTTTATAATTTTCATAAAGGATACTGCACACGGGGGTGTTTGTCAATTTATATTCCCGCCGCCGCGCTCTACTGGCAATAGAACGGCCGGTGTTGTAAAAAAAGCGCGCATTGGGTATGATACGTTATAACAGTATATGATAAACGGAGTAAACTTATGCAAAACTCTATTTTTTTCAGCAGGCAAACCGACCCCTATTATAACCTCGCACTGGAGGAAATGTTTTTTGACGCGCATGCGGGCGGCGTTCTGCTATATATCTGGCAAAATCAGAACACGGTAGTGATAGGCAAGCACCAGAATGCCTGGAAGGAATGCCACATCGCCCTGCTGGAGGATGAAGGCGGCAAGCTGGCGCGCCGCTCGTCGGGCGGCGGCGCGGTGTTTCACGATACGGGCAATTTGAATTTTACATTCATCACGCGGCGCGAAGAATACGATATAGAAAAACAGATTTCCGTCATACAGCGCGCGGCGAACATGCTGGGCGTAAAAACGGCGTATACCGGCCGCAACGACCTGATTGAACAAGGCGGCGGCGCCAAGTTTTCCGGCAACGCGTTTCGCCTGGGCGATCGAACGGCGCTGCACCACGGCACCATACTGGTGGCCGTGGATATGGATAAGCTGGGGCGCTACCTTGTACCCTCACAGGAGAAGCTCGCCGCTAAGGGCATAGCGAGCGTGCGCTCCAGGGTGGTAAACCTTTCAGATATCAACGGCGCCATTACCATACGCAATACGCAAGACGCGCTGGTGGACGCGTTTATCGCCATATACGGGCCGGCAAAACTTTTGGGGGCGAACGCCGCCGACACAGGCAAACTGCAACCGCTGGTGGAAAAATACGCCTCGTGGGAATGGTGCAAGGGCCGCACGCCGGCGTTTGATATCACGCTTCAAACACGCTTTGACTGGGGCAATCTCGAGCTGCGTTTGTCGCTTCGCGAAGGGCATATACGCGACGCGCAGGTATATTCCGACGCGATGGATGAACGTATTATCGAGCGCATACGCCTGGCGCTTCCCGGCCTGGCGTTTCGCGCCGGTACGCTTGCTGCGGCGTTATACGGCCTGGGGCACCCCCATGCCGATATGGCGGCCGCCTGGCTGCAGGAGAAGGGGTTTTAATAAACTATTTTCTATTCCATTTCCCCTACTCATATCTTAAAGCCTCGATGGGGTCTAGTTTGGCCGCCTTGTTGGCCGGGTAGTAGCCGAAGAATACGCCGATCGCCATGGAAAAGCCCACCGCCAGCATGATGGAAGAAAACGTGGGCCCCGAAGCCGCGCCCAGCAAACTGCTGCCAAAGTAACCCAAAAGCCCGCCGAATATCACGCCGATCAGGCCGCCGATCAGGCATACGATGATGCTTTCCACCACGAACTGCAGACGGATATTGTTGTTGGTGGCGCCGATAGCTTTTCTGGTGCCTATCTCGCGCGTGCGCTCGGTAACGGAAACCAGCATGATATTCATCACGCCGATGCCGCCCACCAGCAGCGATATCCCCGCGATTACCGATAGCGCGATGCTCATGGTGCTCATCATGCTGTCCACCTGCTCGGTCACGCTTTCCATGCTGATAGCGCTCAGCTGGTAGTTTTGATTGTTTTCATAAAAGCGGTTTAAAAACGCTGCGGCGGTGTTGGCGAAGCTTTTGCTGTCGGTATCATTCGTCGCCATCACGGTGATATTCTGATAGCCGTCGCCGTCGCTGTTGGCCTTTTTCGCGGTGGTGACGGGGATGTACATTTCGGTGCTCAAATCATTTTCCGACGCGAAGGATATGTTGAACATGGTTTGCTCATACTCGTAAACCCCCACGACGCGGTATACGCGAATCTCATCGAAAAAGCGCACCTTGATCTCCCGCCCCAGCGCGCCGGGTATATCGCCGTTAAACATCTTATTGACAAATTTGTTGGATACGACGGCCACCTGGCGCGATCCTTCCGTATCCTTCTCTTCTATATTGCGGCCCAGCAGCATGGTAATGTTGTTTACGTTAAGATAATCCTCGTTGACGCCTATTACGGATACATTGGCGTACTTTCTGCCATCCTGCGCCTGTCCCGCGCCCAAGGGCTCCGACAGGCTGACGCCGGCTATCTGCGTTGGATAACGCGCTTTTAATGCTTCCACCATCTCGTTTGTGATGCGGTCGCCCTCCCGCATGGCGGCGCGCACGCCGCTGTTTTCGCGCTCCTGCAGCATGATAATGATATTGGACGCGCCAAACGAGCTCATGGAGGACGTGACGGTGCTTGTCATGGAGTTGCCCACCGTGAGTATCGCGATAACGGAGCCTATGCCGATGATGATACCCAGCATGGTTAAAAGCGAGCGCATTTTGTTGGCGCGTATGCCCTCCCAGGCGAGGCGGATGCTTTCTGTAATATTCATGCGCGGGCCTCCGTATTTTGCGGCGTCAGGTAACCGTCGTGCATGGTGAGTATGCGGCCCGTTTCAGAGGCCAGCTCGCGGTTATGCGTAATCAGCACAATGGTTTTGCGCTGCTGCCGGTTGAGCTTGTGGAATATATCCATCACCAGTCTGCCCGTCTTGCTGTCCAGCGCGCCGGTGGGTTCATCCGCCAATATGATGCTGGGGTTGTTGGCCATGGCGCGCGCGATGGCCACGCGCTGTTTTTCTCCGCCCGAAAGCTCGTTGGGCCGGTGGGTGAGGCGGTCCTTCATCTCCACCATGTCCAAAAGTTCCTTCGCCCTATGCGTGCGCTCGCGCTGGGGTACGCCCGCGTACATCATGGGCAGCTCAACGTTTTTGAGCGTGTTGGTACGCGGGATAAGGTTGAAGTTTTGAAACACAAAACCGATTTTTTTATTGCGTATGGCGGAAAGATCGTTGTCGCGCGCGTCTTCAATCACGGAGCCATCCAGTATGTAGCTGCCGCTTGTCGCGCGATCCAGCGCGCCGATTACATTCATCAGCGTGGATTTTCCCGAGCCCGAAGGGCCTACTATGGCGATGAACTCGCCGTTTTTTACCGTTAAGCCGATGCCGTGCAGTATCTCCAGCTCGTTGCTCCGCCCGATATAAAAGCTTTTTGTAATGCCCCGCATCAAAATAATATCATCCTGCACGGCTTAGCCCCCCCTTACGCCGGGGCCGAAGAACGTCGGAAAATCGCCGCTGCTGTTTGAAAGGTTTGGCGCGTCATAAAGCGTAATGGTCTGGCCGGCCGCATAATTGCCGGGGTTGTTGATCACGCGCAGGCCGGGCTCGATCCCGTCGCCGCTGATGGCGATATCCAGGTCGTTTTCGAGCCCGCAAACCACCTCGCGCTCTTCAAGTATGTATTGCATATTGCCCGCGTCCACGGCGGCCAGCACACAATTTGCGCCGGCTAAGTTTTTGTATATGGCGTCAAAAGGCACCGGCAGCACCCGGTCTTCTCTTGCCACAATCAAATCCATACGCACGCTCATGCCGATGCGCAGGCGCGTATCGGGAGAAGTGACGGCGACCTCCGCCTCAAACTGCACGTCGCCCGAAGTGTCGGTGTCGCCCTGGGCATTTTTTTTGGCGGTTGGCGCAATCAGGCTCAGTCTGCCCTCATACGTTTCATCGCCGGTGGCGTCCGCCCGGATGGCGACCGGCATGTTCTCGAACACTTCGCCGATATCGTATTCCTTCACGGTGGTTTTTACGATAAGGTTGGCGGTATCCTCTATGACAAACAGCAGGCCGGAACCCGTGGCGCCCACGGTTGCGAACACGCCCGTTACCACGCCGGACACAGGCGCCTTGACGGTGGCGTCGGCCAGGTCCTGCCGCATCTCCTCCAACTGGTATTCCGCCAGATCCTGCCCGGAGGATACCTGCGCGCTTCTATAGCTGTTTTTATATGCCTCCAGCTGGTCGTCGGCGCCTCCCTGTGCGGCCTCCAGCGATTTTACCGCGCTTTCATACGCGGCCTGTGTGGTATCTATTCTTTTAAAATACTCGTCTTTGGCGTTTTTGGCGGCGCGGTAGGCCTGGTTATACGCGGCCTCGGCCGAAGCCAGGCTATCCTCGGCATTTTGCAGCGCAGCCTGTGCCGCAGCCACTTGCGCTTGCAAGGTGGTGTTGGCCGTGTCGGCCGCCAGGTCAGCTTGCGCTGTCGTAAGCTGCGCCTGGGCGGTGTACACGGCGTTGCTGGCGGCCGTGTACGCCTTTTCGGCGGATACTACGCTCGCAACCTGCCCCAGGCGCATATCCTCTACGTATTCGTTATAGGCTTTGACGGCCGCGTCGTAGGCGTCCAGCGCGTTGCGCACGGCGTTCTCGGCGGAAATGATGCTGGGGTTCTCCCCGTTTTCCAGCCCTTCTTTATAGTTGTAGTAGGCATCCCTGGCCGCCTTGACGCTCAGTTCACCGGCGTTCTGGCTCGTATCCATGGCTATCTCTTTTTCTCTTATTTGCTTTTCGATGCTCTCGGTATCCAAGCGCAGCAGCACATCGTCCATGGTCACCACATCGCCCACCTGTACCTCGATGCTTTGCACGGTATAGTTGTTGGTGGAATATACATGGGTTTTTTTGTCGCTTTCCACCGTTCCGGTGGCGCTGATGCTGTTTTCAAGGGAGGCGTAGCTTAGCACCGTCACATCCGTCATGGAGGATACGCTGGCCATGGCCGCTTTTACCCTGTTCGTGCAGGTAATCACAAGTATGGCGGTTGTGATCACGATGGCGCCCAGCACGACCCATTTGATATGCTTCTTTTTAAACTTGCGTTCCTTTTTACGCGCGGACGTTCGCGTCTTCGCTCCGGCTTCGATTTGCGGCTCTGTCTTCTCATTGGTTTTGTGCATCAAATCATTCCCCTTGTATGCTGTTATGCAAAATGTACCGAACAATCATGTCTCAAATATGAAGCAAGCGTAAAAAAGCGTACCCGTGTACCGTCAATAATCCGTATCCAGTATACGCTATCGTGGCCCCCACGCAAAGTTAAAGCTGGCGCATGCCGGATTTATCAGATTTACATGTTGGATTTTACCCGGCAAAGCTATTGACAGCGCGTAAACGGCGGACATATACTATATTTACAAAACAGAATAAACTCCAACCGCTGGGGGCGCCATCAGGATTGCAGATGGCTGAGAAAGACCCTTGGAACCTGATTTAGTTCATACTAACGTAGGGAAGCGGAGCAGGCAAGGCAAAAAATACAGGGCATGCTTCCGTTTCAACAGCGGGAAGCATGTCTTTTTAAGTTTTTTATGCGGCTGTGAGTTGGAAAGAGGTAAGGCCATATGAAATTCACCCTGTTTACCGAACTTGCCGCGTTGCCGATCGTTACGGTGCTGACACTTATTTTTCTTGGCGTATTGGCTGCGGCGCTAAGCGCCGCGCTCGTATACGCCTACCGCAGCAAACAAAACGATATACGCGTAAAGCAGGGAGGCCCGCGCGCGCTCGTCTATGGCGCGCTTTGCGTGTCGTTGTCGTTTCTGTTATCCTACATCAAGTTTTTTGAGATGCCACAGGGCGGCTCCATCACGCTTGGCGCCATGTTGCCCATAGCGCTTTTCGCCAACCGGTTTGGCTTGCGCGACGGGCTTCTGGCCGCTTTCGCGTGCGGTGTGTTGCAGTTTTTTCAGGAACCCATCGCGGTGCACTGGCTTTCGCCGGCGCTGGATTACGTGCTGGCGTTCACCTGCTTCGGGCTGGCGGCGCTTTTCCCCAAATCGCTGCCGATAGGCATATTGGTGGGCGGTATCGGCCGCATACTGTGCTCTACAATATCGGGCGCCCTGTTCTTTGCGGAATACGCCCCTGCGGGTATGAACCCGTGGATCTATTCCGCCATTTACAACACGCTGGCCTTAGGGCCGGATGCCGCCATTTGCATGATCGTGGCGGCGCTGCCGCCGGTAAAGCGGGCGTTTGCTTTGCTCGTTCCGCTAAAGGGGGAGCAGACGCGCGCCGCCGCCACATTACCCAATTGAATAAAGGCGCGCTATCTTTTTTCAAAACGCACAAGCTCGTATCGCGTGGAACCTATGCCCAGCGTTTCGCTGTGGGTTAAATGTGTGCGCCAATCCGTAACGGGGAATATATCCGTAAAATGATCGTGGTGCGTTTGCGCGCTTTCGTTCAGCACGCTGTTTTTCAGCGGCTGCTCGGCGTTTACGGCATCGGCGCAGGCGCTGTCGAGCGCCACGGGGTCAAACGAGGCAAACATGCCGATGTTGGGCACAAACGGCGCGTCGTTTTCGCCATGGCAATCGCAATACGGCGAAACATCTATCACCAGGCTGACGTGGAAGTGCGGCCTGCCATGCAGCACGGCATAGGTGTATTCCGCGATTTTTTTGTTTAAATCTTCTATTGCGCCGTCATCCCTGGATACGATGGCGTGCACGGAACAGATAGTGAGGCAGCGGCCGCAGCCCACGCATTTGTTTACATCCACCTCGCAATAGCCTTTATCAAAGCTATGGGCGCCGTGCGCGCACTGTGTGGCGCAAAGCGCGCAGTTGATGCATCGTTTTTTGATCACGGCCACCTTGCCGTTGCCGTGCATCTCCATCTTGCCGGCGCGCGATCCGCAGCCCATGCCGATGTTTTTTACCGCGCCGCCAAACCCCACCATCTCGTGGCCCTTGAAATGCGTAAGGGATAGGAACACATCCGCATCCATAACGGCGCGGCCTATGCGCGCTTCCTTTACGCATTCGCCGCGCGGCACGGGCACAAGCAGTTCGTCCGAGCCGCGCAGCCCGTCGGCAATGAGTATTTGGCAGCCGGTGCTCACCGGTGAAAAGCCGTTGATGTTGGCGGTATCCATATGGTTCAGCGCGTTTGCCCTGCCGCCCACATACAGTGTGTTGCAATCCGTTAAAAAAGGCACGCCACCGCGTTCTTTTACGATATCGGCCACCACTTTGGCGTAGTTGGGGCGCAAAAACGCGAGATTGCCCCGCTCGCCAAAATGCATTTTGATGGCCGTGAATTTATGCTTGAAATCAATCGCGTCTATACCCGCAAAGCGGATCAGGTCGCGCAGTTTTTCCAGCAAGCTGTAGCCGGGATTTACACGCATATCGGTAAAATAAACTTTCGACGCCATAACACCCTCCATAATATACGCAGACTTCATACTGATGCGATGGTTTTATTATACTTGATTACATGGCGCGTGCCTAGCGTGTGTTTTTTTATCATTCATACGGACGAAACTTGTTTCATGCCGTTTTCCTGTGCTATACTTTTCATCTGTAGAGACGCCTACGCGGAAAGGGACGAATATGCGGCATATATCCGGGCAATTTGACGCGGCGGTGATCGGCGCGGGGCACGCGGGGCTGGAGGCGGCGCTTGCGCTTGCGCGCATGGGCCTTCATACGCTTGTGCTCACGCTCAATCTTGACAGCATCGGCCTGATGCCTTGCAACCCCGCCATAGGCGGCACAAGCAAGGGCCATCTTGTGCGCGAAATCGACGCCCTGGGCGGCGAGATGGGGCTTGCCGCCGACGACACGCTCATACAGATACGCATGCTCAACACGGGTAAAGGCCCGGCCGTGCATTCGTTGCGCGCGCAGATGGATAAGCGCCGCTATCACGAGCGCATGAAGCGCGCGCTGGAGGAGACGCAAAATATCACCCTGATGCAGGGCGAATGCGCCGCGCTGCATGTAAAAAACGGCAGGGCAACCGGCATTGACACAACCGCAGGCGCACATATATCCTGCCGCGCCGTCGTGGTTTGCAGCGGCGTATATTTAAAAAGCCGTATATTGATAGGCGAGTGGCGGCAGGAAAGCGGCCCGGCGGGGCTGATGCGCGCGGAAGGGCTTTCCGCCTGCTTAGGCGGCCTTGGCTTTACCATACGCCGCTTTAAAACGGGCACGCCCGCGCGCGTGCACGGGCTTTCGCTCGATTATGACGAGATGCAGATACAGACGGGCGACACGCCCATACCCGCGTTCTCTTTTTTGACGGGAGAGCGGGATTTCCCCCAGGCGCCCTGCTACCTGACATATACCAACCCGCAAACCCACGCGGTGATAGTAAACAACCTGCACCGCTCCCCTCTGTACGCGGGCGTGATAGAGGGCACCGGCGCGCGCTACTGCCCCTCTATAGAGGATAAGGTCGTGCGCTTTCACGATAAGGAACGCCACCAGATATTCATCGAACCCGAGGGGCTCTTTACCCACGAGATGTATGTGCAGGGCATGAATACATCGTTGCCGGCGGATGTGCAGGAAGACATGCTGCGCACCATACCGGGGCTGCGCCGCTGCGTGGTTTTGCGCCCGGGCTACGCCATAGAGTATGACTGCATCGACCCCACCGCGCTCAACGCATATTTGGGCGCCAGGGATATTGAAGGGCTATACTTCGGCGGGCAGGTCAACGGCACATCCGGCTATGAGGAGGCGGCGGCGCAGGGCCTGTACGCCGCCATCAACGCCGGGCTTTATTTAAAAAACCAACCCCCGCTGCTGCTGACGCGGGCGGACGCGTACATAGGCGTACTGGCGGACGACCTTACCGTAAAGGGCGTGGACGAGCCCTACCGCATGATGACATCGCGCGCGGAATACCGCTTGCTGCTGCGGCAGGACAACGCCGATATGCGATTAACGGAGATTGCCAGAAGAACGGGGCTTATCAGCGGCGCGCGATATGATAAAATGATGAAAAAGCGCGAGGGGGTCGCGCGCGCGCAGCAGGCGCTGGCCCGTGTTATGCCGCCAAACGCGGCGTTACAGGCGTTTTTAGGCGCGCATGGCGAGCCCGCGGCCAAAACCGGCATACCGCTCTGCGATCTTTTAAAGCGCCCCGGCATCGGCTATACGGATTTGACGCGCCTTTGCCCCACGCTTCCCCCCCTCGCGGACGACGCGCGCGAGCAGGCGGAAATCGCCGCGCGCTACGACGGGTATATCCACAAGCAGCGCGAGCAGGTGCGCCGCATGCAGGCGCTGGAGGATCTCACGCTGCATCAGGATATCCCCTACAGGCAAATCAAAGGGCTGCGTATGGAAGCGCGGCAGAAGCTTACGGACAGGCGACCGCACAGCATCGGGCAAGCCGCGCGCATACCCGGAGTATCCCCGGCGGATATCGCGGTGCTGCTGATATGGCGCAGGGCCCACGGCGGCGAGGAGAAGGCCACATGAGCGCAACCATGTCCACGCTGATAGAAAGATACATTCCGCAGGCGGACGCGGACGCCGCGCGGCGGCTTACAGCCTACAGCCAAATGCTGCTAACGGCTAATACGCATATGAATTTGACCGCCATCACCGACCCTGAGGAGATTGTGCTAAAGCACTTTGTGGATAGCCTGACGGCATCGCCGTATATCCCGCAGGGCGCGCGCTGTATTGATGTGGGCACCGGCGCGGGGTTTCCCGGCATACCGCTTTTGATCATGCGGCCCGCTATCGGCATGACGCTGATGGACAGCACGCAAAAGCGGGTAGGCTTTTTAACCGATACCACGGCCAAGCTGGGCTTAGAGGCAAGCTGCGTGTGCGCCCGCGCGGAAACGCTATCCCATGACGTTACGCACCGCGAACAATACGATATCGCGCTGGCGCGGGCGGTGGCCCCTTTGCGCGTGCTGCTGGAGATATGCACGCCTTTTGTCAAGCCCGGCGGCGTATTTATCGCCTACCGCGGCAAACACGCGCGGGATGAAAGTAACGAGGCGGGCTTTGCCGCAAACATACTGCACTGCCGCATAAAGCTTGTGCCGCTAACGGTAAGCTATGGCGCGCGCACGCTGGCGCTTGTAGAAAAGCTTGCGCCAACGCCTTCTGTTTACCCACGCAAGGCGGGCGACCCCGCCAGAAAGCCGCTGTAGCTTTAACTGCGTTAAACCCGCCGCTCTGCCGAACACGCTCTGTTTTTGCCGTTTCCCCACTATATTTGCTCCACCCACAAGGAATTGGGCCGAAAAGAGCGAACTATAATGCTATAATTGGAGGAACAGCGATGGCTGTATTTGATTTTTCGAAGGGCAAACGACACGATTACGTTTTGCCTGTGGACGAGCAGCCCGACGCGATGGATACCGCTATCGCGCCCGCAGCGCTACAGGGCAAGCGCCTTTTAAAGCTGCCTGTTTGTGATATCCTTCCCAACCCTAACCAGCCGCGCAAAACCTTCGACGAAACCGGCATAGAAGAATTGGCGCAATCCATCAAGCAGGTGGGCCTCATACAGCCTGTTGTTGTGCGCCAAACCGGCGCCGGTTACGTACTTGTTGCGGGCGAACGCCGTTTGCGCGCCTGCAAGCTCCTGGGCATGCTGGAATGCAGCTGTATTGTGGAAGACGGCATGGTGGAACAGGAAGGCGCTATGGTGGCGCTTATAGAAAACCTGCAACGCGAAAACCTGCATTATTTAGAAGAGGCCGCGTGCTACGCGCAGCTCATCAGCGCTTACGGCCTCACGCAGGAAGAGCTTGCCATCCGCCTGGGCAAAAGCCAATCCGCAATCGCCAACAAGCTTCGCTTATTGCGCCTGACCCCCACAATCAAAGAGGCCATGACTGCGGCGCGTATGACGGAGCGGCATGCCCGCGCCCTTTTAAGATTAAAGGATGAGGCCACGCAGCTTTCCGTGATCGACAAGGTGCGCGCAAAGGGCCTTTCCGTAAAAGAAACTGAGCGTATGGTTGAAAAAACGCTCAATCGCCAATACGACGAAAAACGCGACGGGGCGGCGCCCCGCCCCCGGATACTGCGGTATCTGCGCGATTACCGCATGTTTGTAAACACCGTCACCTCCGCCACCAAGCAGTTGGAAGAGGCCGGCATGACGGTGGAAATTGAACAGACCGACACCACCGACGGTATCGATCTGTTTATTCGCGTAAGGCGGTAGGCTTACAACACAAATCGGTTATTTTGAGGGAAACCAATGCGAAAAACAATTCTGGCGGCGTCGCTGGCGGCGGCTATGTTGTTTACAAACCCGATATCACTTGCGGCTTATCAGGCTTCCCCGCCCCTTATGGCGCTTATGCAGGAGAACGCGCCGGGCAACGAGGAGCCGGAAGAAGAGCAAAAAGAAGAAGAGGAAAAGCGCGCGGAAAAAACGACCGGCGCGGCGGAAAAGCGCACGAAGCCCATCACAAAGTTTGAGCGCCAGCTGGTGGAAATTGGCTTTCGGCTGCTGCCCTACGACCATCCGTTTGTGATCGCCTACGAGCGCACGTACGGGACGGATATCCACTCCTATGCGGCGGAGATCAACGGCGTTACGGTGTCGGGCGTGCCCTTTGAATTTGGCGGCAAGGGCGATTACAAGGGCTTTAACGAAAACTGGTGGCGCCGCACCGGCGTGGGCCAATATCCCGTGGGGGGGCTGGACTGCGCCAAATACCTCTCCTGGATTTATTTGCAGGCCGGTATCGTTGTGCCGGACGTATCCAACGCGTTGTTTTTTTCCGGCACCACGGGTGTAACGCGCACGCTTTCCGGTGTTCGCCCGCATATGGTGCTGCCCTCGCTGGAGCACGCCATGATCGGGGATATCGCCTATAACTCCAAAAACCAAACCTATCACAGCGGACATGGCAGCCATGTGCAAATGTATCTTGGCACAGCCAACGTGCTGGGCATTTCCCGGGAACTGCAAAAGATGTACCCGGATTTCCCCTGCGACGCGCATTTGGTGCTCGACTGCGGGTGGTCTGACGGGGAATACTATTACCGGCTGATGCGCAAGCTCAAGGTGCACGGCGCGCGGCGCGGCATGGCCGGCGTGGGCGTGCAATTCTTTACATCCATCAAATCCGGCAGCGCATTTATCTATAAAAGCCCGCAAAAGGTATACGCCTGGAAAAACCCCGACACGGGCAACACATTCCAAATAGAATCCCGTCTGGAAAAGAACGGGCGTCTATTGCAGTATAAGCCCGGAAGCAAGATTGAACACACCATCAATATTTCGCGGCCTATTCTCCGTAATGACGCCTGAAAGCATACGAAAGTATAGCACGCCACTATAAGGAGGGCATGTACGTGTCAAAAGTTGAAGACAAATTAAGAAAGCTCGGTATCGACCTGCCCGATGTTCCCGAACCGGTGGCCGCGTATGTGCCCGCAGTACGCGCCGGCGCGCTCATCTTTACATCCGGCCAATTGCCCATACAAAACGGCGTATTGAAAAAGGGGAGGCTGGGGGAAAACACAACCGTTGCGGAAGGCTATGAAGCCGCGAAGATCTGCGCCATCAACTGCATTGCCGCCATCAAAAGCATGGTGGGCGACCTTGACCGGGTAGAACAGGTGGTGAAGGTGACGGGCTTTGTAAACAGCACGCCGGATTTTTACGACCACCCCAAGGTTATCAACGGCGCATCCGAGCTGATGCGCGAGGTGTTTGGCGGCGCGGGCGCGCACAGCCGCAGCGCCTTAGGCGTAAGCGCGTTGCCGCTGGGCGGCGTTTGCGAGGTGGAGGCCATCGTAAGGGTAAAACCATAATCGTTTGCCGCCCGTCCGATCTCCATTTTTGCGTTTTACCGGCGGCACAGCCGGCTTTACGCAAACCTTGCCGGGCGGTTTGGGAAACATACCGGGAGAACCCCGCCGCGCCGCAGGTAACACGATTGGGCGAACGTATTTGCTATGCTTCTCCATGAAATTTCGTTTTTTGTTTATTTCGGGAATTTTTTTGCTTTGTTGTATGGTATAATACCACCATGAAATATATTGATTTGAGAAGCGATACCGTTACCCAGCCCACCCAGGAGATGCGCCGCGCCATGTTTGAGGCCGAGGTGGGCGACGACGTGTATTCTGACGACCCAACCGTAAACCGGCTGGAGGCGCTGGCCGCCGACATGCTGGGCAAAGAAGCGGCGATTTTTGTAACATCGGGGCTGATGGGAAACCAGACATGCATCATGGCCCACACGCGCTATGGCGACGAGATTATAGTTGGGAAGGACAGCCACATTGCGCATTATGAAAGCGGCGCGGCCGCCCGCCTGAGCGGCGTGAGCTACGCGTTGGTACAAAACCCCGACACCTTCCTTTACGCGGATGATATCAAACGGCTGTACCGCCCAAAGGATATGCATTTTCCCCGCACGGGGCTGGTCTGCCTGGAAAACGCTCTTTGCAACGGCGATGTGGCGCCGCTGACTGCGCTGAACGAGGCGTGCGACGCCGCCCACGCGCTGGGCGTGCCCGTGCATATGGACGGCGCGCGTATATTCAACGCGGCGCTGGCTCTGGGCTGCGCGGCCAAAGATATCGCAAGCAAATGCGATTCCGTTACATTTTGCCTTTCCAAGGGATTGTGCGCGCCGGTGGGGGCGGTGGTATGCGGTTCGAAAGCCTTTATAGAAAGGGTGCGCTTTATGCGCAAAATGGTGGGCGGCGGCCTGCGTCAGGCGGGCGTGCTGGCGGCGCCCGGCATCGTGGCGCTGGAGGTTATGACAAAACGCCTGCATGAGGATCACGCCAACGCGAAATATCTCGGCGAAGAGCTTAACAAACTGCCCGGCGTCAGCGCGGATATGAACAGGGTTAAGATCAATATGGTCTTTTGGAGGACGGAAAACCCCGCGTTTACATCCGACGGCTTTGTGGATTTTATGTTTCACAAAGGCATCAAGGTATCCGGCATACTGACGGATGCATACCGCTTTGTTACGCACAACGACGTTACCCGTGAAAGGATAGACAAAGCGCTTGCCGCTATGCGTGCGTATATTGCGACGCTATCACCCAGGAAAAACATGTGATCCCTTTTTTGACAAAGCGAATTTTAAGAGTGACGCGCCAATAACGGCAGAAAGGGATTGCATATGCAAGCGGTTGTGGCTGAAAACCTTACAAAAATATTCCCGCAGGGAAAAAAGGCCGTGGACGCCGTGAGCTTCGCGTTGGGACAGGGCGAGATATTCGGGTTCCTGGGGCCCAACGGCGCAGGGAAGACCACCGCCGTAAAGCTGCTGAACGGCATGCTTACGCCTACGGCGGGCTGTTGCCGCGTGTTTGGGACAGACCCCGCCGCAGACCCTTGCGGCGTACATAAGCTATCCGGCGTGGTGACGGAGCACGCGCAGATGTACGAGCATATGACGGGGATGGAAAACCTGCTGTTCTTTGGCGCCGTATTTGGCGTAAACGCGCGGGAATGCCGCGCGCGCGCCGACCGGCTATTTGCCGCGCTGGAGCTTATGTGCGCCAAAGATCAAAAGCTTTCAACGTATTCCACCGGCATGCGCCAGCGGCTCTCGCTGGCACGCGCGATGATTCACCGGCCTAAAATATTGTTTCTGGATGAACCCACGTCGGGACTTGACCCTGAGAACGCGCAAAACGTAAACGATATGATCAAGCGCCTGGCTCACGAAGAAGGCACCACCATATTTTTATGCACGCACCAATTGCGTTACGCGCAGGAGCTTTGCACCGCCTATGGGCTGATTGACGAAGGGGCGCTGCTTGCCGCAGGCACGCTTGCGGAGCTGCGCACGTTGGTTTTTTCCGGCCTGACTGTGCGCCTTACCGCCAGCCTGCCGCCGGACGACATCCCATACACCGCTCTTAATGGGCATGAGTTTTCGCTCACGCTGCAAACGGAGGACGACATACCGCCCCTGGTAAAAAAGATTGTGGAGCGCGGCGGCAAGATATATGGCGTATCGGCGCGCCAGCTTACGCTTGAGGAAATTTATTTCGCCCTGCTGGAAAAGCGCGGCGTAAAGGAGGCGGCGTCATGATCCATAGTATGCGGCGGGCTATCATAAAGAAAGACCTGCGCGCCCTTATAACCAACAAGCGGCAGTTGATACCGCTTTTAGCGGTGCCGATTGTGGTGGCGGTCGTAGTGCCAAGCGTGTTTATATTGCTGGCGCATTTTTCTCCGCAGGAAATGATGGAAATGGAAAAACTCGCGGCTTTTCTGCCCCCCGGCGAGCAAACGGACGGCACGCAGCAAGTGATGCTTTGGCTATTGATTAACAACATCATGCCGGCTTTTTTCCTGCTGATACCCGTTATGGTGGCAAGCGTTTCGGCGGCAAGCTCGTTTGTGGGCGAGAAGGAAAAGCACACGCTGGAAACGCTCTTATACTGCCCGCTGCCTTTGCGCGGGGTATTTCAATCAAAAATATTGGCGTCCTTTACGCTTAGCATGCTGGTTTCGCTGTGTTCCTTCGCGGCGATGCTGCTGGTGGCGGAAGCAGAACTGCTTCTTACGCTGGGCAGCCCCGTTTTCCCGGGTATCAACTGGCTGGTTACGCTGCTTTTTGTGGCGCCCGCCATATCGCTTTTTGTTATCACGCTGATTGTGCGCGGATCGGCCAAGGCGCAAACGGCGGATGAATCGCAACAGCGGACAATCTTTTTGATATTGCCCGTGATGGCGTTTATCATTACCCAGTTTAGCGGCATGGTTTTTGCGAGCGCGTGGCTGCTGCTGGGCGTGGGCGCGGCGTTCGCGCTGCTTGCGGGGATATGCATGCGCGGCGTGCCGCAAAAAATCAGCTATGAAACGCTGCTGAAGCGGTAGGCGCAATAAGCGGGCGGCTTTTTGTGGCGCTTGGCCTTGCGGCGCCGGCGCTGGCGTATACGCCGAACACGCCGCCTGATGAGACACAGAGCCCGTATGAGATAGAAATATATCTCGTAGAACACTCGGGGCTTGACCTACTGGGTAACGCGTTGCAATTACCGGCGACGGATCGCGGGTATGCGAAGAATGAAATCATCGCCGCGATAGGTAAACTGGTGATCCCGAAAGGGGAGGACGTGTTCGGTGACGGGTATACGCAATTGCGGTTCAGGCCGGAAAACGTATCGCTGAACGTTAGTGAAAACGCGTTTATGACAGTACCTGCCGCTGGAACGACTGTAAACGCGGTTCTTACAAACAACCTGAGCACGACGCAGAACACGACGCCTGTACTCTGGAACGAGTGGTGGTACACCTTGAGCACCAATCTACTTGTCCATACGATCTCAGCTCCAGCCCCGCTGGGTCTTGGGTCAATACCAGTAAACGCCAACGCGGACGTGACCATGCGCTGGCTGGTATTCGGAAAAGTAGGTGGGGAGGACGCGAAACTCACTTTCCAACTTCGTCGGAATCCGGCCTGGGCCGCCGCTGGCGCCGGCTACCTTTCGGCGATGAATCCTTTTGGGGCAGTCCCGAGCGGGAGTATTGTGCTTAGTGAAGATTTTCTTGTGTACCATCTAAAGAGTAGCGGCGCGGTGATCCCGACGAACCCTGCCACTTGGTTGATTCATGAAAACGCCGTTGGACTGAACCACAGCGGAGCTGCAGGCGACGCGCCCGGACCCTTGCGCTTTGTAATAGAAACGAGCGGTTCGAATGGGAAAACGGTGCGCCTGTATATGTACCCGAATGGCGCGGTCAGTGAATACTACCGTATACTCGTGGAACCAAGCGGACAGCACCTTGTGTTTGAAATAGCCGGCTTCCCGAGCGCGGGGCACAGTGCGTATGACCAAATCAAATACGGCACGGCGGGCTACGATTCGCTGCTGGCATTCTATACGGAATGGTTTGAAGGAAAACTTGGTTTTTCCGCGTACAATGAGGGCAATCTGCTGCGCGTGTCCGACTGGGAGACGATAGCTGCGGCGGCAAT